>NZ_NTGM02000001.1:0-330324 GCF_002289235.2 Streptococcus sp. FDAARGOS_256
AGTTTTGGAGTTAGAACGTGTCAGGTTTAATCGGAGCAAATAGCTTAATCGCTAAATGCCGTAAGTTGTACGGTGCAAAGAGCAACGAGATAGTAGGACAAGCGGTCTTGCATGCTGCTAAAACAGTCGTACAAGCTGAAGCGAAACTCAGGGCGCCAGCGAATGAGGGTGAATTGAGAAATAGCAGAAATAGCATTAGGGTGCGATTAAAAAAAACGGCAAACAAGATATCGGGCGAAGTCTTCACGAACTCAGACCATGGCGCCTATGTCGAATTAGGAACGGGTCCGAATGGACAAGAGAATCATTCTGGTATATCTCCAGAAGTGAGCGTGTCTTATCGGTCTAGTCCGTGGTACGTGCATGAAGACCAAATCAACGTAGGACCTTACCACTTTGCGAAAAGAGGGGAGTTTTATAAGATGTATGGTCAACCTGCGCAACCTTACTTGTATCCTGCTTTGAAAGATAACCATGACCGTGTATCTAGAAGTGTTTCAAAATACGTCAGCAGAAAGATAAGAGAACAGATAAAATGATTAATATTAAACTTTAATTTACAAAGAATTGCAAAAGGTCGCAGATAATGTGACCGATACTTACCCGAGCGACTGGGAGAATGTTCCAGTCGTTATTTTTTTGGAAGAACAGAATAAACCGGGTGATTGGTTCGACGACCAAGAGAAGAAGTCGCATATCCGCTATAAGGTGGATATCTTTGACAAAGATAGTACAAGCGATTTGGCAGTTAAAATCAATGAAATCTTCGCATCTTTAGGATTACGAAGAACAGATTGTCAGGATGTACCTGACCCGTCGCATTTGCGTCACAAGTTGATGCGCTTCGAGGGAATCGTGGACCTGAATTCACAATTGGTTTATCAGTATAGAATGGAGAATTAATACATGTTAGCAAACGGAATTAAGCTTGCTTTTAGTAAAACTAAAGGCGATTATCAAAATCTTGTAGGTTTGAAAGAAGTCCCTGAATTTGGTATTGAACCTGAAAAAGTCGAGAATACAACTCTTGCAGACAAGGTTAAGAAATACGAATTTGGTATTGGTGATGCTGGGGGAACTTGAGTACAAATTCGCTTATGACAACACACTGCCACTTCACCTTAACCGTGTCTTGCGTAATCTGCAGACAAAAGGAGAAACTCTACTTTGAACAAACCTACCCAGACAATACCAAGGTTACTTTGAAGGTCAAGTGTCCGTTAAATTGGGCGGTGGCGGAGTGAACTCCGTTATCGAATTTACGCTCAAGATTGCCTTGCAGTCTGAATTGACATTCGTTGACGGAATTGGAGGTTAATAGATGGCTCTACCATACGCAATTTGGAAAGTCAGTGAGGACAAGGAGTTAAAACTCCGCCTCACGTCTTGCAAGCGACGAAAGTCGAAGAAAAAATGGAGCAAACTTGCTCAAGGTATTCATGCCCTCCGAAGTGAAGCTTTTGCTTTGCCTCCCCTTAAAGTCATGTTACTGTTGACCATGGAGCGCTTCAAAGTTTGAGCATGGAATCTCATTTGAAGATGTATCTGACCTATACGATGATTACGTCGATAACGGTGGCGACCAGGCAGCATTCATGGCAGACGTTATCTTGCCAATGCTTCAAGTATCGGGTTTTATGCCACGGGAGAAAGCAAGCAAGAAAACTCCCAAGAAATAAAAGCAAAATGGAAGTAGTCGAGTAGAGTCGACTGCTATATTATCAGTAAAAGAAATGGTTGAGGGGCTTTATCCGATGTATTTAGATATCGGAGGTAGGCCCTCGATTTTTGGGATTTAACGGTGCTTGAAATCAGAGAAATGATTGAAAGCTATAATCGTGTCACAATCCAAAACAAAAAGAAAAAATCATTGAATCTTACAGACTTTCGCAAATGATAGCGAACAATGTATCTATGTTGCTTTCAAAGATGCTAAACCGCTTGAAGTATGGGATTATGCTCCTGAACTTTTCGAGAAGAGCGAGAGCAGGTCGAACAAGCAAGATTGGCTCAAGAATTGAAATTGCACCAGGAACGCATGCGCGCATTCGCTGAAAGTCATAATCGAAAATTGAAAATGAAAGGAGAATAGATGGGAGTTACTCTTGATGAGCTCAAGGTAATGATTGATGCTGAAATCGCACCTTTTAAGAACAAGATGAAAGAAGTCGAGAACAAGGTCAAAGATGCCTCTAACAAAGTACAGTCATCAACCGACAAAATCAAGGCACAGTCTGGCTCCATGCTAGGTGTGTTTGGTAAGCTAGCCAAATTCGCTGGCTTTGCTTATTTAGGCAAGAAATTGTTAGATGTCGGCATGTACTCAACGCAGATGGCTCTTGAAGTCACAGCATCAATTAACCAAATCAAGCGTCAAATGGGCGAGAGCTCACAGACATTCTTAAAATGGGTCAACGATAATGCAAACGCTATGAATATGGGCGTTGGTGAAGCGACAAAATACGGGCGGTGTATTCAAACCTATTTTCTGGCTTTATCAAGGATTCTAACAAGCTGAGTGCGTATACTGCTAAGATGCTTCAGACATCGGCAGTAGTCGCAGAGGGTTCAGGTCGTAGCATTACAGACGTTATGGAGCGGATTCGCTCAGGTTTGTTAGGGAATACAGAAGCGATAGACTTTTGTCGCACCGCTTAGAAATAGGCGGATTAAGAACTTACCAAAATCGGTAGAACTCTAAATTTTAAGTAATTAAACACGACGATACCGAGGTAAACTAAGCAATTAAAGAGGCTTAGTCACCGTAGAGCATAGGGATTGAACCTGTGCTTTTGTTTTGCAAAAAAGTACAGATAAAATATCCCCACGAGTGGTAAGCACCTAAACAATTCGGTTGTAGGTGAAAATGTATGCCGAACTTACAAGAAATTGTAAGAAGTATGGATAAAAAGCCATGCGATAACATTATTGAGAAGACCTAGGAATCAACGTCAATGTGGCGATGATTCAATCGACTGAAGCATTCAAGCGTTTTGCAAACGGACAAAGTTGGGACCAGCTCGACTATCAGACTCAACAACAAATCCGTCTCATGGCGATTTTGGAGCAGGCAACTGCCAAGTATGGCACGACCTTGTCACAGTCGGTCAATGGACGTATTAGCTTGTTTAAATCACTATTGAAGGATGCCGCCTTAAACGTAGGTAACGCATTCTTGCCAATTATCAATGCGATTATGCCAGTCTTGAACTCTTTTGCTATGGTCTTGAAGAACGTGACTGCTAAACTCGCTGAGTTTATCGCTTTGATGTTCAACAAGAAAGCGACTGTAAAAGACGGTGTGGCTGGCGCAGTTGGCAATATGAACGGAGCCTTACAAGATGCTTCATCTGGCGCAGGCGACCTCGCAGATGCCATGGACGACGCAGACGACGCTTCAGGCGGTCTAGCTGATAACCTCGGAGACTCGGCCAAAAACGCTAAGAAAGCAGTCAAAGAACTGCTCGGGTTAGCCGGTTTCGATGAAATCACGCTCTTGAACAAGAAAGATGATTCGGACGACGGAGGATCTGGAGGTTCTGGTGGCGGTGGAGGTAAAGGCAAGGTAAGAAAGGCAAAGGCGGCAGCGGACCTTTCAAAGACATCTTGCCAGAAATAGCCTTGACTGACATAGATAACCAATTCAAGAGCATTTTCGACGGCCTTGGAGATAAGCTGAAAGGCTTAACAGACCTCTTTAGCAAGGGCTTCACCGCTGCATTCAGAGCAGAAGGATTAGAACGCATTAAGATTGGTCTTGGTCAAATCAAGACTACACTTGAAGAAATTGCAACTGATCCACGAGTAGTCAATGCCTTTAATGGCATGACAGAGAAAATCGCTTATGCGCTAGGGCAGATTGCAGGCTCTATCGGAACGGTCGGAATTGGTATTGGTGTCTTTCTTTCCGAAAGCATAGCAAATGGTCTAGGACGTCAAAAAGAGCGTATTATTCGCTCTCTTGTAGCTCAATTCGAGAACACGGGCAATATGTTTGCATCAGCTGGAAACATCGCTCAGGCATTCGCAAATGGCTTCTATGACGTCATAACATCGACTGGTGCCGTTCGCATTGGTAGTTCGATTGTGTCTGCTGTTTTAGCTATTCAAGCCAGCATCGTGGAGATTGGTTTCAAACTTGGCGGTGACCTACTACAAGGCATTGAGAGAAGTGTTACAGACAATATGCCTGGCGTTGCTGAGGCTTTTTCAAATGTCTTAACCGGTATCGCTCCAATTTTTGAGAGCGCTGAAAAAGCAATCAATGACCTGTCAGACTCAATCAGTCGTGTGTACGATAATTACATTCGCCCATCAATTGAATCGTCAACGAAAGCTATATCAGGCATTATTGGCTTGTTTGTAAAAGGTTGGAATAATTACATCCAACCAATTATCGAAAAACTCGGTCAAGGCTTCTCGGACACAATTGGCAAACATATCTCGCCAATGATCCAGAAGATTTTGGAGATGGTCGCAAGTTTCCAAGAAATGTCACAAGTCATTAACGCTTATGTAGGTCCTGCTATTGGCTTTATCGTTGAGGAATTGACGAGAGTTTTAGCTCCAACTCTTGAATATATCGGAGAAGTCTTTCGCGTATTATTCAATACGGTTGCTGATATATTCGGAGGCATAGCGGATTTTCTTAAGGGTGTGTTTGATATCATCACTGGTATTCTTACGAGTGATATGAGTAAGATTTTTGACGGCTTCACCGAAACAGGTGATGCTATCATGAACATCCTATCAACGCTTCTCACAGCCTTGTTAGATTTGACAGTAGCAGTTTTGAAAGTTATCTGGGATACAATTGTGGCAATCTTCCAAGGAATTTGGGATGGTATCGTGGCTATCTTCACGCCGATTGGCGAATGGTTTGCAGATCGTTGGAATGATATCACGGTAGCTTTGGCGAATGTTGCAATTTGGATCGGGAATATGTTTCAAAAGGCGTGGGACGCCCTTACAAGCATATTCTCTTCAATCGGAACCTGGTTTGGTGAGCGCTGGAACGACGTGACGACTGCACTTGCTAACGTTGCTACGTGGTTTGGTAACATCTTCAGTAGCGCATACGAAGCAGTCACGAACGCTTTCAGCTCGATTGGGAGCTTCTTCTCAGGAGTTTGGGAAACAGTCAAGAACATCTTCGTGAACGCTGGTCAAATGGTCGGTAGCGCAGTAGGTGGCGCATTCAAGAGCGCAGTCAATGCGGTTCTTGGCACGATTGAAAATGTAGTCAATGGTTTCATCGGAATGATTAACGGAGTTATTGGTTTAATTAACAAAATTCCGGGTGTATCTCTCGGTAGCGTTGGCTATGTAAGTCTACCTCGATTGGCTCGTGGTGGTATCGTCGATAGTCCGACAGTAGCTATGATTGGTGAAGCTGGTAAAGAGGTCGTCATGCCTCTTGAAAATACTGGTTTCTTGCAGACGATGGGACGCATCGTAGGCGGTGCTGTAGTCAATGCCTTGGGCGGTGGTTTACCACAATCTGGAGGCTTCAGCGGTAGTGGTGACATCGTCATCATGATTGGCGGTCATGAGTTCGGTCGTGTGGCCATCCAAGAAATCAATCGAGAACAAGAACGTGCAGGACAAGTCTTGCTTAACATTTAGAGGGAGGTAAAATGGCACGTTTAATTATCAATGGGCTGGCTGTTAAGCCTCCCAAATCTTTTCAAATCGGTATCCAGGATATTGACGGAGATACCGGTCGTAATGCTAACGGTGACATGGTGCGCGACCGTATCACGACTAAACGAAAATTGGATTGCGAATGGGGGATGCTGACTCAGGATGAAATGAGTCAGCTTTTAAATGCCGTATCGTCTGAATTTTTCACGGTATCTTATCCAGATCCCATGGTTGGTCAAACAACTAAAACATTTTACGTTGGGGACAGAACGGCTCCAAGTTATTCATTTACAAACGAGCTCAAGCCATGGTCGGGCGCTAAATTTAATCTGATAGAAAGGTAGGGGGGCAGAACATGGATATATTCAGACGTAGGAAATTCGATGAAGCAATGTTTGCTAGAAACCGCACCCTTGCTATCAGAGTAGGACAGTATCAATCAAGTGATATCAAAGAGGCTAGTTTTGATTATGGCTATATCAAGGGTGATGCTTACAAACCGGGTGGAACATGCGCCGGTAGCGCTAAAATCATCTTCTCTAGCATCATTACCACTTTCAATAAGCTAGATAAGATTTACCCAGAAATCGGCCTTTTAGTAGACGGAACCTATGAATGGGTGAAGATGGGCGAATACTTCATCAATGATATTGAGATTGACCGGAACCGTAAAACGACCAAGCTCGACCTTATGGACGGGATGTTTAAGCTCAATCGTGAACACATCACATCTCTGACCTATCCTGCTGAAATTAGACAAGTTATCAAAGAGATTTGTCTGAAAACGGGAGTCGAGCTAGCAAACGAGAACATGGATTTAACATCCATGAATTACCAAATCGAGAAAATCCCCCTGAGAAAAAAATGACATTCAGAGACGTCTTGAGCCTAGCATCTCAAATGCTCGGGATGTCTTGCTTTTTCAATCGAGAAGGAAAACTTGAAATCAAGGAATTGACTGACTCAGGTATCACGATCACAGCAGATAGCTATTTCATGCACGGCTTGACTAAGAGTGAGATCCAGTATCAGATTGCAGGGATAACTTGCAAGAAAGACAAAGAGACTCTTACTGTTGGCTTGCGGACTGGGCGCTCGCTAGAACTTGAAAATCGGTTCATGTATCAAGCGATTTTAGATAATCTGTATCAAAAAATCAAGGATATCCGTTATTATCCATATAACTTGAATTATCAAGGGCATTTATTGCTAAATGTAGGCGAATGGGTGACTATTAAGACAAATACGGGTGAGAGCTTCAAATCTCCAGTATTAAGCCAGTCATTCACATTCAAAGGCGGTCTACGTGGCCGTATCAGCGCAGATAGTAAGGCTGGGAATGATGCGCAGTATTCATACGCAGGAACACTCACAAGAAAAATTGAGCAATTCAATGAATTTGAGAAGCAACTTCAAAACCAATTTGAAGAGGCGGACAGAGGACATGACCAAAAGGTCGAAAAGCTCAAGAGTGACTTCGATGAGCAAATCAAGCTAGCCAAAGCAAAAGCAGAAGAGGTCAAGCAAAGTCTAACAGAGACAATCGACCAACGTTTCAGAAATTTTGATAGCGCAGGTCTGCGTGAGGCTAAGCAAAAATCAGACGAAGCCTTAACGAAAGCTGGTGCTAGTGCCTTACTTGCTGAAGAAGCCAAGCGCATCAGTGAGCAAGTGAGACGGCAGCTTGATAACAAGGCTGATCTCGTCGAATTTCAACGAGTAAAAGAGACCAATCAGCTCTATGAGCGCATTATCGGCAGTAGCGAGTCTGATATCGCTGAGAAAGTCTCAAGGATTGCCTTAACTAATCAGTTGTTCCAGGTTGAGGTGGCTAAAAATGTCGGAGATAGCCGAAATTATGTGAAGAATGCTGATTTTCGTGAGGGTTCTAAAAATTGGAAAGAAATGAACGCTTCGGGATTAAATTTCAACTATGAACATTCATCGCGAAATCGAAACAAATCAGGCGTGCACGTTTATGGTACATCTATAAATGCTCGTTATTTTGGATTGCAACAGACATTCAAAATTGAACTAAAAAAATCCGACAAAATCACTCTTTCTTTTTTGGTTTCAAAAGATGGATACAATACTTTTTCCGGCCTAAATGTTGGTTTACATTATAGGAAAGACGGTGCAATAAAATCACAGGCATGGAAGGAGATTCCAAATAGCGACATAACTTCATCCATTTATAAAAAACTTAATTTTAACTATGAGTTGCCAGTTGATATTGATGAAATCAATTTAATGTTTTATGGAAATCCTGGGAAATCAATAAACATTTACATTTCAGAAATAAAACTTGAAATTGGAAGTAATGCGACATCATTCACGCTAGCTCCTGAAGACACAGACGAAGCTGTTCGTACAGTTCAAAATCAACTAGCTAATTCATGGGCAATTCAAAACCTGACTAGCGCAGGCTCTATTATCTCTCAAATTAATGCGACGAATAACCAAGTCTTGATTGAAGCCGAAAAGATTCGTCTTAAGGGTAAGACCTTACTTGACGAACTAACAGCGATTGATGGTTACTTCAAGCGCTTGTTTGTAGGCGAGGGTGCATTTGCTAAGCTGAACGCTGAGATTATCGGTTCAAGGACCATTACAGCTGACAAGCTGATTATGGACTCGGCCATGGCTCGGTTGTTCGTCTCGAGCGATATCTTCACAGACACGCTTGCTGCTAAAGAAGCCTTCATCAACAAACTTCGGTCAGTAGTAGTATCTGCGACCTTGCTTGAAGGTTTTAAAGGTCGAATCGGTGGATTCCAAATTGGTACGCATGATAAGGACCCGTCAACTTATTGGCTGACTGGAACGAACCAGTTTGAAGTTGGTATGAGCAGTGGTGATACGAAGTGGGGCCAAACAGCTCTTTGGGTGAACTGGGGAGATAATTGGACCAAGCCGAGCGACTATGCTTGGTTTGTTAAGCGATCTGGAGAAATGCACTGTTATAATACTGCCCATTTTTGGAGAAGACCTGTTGTTCATGGAGATTTGGAAGTAAGAGGTGATATTCTTTATTACAACAATGAAGGTAATAGAGTTGCTGGAAGATGGATGTATTCTTCTGAGTATAGAAAAATTGAAAGATCAAATGGATATCTTTATTTTTATCTAGGACCTGGTTCCTACGACTGGATCCCGATGAATAAGGAGATTTCAGACCGCAGGTATAAGCACAATATCGAAGATAGCACAGTCTCAGGTCTCGATGTTATCAAAAATCTAAAGACGTACAGCTATCGAAAAGAATACGACGGAAAAATCGAGGATATTTCGTGTGGTATCATGGCGCAAGATGTACAGAAGTACGCTCCTGAAGCATTTTTGGAAAATCCAGATGGCGCTTATTCATATAGCAGTTTCGTACTCGTACCTTATTTAATTAAGGCTATTCAGGAGCTCAATCAAAAAATAGAAAAATTGGAGAAAACAGCATGAATGAACAAGACAAACAAATCAGCAGTCTAGCGATTAAGTCGCTTGGTGAAAAGGTCGGCAAAGAGGCTACTCAATCGGCCACGCTCGAAGCGCTGTACACAGTGACAGCGATGGAGCTTGAGCAAATGAAGCAAATCATCGAATCGGATGAAAAACTGAAAGCTAAGTTTGAAGAAGTGAAAGGAAAAATGACAAATGGCAATTAATAACTATGAGCTTGCAGGCAAGCCTTATACTCGTGGCCTTGGGGATAACCTCAAGACCGTGGTTGAAATTCGCCTCTCAGATGGTACCCGTTACAGCACAAACATGCGTGAGTTGTCAGGAGACCGCACGTCGGAGCAAGAGGATGTCTTGATTCAAGCGGTGCTGGATATTATCAAGGCTGAATTAGATCCAGGCTCTACCATCGTGAAGGCACAAGCTAAGCTTGAAGAGGCTGAGCATAAAATCGCTGAGAATGCAAACAAGCAAAATGAACTCTCTGAACTCGTTAAACAGACTCAAGAGAACGCTCGCTTGAGTGGCAAATTGCTTCATATCATGGTCTTGAACTCAGTTATGAGCAAGAACATTGCTTATGGGACTACTTACAAAGAGTTAGTTGAACTCATTCCACTTGCTGAAATTGGCAAAACGTACATGCCAAACGACCTCATCACGATTGAGGATTCAAGCCATGTTGAGGTCAACGGCGAAGGCAAACGTATCTTGATTCATTTGAATAAGGAATTTACTTATAACGGTGAACCAGTCAGCGCATTTGCTACAAATGGCGCCCTCGAGCAAAACGGAACGGGTGTTGCTTGGAAATTTGAAGGTAAAGAATAGGGGTGCTTATGCCAGGATATGAACGACTAATCTTGCAAATCTTTCTTTCTCTAATTCCTGTCATTGGGCTTTATTTTTCGATGAAAGATAAGGCAACCAAGCAAGAGAACCGTCTCACTATTTTAGAAAAAGATATTGAGAACTTGCATGAATTTAAAACATCGGCCAATAAAAGGCTCGATAACCACGATGAACAAAATAAGGCTATCTTAGTACTAGCTGAGCAAGTGAAATCGCTCGGTGAGGATGTAAGAGAGCTTAAAAGTTTGATTCAAAATAAACAACAATAAAAGGAGAAACTCAAAATGATTAACTGGAAATTGCGCTTGCAAAACAAAACAACACTCATTGCTCTTCTTGGAGCAATCTTCCTTATGGTTCAACAATTTGGCCTTGAAATCCCCAAAAATATCCAGGACGGTGTGAACACATTCGTTTACATCCTGGTATTGATTGGTGTCGTGAATGACCCAACCACAGCAGGGATTTCGGACAGCAAACGGGCTCTTGACTATCAAGAACCAAGCGAAGATTAGGAGAAAACAATGAAGAAAAACGACTTATTCATCGATGTATCTAGCCACAATGGATACGATATTACAGGTATCTTGGCTGACATGGGTACACAGAATACTATTATCAAAGTTTCTGAAAGTACAAATTACCTAAACCCTTGCCTGTCTGCTCAAGTTGAGCAATCCACACCAGTTGGATTCTATCATTTTGCTTGGTTTGGTGGTGACATTGAAGAAGCTGAGCGAGAAGCACGTTACTTCCTTGATAATGTGCCCCAAAAAGTAAAATACTTGTGCCTCGACTACGAAGATCACGCAAGCGGAGATAAACAGGCAAATACAGATGCTTGTATTCGCTTCATGGAAATCCTCAAAGAAAATGGCTATGAGCCAATTTATTACAGCTACAAGCCATTCACGCTCAATAATATCTATTATGAGCAGATTCTTGCGAAATTCCCAAACAGCCTTTGGATTGCCGGGTATGGTTTAAACGATGGTAACGCTGACTTTGAATATTTCCCAAGTATGGACGGAATCCGTTGGTGGCAATATTCTTCAAATCCGTACGACAAAAACATTGTTTTACTAGATGACGAAGAAGCTAAACCTAAATGGAAAAAGAATGATACCGGATGGTGGTATGAATATCCTGACGGATCTTACCCAAAAGACAAATGGGAAAAGATTGATGGCATCTGGTATTGCTTCGACGAGAGAGGTTATTCAATAGCTTCTCGCTGGTTGAAGGATGATAGTAAGTGGTATTATCTCAAAGAAAATGGCGCAATGGCCATTGGTTGGGTGCTTGTGAATGGCAAATGGTACTATCTTGATGCTTCAGGAGCGATGGTCACTGGTTGGGTTCAATACAAGGACAAACTATACCATCTCAAAGAAGAAAATGGCGAAATGTCTTCAAAAGAACTTGTCAAAGTCGAAGGAGGCTGGTACTACGTCAACGAAGATGGCAGCCGTTCAGACAAACCAGCATTTGATGTATTACCTGATGGACTAATTGTTACTACAAAATAATTTTTTTAAAAATAGAAAGGAAAATTTCTAAAATATTGTTCTAGTTGTTTTAACCGCAGGCAATAGCTTGCGGTTTTTTTGTTTGCTCTGAAAGTAGTTTCTAAAATAAAAAATCTTTAAATTTCTTTGTGTTTATTGTTGACAAACTATCTTATATGATATATAATATACTTGTAAGATAAATAAAGGAGAGATCAAAAATGAAAAAAGAAGTAATGACACTAGCATGGGAAATAGCAAAACGTGGCGCTAAAAGATTCGGCGGTTCAACAGTTGAATATATCGCAGAAGCTATAAAAATCGCATGGGGAATCGTTAAATCAGAACAAGAAGAAACAGAACACTATAACTTAAAACAATGGCGTGCAGTTGAAGCTAAAATGCGCCAAGCTGGTAAATATGGATACGCTAATATGCTCGGCGAAGCTAAAGAAGTAAAATTCAACGAAGTGATGCACAAAGCTGGCGCTTACTACGGCATCGAAGTCATTGCAGACGGTTCTAACTATGGCACATACTACATCGCTGAAAAAGCGTGGGCTTAATCAAAGGAACAGAGGTATATAATCATGGAAATTAACAACGACATCAAAGACCTAATTTTGGAATATGTAGGACGATACTTCCGATATGAGAATGATTTCTACAAGCTACCAGGTATCAAATTCACTGACGCCAATTGGCAGAGATTTAAGAGTGGCGAGACTTCTATTGAGAAGATGGGTGCTGCAAGAGTCAACGCTATGCTTGATCACTTATTTGAAGACTTTGAATTGGCCATGATTGGCAAGGCTCAAAATCGTTACTATCTAAATAATTCGCTTAAGATGAACATGACATTTCACGCTTACTATGACCAATTTAAGAAGCAACAACTATTGAAATGGATTGAGAATAGCCGTGAAGATGTTATCGGTTGTACTGGCAGAATGTATACAGCTGATGGAAACTTCATAGCTAATGCTTATCTTGAGGTAGCTTTAGAAAGTAGCAACCTAGGAGAAGGTTCATACATGCTTCAAATGCGATTCAAGAATTACTCTCGTGATCCAAGACCAATTCCAGCTGGTCGTCAAAATCGACTTGAATGGATTGAGAAGAACTTGGAGAATATCCGATGAGAGAGAATATAATCGGGCAGAGATTCAATCGTCTCGTTGTCATAGAAGATGACGGGACAAGGTCTTCTAAAGGAGAAATCAAATGGCTCTGCCAATGTGATTGTGGTAATCTATATCACGCCCTCAGATATAGATTAAAAAACGGTCTAACTAAATCTTGTGGATGCCTTAATGACGAGAAGAAGCGTGAGAGGTTCAAAGACCTTTCAGGAACCGAAACAGATAACTTCAAGATTATTGACAGAGCATATTCTAAGAATCAGCGTGTGTGGTGGAATTGTATCTGTAAGCATTGTGGTCAGAGCGTGATTCTGAATAATAATCTTATCGGCCATCAGACCTCTTGTGGTTGTAGACGTGGAGCATCTAAGGGCTATATGGACTCTATTCGAGATCCCGAGAGTCGAAAATCTACGAAACCAACTGTTAGGAGTAGCACTGGTGTTCGTGGTGTCTATTTCAATAAGCGAAAGAAGAACTATCAAGTATTCATCAATGTTGATAAGAAGCCAAAGTATTTAGGCAGCACCTCATCTCTTGAAGAGGCTGTGAAAATGCGCCGTGAAGCTGAGGTAGAGTATGGTTACAAATAAAATAGTGATTTTTTCACTGTTTTTTCTTTTTTTACGAATAGATAAGTAGGAGGAAGAAAACATGAACATTTTGAAGATTGAACTTGCGAGCATAGAGCAGACAGAATTAGGTTTTGAGCATTGGGTAGATGTGACTTACCAGGTGCCAATTTTAAAGAATGAATACAGGGTCAAGCTGTTATTATTCATGGAATGCAAGATAGAGGACCAGGAAGTGATTGAGTACCTGGTATCAACTTGGAAGTATCGTGATCTGGTGTTGCATTCGGTAAGGATGTATGAGATGGAACGAGAAGGTACGTGACTGTAAAAATCATTTTTTATGTATTTTGCTCTAACTAATCATTATCAATTTGACTAAAATACAAAAATAGCGCTAAACCCTTAAAAGTCTAGCGTTATCGCCATTTCGTCTTTCGTGACAACTATTTCATTTACGACAGATTTTACAATTTTTGAAACATCTTCATAGCTTAATTTTTCGGGGTTGAAATCTTTCAAAAGTCGGGCAAGTTTTCGTTGTCTTATGTCGATCGTGTTCTTCTTCCTGGTTTCTAGTTGTTCTTCTAAAAATGCTTTTTCGATTTTTATTTTTTCGTTTTTTGTATCAAGTTCTTTTCGTGTTATGATCTCGTCCAAATATAATTCGGTCAACTTATCAAGTCTATTGTTTAGTTTTTTCAGTTGCTCTTTTATTTCTTCGACTTTCATAGTTTCATCATTCTTTGTAAGCATTTCTTTACGATACTTCGGTTCGAGTTTGATTTTTGATAGTCTTTCAATGACCTTCTCTTCCAATTCTTGCTTATCATACCATTTTGAGTTACATCTTTTTGACTTGTCTTTATCAAACCTATGTCTACATTGATAGCGTTGATACGCTTTCCCTTTTCGATTTTTAGAAGTAACGTATAAACCTAATGAACCACCACAATATCCGCATTTTAGCAAACCTGAAAGCATGTACTTCGCTTGGAATGGCCTTGGATTGTTATTCCTTTTCAAAGCGTCTATTTGCCTTTTTTGAAGCTCTAATTGCACAAGGTCAAATAATTCTTGAGAGATAATCGGTTCATGCTGCCCCTCGTATTTTCGCCCTCTATATTTCACGATACCGAGATATGTTTCATTTTTGAGTAGATATTTTGTTATCGTTTCGCCCCAGGGTCTTTTTCGTCCAACGTGACCTTCAGCATTTAAGTCTCTGATGACCTTGACTACTGACTTACCATTTAAGTATTCCGTGAAGATACGGTTGACAATGAGCGCTTGAGTTGGATTGACCGATAAGATGCCAGTTTCTTTTGAGTAGTCATATCCGAATGGAATTGTCGTCCATGACATTGCTTTCCCTTTTTTAGCACGTCCTTCTTTACCTAAAATCATACGTTCTTTTATCTGCTCACGCTCAAGCTGGGCGAATACTGAAAGCATACCGATTGAAGCTTTACCGAAAGGCGTTGAAGTATCAAAATTTTCTTGCAAGCTGATAAAAGCAACGTCATTTTTCAAAAATACATCTTCGATTAAAAAAAGTGTATCTTTCTGGCTTCGGCTTAACCTATCCAACTTATAGACTAGCACAATATCAAATCTTTTTCTTTTTGTATCGTCAATCAAGCGCTCCAGTTCAGGTCTTTTTGTGTTTGAACCAGAAAATCCACCGTCAACGTAAACATCGTAGATTTTCCAGTCTTTGATTTTGCAGTAGGCTTCCAATTTATCTTTCTGTTCATCAATTGAGTAACCTTCTTCAGCTTGATAAGAAGTTGAAACCCTGACATATATAGCCACTTTATTCGTTGTTTTCATTGAATTTGTACCCCTTTTTTGATAAAATAGGTACAAGAAAAGACATCATGCGAGGTTATCTCCATGAAAATCCTTTCTTGTCGTAAGCCTCACGCTCGGAGTCGCCAAACTTTGAGAGCGTGAGGCTTTTTTAATTTAAACCATAATTTTTCCGTTCGCGTCAGGTGTCTTGAACAAAGCTAGGACTCCTTGGAAGAATCCAAGAATGATAGAAATACCAGTTACGAATAGAAGCAAGTAAAAAATTCCTTTACTGTTATAACCAGCATAAAAATGGTGTGCACCTAATCCACCGAAGAATATAGCTAACAAGACATAAACCCATTTATTTACATAATGTAATCCGTAAGCAGTCTGCTGAGTATTAACGACTTGCGACTGATTCTGAACGGCATTGTTTTCGTTCACAATACTAATATTGATTTTATCATCCTTCTTATTGTCTTTTTTCATGACGATAATTTCTTCGTCGACTTTGTGAACTTCAACCTCATCTCCTAATTGCGGGACAAAATTCAACTCTGATGGATTGAGTTTGATATACTCCTTGTTATGTGCAATAGTAACCTCTGTTCCAGTTACTTTGATGATTTTAGCCATTATTTTATATTCCTTTCTTAATTCCGCTAAATTTTTTAAACCTTATAAATATCAACGACCTCTCCGATTGTTCGGATGTCGTCATTTTCTGACAAGTGGATTTCTTCGTATCCACTATTCAGACTTTGTAAGTACCAGGATCCGTCATAATCTCTTTTAAGTTTTTTGACGAAGTTCTTGCCATTCACTTGGAAGATGCCGATTGAGTTGATATCAATTTGACTAGCTACTCTGATAAATAATAAGTCATTATCTTCTATGAGTGGCTCCATTGAGTCGCCTGCCACCTTAGCTATTGTATCATATTCCTCTGGCACATCTTCAGCTCTGAGCTTCACTTCCATGTGTAGATTATCTTCCTGAAACGTTCCACGTCCTGCTGCAACCAATCCCTCTACATAGTCAATGATATAATCTTCATTGCTTACTTTTTCAAAGATCGAAGCAACCTTAGAACTTTCCTGCTCATCAAGTTGAGCATTGGCAAAGTCGAGGACCTTCTCTTGTCTAGGTTCTTCTAGTTGGTTATAGATGGTTAGGATTTCGGGTTCTTCAGTTTCCGGTTTATGAAAATCAACTCCATCAGCCAATGTTTCAGGGCGAATCCCAAGCGCTGAGCAGATTTTAAAAATATTATCAACATTAGATTTTAAAATCCCCCTATTGAGAATGGAATTTATGGTAGAAGCTGGCATATTGACTTTTAATGCCATCTGCCGAACACTCCCATATTTCAGCTCTATGAGTTCTCTTAATTCCTGTTCTGTCATAGCTATTTCTCCTTTTTTTACATTATATCACACGAAAATTCGTTTGTAAAGAAAAATAAAATTAAAAATTTGCCATTTTTTTGTTGACAATGAACGAAAAAAAGTTTATTATATAATCAAGCTCATCAACGAGCTTAATTTTAAAATCTAATAAACGAAAATTCGTTTAGAAAGGAGTTGCGTATGTTGAATATTGACGAGGCACGAAAGGAAAAGGGCATCTCTATTGTAGATATCGCTGACTATCTTTGTGTAAGATCACAAACTGTTAGCGACAAGCTAAAAGGGAAGTACCCTTTCACTTTTCAAGAAGCTGTGTTAGTTCAGGAGAAATTCTTTCCAGAATACGAGCTAAAATACCTTTTCACTTCAGCAGGTGACACTGCTTAATTTTTTCACCAAGTGAACGAAAATTCGTTCAAGGAGTAAAGCGATATGCAAGATAAAAATGTTGTTTCAGTCAAGACGTCAGAACACGATGTGTTATTAACTGCACGAAAAAACCACCCCGCAGTTTTCGTCGATGGAATGTTTATCGACGGAGTGGAGAGAGTGGAATTTATCAATCACTTTGAAAACAAAGATTGTGAAGTGTTATTGACTTTCAACGACAGGATAGATAACAATCCGTTCCCATTAGATGAAGTCAATCTATTAGAAAAGTTATTTGGTCAGACTTCAGACGGGCAATCCTTACGGGATATAGTTTTGCAAACTCTTGAAGATGATAGTTAGTGTCTAAACCATCAAAGAAAGAGACATGCATACTGAAGCTTTCTTTACCATCTTTCTTGGCTCTTTCGTACTCTTTGCCAAGGACGATCAAAGAAGCTTCCAACTGATAATCACTCATGGCTTTACCTCCTTTCTGCTTACATTATAGCAGAAAGAGATTGAGAAAAATAGAAAGGAGAAAGAATGGTTGAAAATAAGCGAAGTCAAAAACAATGCTTTTTACCAATTTCCTCAATGGTTGCTAGATGAAGAATATAAGCGTTTGAGCCTGAGAGCGAAAGTCGTGTATATGTTGATTTTTGATAGACGTACATTGTCTATTCAAAATAAATGGCATGATAAAAATGGAGACGTATTCGTCTACTTCACAAATAAACAGTTCATGAATTTACTTAATTGTGATGAAAAAACAGTAATTAAGGCAAAGAGAGATTTGCAAGATATTGGATTGCTTAGGGAAGTTCAGCAAGGTGTAAATAAGCCTAACAGATTATATATTTCTGGAACTGGAAAAATTACAGGTCAAGAACTGGAAAAATTACAGTCTGGAACTGGAAAAATTACAGGTCAAGAACTGGAAAAATTACAGTCAATCAAGACTGATAATATCAAGACTAATATATCAAGACTGAGTGAGCCAGAGGGTGCTGGTGCTAACTCTTTATATAGTGTAGAGGACACCCCACCACAAAATGATTTGGGAATTGTTCATGATTGGATTTTGTCAGAGTTTGGACGATACCCAACACCGTTTGAAATCGAGGACTTGAAAGTATTCTTGCAAGACCATAGTAAAGAGGTTATCAAGTTAGCTATCAAGGAGTGTGTCGGCAACGGTAAGCCTTATTTCAAGTATCTAAGTAGCATCTTGAGGGACTGGAAGCAGAAAGGCCTTGTTACTGCTGAACTGGTCGAGAATAGGCAGAATCCTGCTCGGTCAAGCAGTAAGTCAAACGGTCGCTTGAGATTGTCAGATGATGGATTTGATCCACGGCTTGGATTCTAGGGGGTGCGCATGCAAGTAGTATCAAGCAAAGAATTGCAAGAAAGAGCCTTGCAGGTTGAGACGTTGAAGCAACAATGCCCCAAACATGAAGGGGTCTATATGTGGCAGTCAGTCAATCCTTGCACTCACAGAACCCTGACCTATTGTCCTGAATGTGTTCAAGAGATCATCGACCAGAACGCAAGCGAGCAGTTAGCCATTGCTGAAGCTCAAATCAGAGATACAAGATCCTACTCTCTATTTATGAAAGAGAGCATCATCCCAAACGATTTGAAAAATGCGACTGTTGGGAATTTTGAAATCCATACAGAGCAGGATGCTGAAGCAGTCAATTTCGCTAAGCGTGTAACGGCTGACTATGTGAAAGAGCGATATGAAGGAAATACGATTATCTCTGGACCGCCTGGAGTTGGCAAGAGCCATCTGGCCGTCGGGATAGCTAAGACCTTAAACGAGAGCTTTCAAATGCTCCAAGTCCGCAAGTCGGTCGTCTATATGCCGTCCATGGAGTTATTCTCTCGGATGCAAGAGGCTTTTCAATACAAGGACTCAAAATGGGAACAGCGCTCTGTCGTGAAGTTCCTGCAAGGTGTCGACTTCTTGGTTTTGGACGACCTCGGCAAAGAGTCGAGTGTCGGGAATGAAATCAGACAAGGCAACAACTGGATGCAAAAAATCCTGTATCAAATACTTGAGAACAGGACGAATACAATTATCACAACTAATTTTGAGGGCAAGCACCTCAAAGAACTTTACGAGCAAAGTCTCGTAGATAGAATAACGAAAGGAAACATGAAGACGAATGCCTTTAAATTCAGCAAAGACACAGCTTCAAGACGCTCCTTGTCAGCAAGTGACTACTGAGGAACGTAAGCGAGCCATTGAGCAGTTCGAGAGCCGATTTTACGGACTATCGACTCTGCTTAAAGAACGGTTGATGATCACGACAGACGAGCGATTCACAAATAAGATGAACGAGCTGACGTATTATGCGACAAATGGAAGTGTCTACACGACATACAAATAAAAAGCACCTGACGGCAATCAGGCGCATGACAAAATTATTCAAGGAAATTATACCACGAAAGGGGTCAAAATGAAAGTCACAGTATATGCTTACGGTCGAAAATTAGAACCAGATGAACCAATTATTATCCCAAAAAATCATCGTTTCTATGATATTTGGAACGGAATTGCAAACGAAATGCTCGACAAAGAGGAAGAGGTAGCTTAATTAAATTACTTACTAAATTAAAACTCGGTCTTGAGGGAATCATCCATGAAGTAAGCCTTGACTGGAGAGTAGTCGCAGTCGAACTTAACGAAGACCTTCTCGAAGAGCGCAAACGTCGCTTTGCTTTCGAGCAAGAAAACTACAATTTGAAGCAGGAGCTTGCTGCCTACAAGTACAAAGAAAACTTTGATATCAAGGCTAGACTGCAAGGAGAAATGTAGATGTACATTATATCAATCCATGTCAAGAATACTGAAACTGGAAACGAGGATTTCAGTATGATTGGACGTGACTTTTTGCCAATTGGCAAGCAAGATTATTCGGCTACTGTTTTCGAGACTAAGGAAGAAGCTATTGCTTATTTGAAATCAGCTTCGTATGAAGCTGCGGGAGTTTATGGCAATGACTGGGAATTTCAAGACAAGACTTCTTCTGGAGTGGAATCCCGTTGTCGAATTTGGAAAGTCGGAGAATAAAGGAAAAAGGAGAACAATATGTTTAAAGCACTAAAAGCAATCAAAAAAATCAAACAACTTCAGAAAGAAATGCATGCTTTCAGTCTTGCGTTTCTAGCTCTACAAGATATGGGCTTGATGCCAGAGACTGAAAGAAGCAAGGCGAAGGCTCAAGCAATCCATGATGTAAGCCACGTACTCAAGGACATCTTGGACGGCAAGTCAGTAGAAGAAGCCATGAAACGTCTAGATGTCAAAGTGAAAGCTGAAGAGGTGGAGCAGGAAGATGAACAGAATTGAACTTGAAAACCGTGTGTGGCTTTTGGCCAACAATGAAGAAAAAAACGAATTGCTGGATCTCGGTTTGACATCTAAAGTTCGATATGTGAAGCGAGTCCTGGAACTAGGGAAGGTGTATGCTCATGTTTGATTACGACAGAGACATAATGCAACCGCCCGAACCCAGGGAAGAACTCGACCCAAGCCAGTTCGTATATATTGGATGCGGTCAGTATCGATATGTAGGTGATGAAGTTTAAAAGCGAAAGGAGCACACATGATCAGTAGAGAAATGAACAAAACTGAGACAGAGGTCTTGAATTTGATTATTAACCGAGCCAGTTTTGAAGAGCCTATCACGGCATTGGACATCCGAAAAGAAACAGGTCTGTCAAAGCGTATGCTTGAGCAAGTGATTGAAAGCCTGCGAGTGAACTTCAAACATCCGATAGTTGCCAAGAAATTTAAACCGAACGGATACTATCTTCCTCGAAATGAAGAAGAAAGGCAGGCAGGTCTAGCACCGTATCGCAGACAGATTCTGACCGAGCAGAAGAACTTGTCCATCGTCATGGCCGTGGATTTAGATAAGTATTGGAAGTTAGAGCATGATTGAAGAATTACACGCAGAAATCGACAATTGGCGGTCTGACTATATCCATCTTGGCCGAGAACTTGGGAAAATTATCAACGAGCAACAAAATATTATTTTGAAATTGCAAAACGCAAACAGACGCTTGAAGCGTGAAAATTGGAATTTAAAGAGAACGAAAGGAAGAAAGAAATGACAAACGAACTAGCGCAAACAAAAGGAGCATATTTAACAGATTTACAGAAACTTGACGGAGCAACTTTGAGAAATTTCGTTGACCCAAAACATCAAGCAAGCCCGCAGGAATTGCAGACATTGTTAGCAATTGTTAAAAATCGTAATTTAAACCCGTTCACAAAAGAAGTTTATTTTATTAAATACGGTAACAATCCCGCTCAAATCGTTGTTTCAAAGGACGCCTTCATGAAACGAGCCGAACAAAATCCAAATTATGATGGATTTGAAAGCGGGATCATCTACGAAGATGCAAGCGGAGAATTGAAAAACAAAAAAGGCGTTATATTGCCAAAAAATAGCACTCTAATCGGTGGCTGGTGTGAGGTCTATCGCAAAGACCGAACAAGACCAGTCTATCGTGAAGTAGAGTTGTCAGCATATAACACTGGCAAGAACTGGTGGCAGAAAGCTCCAGGGCAAATGATTGAAAAAGTCGCTATCGTTGCAGCGGTTCGTGATTCATTCTCAGAAGATGTAGGCGGACTCTACACTAGCGAGGAAATGGAGCAAGCAGCACCTATCGATGTAACTCCTCAAGAAAGCCGTGAGGATGTTGTAGCACGCAAGATGACTGAGATTGAGCAATTCAACAAAGAGCAAGAGGCAAATCATGCAGATCCTGAACCTGCTCAAGCTGAGGAGCCAATACAGGGTGAATTGCTAGACGGTGAACTAGAATACTAGGAGGACAACATGCAAGAATTACAGGTAAAAGTAACACAGGCACAGGTTGAAATCATTGACCGTGAGAAATTTGAGCAGAATATCAATGATGTTGTGGCCAAGTACCAAAATTACACGGTAACAGCTGCAACCATCAAGGATGACAAGCAAGTACTTGCTAATTTACGAAAACTAGACAAGCAAGTCTCTGATGAGCGTATCAGAAACAAGAAACTACTTTCTGAGCCTGCTGATGAGTTTGACAAGTACATCAAAAAAGCCATCCAGCCACTCAAAGACATCATCAATAAGATTGATGTAGATGTCAAAGAGTTTGAAAACCATCAAAAAATGGTCAGACTAGACACAGTTAAGGCTTACATCTCAAACAAGTCAGCTGAGTACATGATAGACCCTAGAGCCTTTGATGAAAAGGCTACAGAGTACATCAAGGCTAGTGATTTCATGGCAGATGGGATGACCCTCAAAAAAGCTACCATGAAAAGCCTTGATGACATGGTCACATTTGAATTTCAGAAACAGCAAGAGCTTGAGAAATCAAAATCAGCTATCTCAGGCCTCTGTGCTGAGTATGGGATGACTGACTCTCCATACATCAGAATGTTAAGAGATTTGACCCTTGCTGAGGTCTTTGAACAAATAAAAGCTGACTATGAATTTGAAAAGCAAAAGGAAGAAACCAGACAGGCTCAAGAACGAGCAGAGCGAGAAAATCAGGAACTTTTAGCAGCTCAACAAGCCAAACAGCAAGAACAGGCTCCAAAATCAACGGAAACCCCAAATTTTGACCCAGAAACAGGCGAAATTTTGGATAGTGAGCAAATCCCTCAAAATGAGCAGAACTCTCTTAGAGGGGCTGAAAACGACCTAAAACGATATACCCAAAAAATGACTTTAGAGGTGTATTTTGTAGATACAGCCGAAAAAGACCGTTTCAAGGCTACTCTTGAACAAGCAGGGTTTAAATTTAAGGAAAACTATCAAGTCAGCGGTTATCAACGTATTGAACCTTTGACACAGGAGGAGCTCAATGAGCAGAATGGGTGGTAAAAATGGAGATTAAAAAAGTATCAGATAGCATTTCAATCTATTCAGACGGAAAGAGATTGCAAGTCATCCATGACTTAGGAGATGAGTTTATTTTAGATTTCAAGATAGAGCAAGATGATGTATGGAACCTTGATGGACAAGTCTTGGAAATTATCAATAATCTTGAGCCAGTATTCAAAATTTGTGGCTTTTGCTCAAAAGCTGGAGAGGATATGCACAGATTAAGATGGGCTATTCTACAATTTGAGGAATTTGAACGATATATCAAAGACAATCAGGATGAGCTGATGAAATGGTGGCACAATCCAGGAAAGGAGAGGAAAGAAAATGAATGATTTTATCAAAGAGATTGGGATGGCTATCCTATGGATGTTTTTAGGCTATCTCTTGGGAGAGCGTAGCGCTAGAGAGGACAAAACGGATGATCAATAATGTCACATTGGTTGGGAGGCTTGTAGCGCCTCCTGATCTACGAAAAACGCCTAACAATGTATCTAGCCTGCAGGGCACACTTGCGGTCAATCGCAATTTCAAGAATGAGAACGGAGACCGTGAGGCTGATTTTATCAATTTCCAAGCGTGGCGAGGCACAGCTGACATCATTGCTCAGTATTGCAGCAAGGGCTCACTTATTGGGATCATTGGACGCATACAAGTCAGGTCTTACGAGAAAGACGGTCAGCGTCGATATGTGACCGAAGTAGTCGCTGAGAGTGTAGCTCTGCTAGAGAGTCGCAACAGTCAGCACGGACAAGGGCAAGGCAACAGTTTCCAAAGTGGAAATAACTCACCTTTTGCCGATCCTAACCAATTTGACCTCCCAGCTGACGGTTTACCGTTTTAGGAGGTATTGATGTCAGACAAAAAAATGACTGTTTGGGCATTGTTTGACAGTGGGAATGGTAGCTATACAAAAGGCGTTAAAGCTCTGAATAGTTCGGGGGGGGCGAACATTGACATCTATCCAATCGGAATAGATGTAGAAAACAAGAACGATCATTTTATAAATTTGAACCTTGCTGACTATGGGCGCTTGTTTGGAGACAACACACTTTTTGACAAACTTGACAAGTTGCCAAAGCCTGATTTGATAATAGCTAGCCCACCATGTGAAAGCTGGAGTAATGCTAGTGCTATGTGCGAGGGTAACGCTTGCTGGAAACAAGAAGACCTCTCAGATAGCCTCTTTGCTCCACAAAGGGAGCCTAGCATGTTTACAATCAGGAACGCCTCTGACTACGAGAAAGCCTATATAAATTATCAGTATGACCGTCAATTTATGAAGAGAGTCAATGGGGAGCTTTGTGCTTTCAATACCATTGAGATCATCAAGCGGTATAACCCTAAATATTTCATCATAGAGAACCCAGCAAGTGGGCGTTTGTGGAAATATATTGAGGATGTCATGGATTTCAAGCTCCCACATCTCAACCTCACACGCTACAACAATTATGACTACCCTTTGCAGAAACCCACAAAGTTTGCTAGTAATCTTGATTTAGGTCTTAAAAATGACATTATCAAGCAAGAAATTGAATGGGGAAAATTCTCTAAGTCATACAACGAACGGTCAAACATTCCCAAAAACCTAGTAATAGAGATTTTTACTAAGGTTTACAATGAATTTTTACAGGAGAAAGAACATGGCAAGTAAAACCAATGTGACAGAACGTATTGCTATCATCATTGAGAAACAAAAAATAGAGGTCGTTACGACCCTAAACTATGATATGAGCATTAGCTTTGATAACAAAGACGCCGCACCCACACTAGATGAGAATGGTGATCTTTTTGAACCAGTCTACAAGCGCAAAGTTCAGGCAATTCCCAAAAATGATGTATTTTTTACCTCATTGACACGAGTCAAGAGCAACATCAAAACACTACAAGAGGTTAAGAAATTCTTTGAGTTCGTAAATGAAAACAGAGAAAATCTCTTTGAGATGGCAGGATTTAAGGGGGCTCTTGGATGAAATTGACCCTGAACATTGAGCCTAAGCCTCAATCACGGCCAAGATTTGCAAGGCGTGGGAGTTTTACCACGACTTATGAAGATAAGGGGATGAAAGCCTGGCGCAATCATTGCCAGCTGCTCATTGCTAATCAGTACATGGGCAAGCCTATTCTTGAGGGAGCTTTGAGGGCAAAGGTTAGATTTTATATCAAACCTCCTCAGTACATTTCTAAGGCGAAGAAGAACCAGCAGGCCCTCCTGGATGAAATCATTCCAGTAGGCAAAAAGCCTGACATTGACAACTACGAAAAAGCGCTATATGACAGTATGTCAGGGATCGTATTCCAGGACGACGGTCAGATAGCTCTACATGATGTAGGCAAGTTCTACAGTCTAAATCCACGGATAGAGGTTGAGGTGAATAGGATAAACCATGAAATACAACAAACAAACAATGATTGACGGGTTGAAGCGGTCAATCGAGAAAATGGAAAAGGAAATCGAGGAGTATTCGAAGCCGTGCGATAGACGAGTCGGACAAGGTCGTACTGCTCATCGTGAGTTTTTGAAGAAAAAATTAAAGAAAATGAAAGCGCAGTTGAAGGAGCTGGAAGATGAATAAGCAGGAATTGATTGATGTCCCACGGATTTTGTTCCCCGTTGGAACAGAGGTTTTAATAAAAGGAAAGATAGTTGGCTTAAAGGCGCTTGATGACAGGTTTGTTGAGAGCGTTGTTAAACTTGCCTACGGCGAACAAATTATTGCTCCAAACGATGCGATTTATGTCAAGGATGAACCAGAAGCAGGTCAAACAGATGAAGCTCCACGCTATGTCAAGAATATACTAGCACGATTGCGAGAATTGCCATTGCATGACCGTGAAGTTTGGCTGAAGGCTATCATGGGTGAATTTGAGCAAGATTTCAGTCGTGCAAAATGGCGTGAAGGTTACGAGCAAGGTAAAGTTGAGGGAGAATGGGTTGGCAGTCGATTGAAAAATGCTGATAAGATTCGGCAAGAATTGAATAAAGTCAAAGTAAAGCAGTTTGTGGCGGATTGGTATGAAGAGAATAAGGATGGTTTTGAAGGGAATTTGTATCGATGCGCCTATAATATTCCATCTGTTTTTGACGGTGCTAAACTTAATGAGTTTGAAAGGTGGTTTCTAACCGCTGGCACAAAACCATTTCAAACCCTCGTCAATATGCACCAATTCGGCTACGAGGTCGAGAAAGAGAAGCGGTATTTGGTGAAGATGAAAAACATACTAGATAGAGAGAGCTTCTTGAATTTAAGTAATACTACAAAAATTTGGTTTTTTGGAGACAAAAAAGACACAGAGTATGTCTATGTACACCACACCCGTAAAGAACTAGAAGAAGCCAACTTCGGATGGGTATTTGATTGCCCAGGGATTGAGATTGAGGAGGTGGAGTGATGGAAGACACTATTTGGCTAGAATGGATCGCTGAGGTTATGGCGACTAGGCCTGTTGGCAATGAACTGCTAGAAAGCCAACGAGGTCAAGAAGTAGTTGACTTGTTGTTGGATTTAGAGAGAAATGACTTTAATTGGCATCGAGGTGACGCAGATGTTTTTTGGATAGATGCACAGATGTGTATCAAGTACAAGCTTTCTAATGCTGAAATTAAATTCTTAGCAAGTCAGCAACCAGGCGTTGTCAACTACAAGAAACATGCAAAAGAAAGAAATGCTTATGCAGAGATGATGAGAGGTCTTGAAAAATTGAAAGAACTCAACTTTCCAGAAATTTATAATCATTCATTATCTCCAGAAGAAGAAAAGAAAAAATTTGAAGAAGAGATGGCAGCCGAGCAGAACTACATATCGCCTTATCAAAAATTAGATGAAATTGAAAAGCGATTTTACGAAAACCAATTTTTGTTTGGTAAAAAAGTGATGCAAGGTGCAATGAGTATTGTTTCGAGTGATAAGAAAATTGCTATTGAGAATTTCTTCAATGTCGGAAGTCATCGAATTAAATTCACAGTTGAGGAGGTCGTAGATTGAAACGATTCATAGTAGTATGGATTCTGGCATCAGCTGGGCTAAATATCTGGCAGATGGGCAGGATTCGAGAGTTGGAAGAAAAGCGCCCGATGGTTGTCTATAAAGCTGATAATCAAGGCGCTGAGATATTTGGTAAGGTCGTCGAAAAAGGACGGCATGGCAAGCTATACACGCTTACCATTCGTGATTACGGCATTTTCGTAGTAACGAAAGATTTATATGACAAGGTGAAAGTTGGAGATGAGGTGAGGTTATGAACAACACAGAATTAGAAAACAAGGTTCAACAATGGTTTGTTGATAGAAATTTACATGAAGCAAATCCGGTCAAGCAGTTCTTGAAGCTCATGGAAGAGTCAGGAGAATTGTTTGAGGGTATCGCAAAGGATAAATCTGAACTGATTTACGATGCGCTTGGTGATATTCAGGTCGTATTGATTGGACTTGAGCAACAAATCAAGAATGGTGCTCAGATTTCAGCCAATCAACAGGAACTTGAATTGCTACTGATGGTTTCAAGTTTGGGCAATATCGCTCAGAAGCTATATGCTCATGTCTGCCACAATGAGACACAGATGCCTCTGATTAAGTCTGATTTGATGTTTCTTGATAGCGTGGTTAGTACGGTTTCATTTTGCAATGGCACTACAGCTGAAAGTTGTTTAGAAGAAGCTTATGAAGTCATCAAGGACCGCAAAGGGAAAATGATTGATGGAGTGTTTGTGAAGGAGGAGGATTTGAAATGAAAAAATTAGGAATTATTTTAGGGTTTGTATTTGTAATCGTTGCATCACCGTTCGTGGTTCAGTATGGATGGAATGAAATCATCACAACGATTGTCCCAGTTGGTAAAATTACAGTCTGGCAAGCATTAGGGATGGATGCACTACTATCTTTCATCTGGCCTGTGTTATCCAGCAAAAAAGAATCTGAGTATGATTATTCGTATGCTGTGAAGAGCAGTATTTCGAAAATCATTACATGTGCATTTTTAATTTGGTTGGCTAGTTTGTTTATCTAAGGAGGATTTACCTGATGCTTGAAATAGATGGCAAAAGCTACGAAGTCCATAAAGTGAAACTCACAAAAAAGGATTTAAAAAACTTGAAAAAAGGCGAAACACTTATTTTTATCTGTAAAGAAGATAAAAAGGCTATAACTGTTAGTTTGGAGGAGAAGGAATGAAACCAGAAAAAATTGATAACGTAAACAAACCAAGACACTATCAAGGCTCAAAAGGTCTTGAAAGTATTGAAGTGATTGACAACTTCATTGGCAATCTGCCAGGTAAGGCAGCGTGGTGCTTGGGCAATGCTATTAAGTATATGTTAAGATTCCAGAAGAAGAATGGTCTTGAAGACCTGAAGAAAGCTAGAAAAAATTTAGACTGGCTTATAGAGGAGATGGAAAATGGATTATGAAAAACCTCTAACAAAGAGACAGTGTGAATTATTCGCTTTTATGCTAAAACAAAAGAGGATTGATAACAAGGTTACTTTGAGAGAGTTAGGAAGTAAGTTAGGCTACTCAATCGCAACAATCTCAAATTGGGAGAATTTAAAATCCGCTCCTGATATGTATAACGTTGAAGATGTAGCGACTTATTTCAACTTGCCTATGAATGTTTTGATAGGGGAGGGATGATAGGGTGCAGAGAGCTATTGAGAAAGAACTCAAGAAACTAAAATTTAAGAATGTTAAAATACAATCTCTACATTGTGAAATTATCAATCTAAGGTCTGGTATTATGAAAGGTCAGACTTTTGACAGTATGCCGAAATCTCAGAACAATGATAATCGCACTGAAGAAATGAACATCAAGGCTATTGATCGCATAGCTGAACTCTATCAAGAAATTGAGAGGGAATATAAGGAGCAAGAGGAACTTGTTAGAGCGATTGAAGAGTTAGAAGAGCCAATTGAGAATATTGTAATGCGACTGCTCTACATTGATGGGCTATCTTGGTCTCAAGTAGAAAGAAGATTGAATTGCAGTCCAGCTACTATCCAGAGAGCACGAGATAAGTCTTTGGTCAAACTCTCTAAAATCTTTGATAGTAACGATAGTAAATGATAATCTTAAAGTGATATTATTGTATTGTCAGCAGTACGGCAAGCGGACTGATGTCTCCTTTAATAATTTTTTTGTAACGGTATCAGGGACAAGCCAGTGATTTCCTCTTAATCTTTCGTTTAGTCTCTGATGTCGTTATTTTAGACTTTTAGTGTAGCGGTAACACAACAGTCTCCAAAACTGTTATCGTGGGTTCGATTCCTTCAAAGTCTGTGAGAGGTCTTAAAAAGGTCGCACATTGTGTGGCTTTTTTGGTTTTTGAATGGAGGTGATGGAAAATTGAGTGGATTAAGAATAAAACAAAAGAGATTTGCAGATGAGTACATCATCTCAGGCAATGCGACGGAAGCTTATAAGAAAGCGGGTTATCGTGCTTCTAGTGATAGGGTAGCGGGTGTCGAAGGACATAAGTTACTAAAGAATCCTAAGATTAAAACATATATAGATGAACGACTGAAACAGCTTGATTCTGAAAAGATTGCAGATCAACAAGAGGTCTTAGGTTACCTAACTTCAGTCATGCGAGGGGAGACTCAAGAACAGACTCTATGCAGTATCGGTGAACTTGGTCAACAAGTTATTGATATTGATGTTGGAGCAAAGGATAGAATTAAAGCTGCTGAACTTTTAGGAAAACGTCATAGGCTTTGGACGGACAAGGTAGATGCTGACATTTCTGGAACGGTGGTGTTTGCGAATGAGTCAGACATACCAGATTAAACAGAATGATATTGTCGTTGACTTACCCAAGACAGTAGGCGGTGGATACGGCCAGTTCTGGCGTTCGAGAAACTTGTATCGAGTTGTCAAGGGTTCCCGTGGCTCGAAGAAGTCAAAGACGACCGCTTTGAACTATGTTATCCGTCTCTTGAAATATCCATGGGCTAACTTGCTAGTCATTCGTAGATACTCTAACACGAATAAGCAATCGACTTACACGGATTTCAAGTGGGCAGCTAACCAGTTAAAAGTTGCTCATAAGTTTAAATTCAATGAGTCTTTGCCTGAAATCACAGTCAAAGAAACAGGACAGAAGATTCTATTTCGTGGTTTGGATGATGAGTTAAAAATCACATCTATCACAGTTGATGTAGGTATTCTTTGCTGGGCTTAGTTCGAGGAAGCGTATCAAATCGAAACTGAAGATAAGTTTAGTACAGTTGTTGAATCAATCCGTGGTAGCTTAGACGTGCCTGATTTCTTTAAACAAATCACGGTCACATTTAACCCGTGGAATGAGAGGCACTGGCTCAAACGTGTCTTTTTTGACGAAGAGACTAAACGTGCTGATACATTCGCTACTACAACTACATATCGATGCAACGAGTGGCTGGATGAAGTCGATATCAAGCGTTATGAGGACTTGTATCACACGAATCCAAGACGTGCGAGAATTGTTTGCGACGGTGAATGGGGGGTTGCTGAAGGTCTAATTTACAACAATGTGACTGTCAAAGACTTTGACAAAGATGAGCTTCTTCAAAATCCTGATAACAAGTTATGTATCGGCCTTGACTTCGGTTTCACTCACGATCCAACTGCTTTGTGTTGCTCGTTGATAAACGACAAAACAAAAGAAATACACATCTTTGACGAAGCGTACAGAGTCGGTCTGATAACCAAGGAAGTCGCTAAGATGATAAAGGACAAAGGGTATCATCGCTCTACAATCATCGCAGATAGTGCAGAGTCTCGGCTAATCGAAGAGCTTAGGTCAGAACACGGTATAACTCGAATCAAAGAGAGTAGGAAAGGAAAGGATAGTATCATGGCAGGCGTATCCAAATTGCAAGGATACGCTATTTATGTACATCCGAGCTGTGAACACATCATGGATGAATTTTATAGTTACTGCTACCAGCGGGACAAAGAAGGTAATTGGTTGAACAAACCAGAAGATAAGAATAACCACTTGATGGATGCGTTGCGATATAGCCTTCAATGTATCGAAGGTGGGAAAGCAACCGTCCGCAGACGTTCACAATACGGTTTATAGAAAGGAATTAAATGTATCAGATTTTAACTTATCCACGGGATGGATACGATGAAACAGCTTTGAGTAAAGAATTGATTTACAAGCTGATTCGCAAACACACACAAGAACGCAGTCGCTTGCGTGATTTGAAGAAATACTACTTGGGTGAGCATGCTATTTTGAATCATACGAGAAGAAATCAGAAAGCTCCAAATTACAAGACGGTAGCTAATCACGCTAAGGACATTGCGGATACGTCTACGGGCTATTTTATGGGCAATCCTATCAAGTATAACAACACTGCTGAGAGCGACCTTGAGCCTTTGCTTGAGGCTTTTGACGGTGCTGAAATCGACCAGGTAGATGCGCAGAACGCTCTGAACATGGCTATTTATGGACGTGCTTACGAGTACATCTATGCGAAGGAGGGATTGACTGAGCTTGATTCGACTAGCGTAGACCCTGAGAATGTGTTCATTGTTTACGATGATAGCATCGAACGCAAGGCCTTGTTTGCAGTATACTACTACGAGATTAAAGACGACACGAAAGATGCGACTAAGTATCAAGCAGAAGTCTTTACTCAGAATCTGCACTACCACATCGTGTTGCGTGATTCTAGTATAGGGACTACACGAAACGAGCAGGTAGAGCCTCATAATCTTGGACAGGTTCCGATTATCGAATACCGAAATAATCACTTTGCGATCGGTGACTATGAGCAACAGATTAGCTTGATTGATGCTTATAATTCATTGATGGGCAATCGCGTCAACGACAAAGAGCAGGCAGTCGAGTCTATTCTTGTATTGTATGGCGCGCAATTGGCTGATAACCTGGAGGATGCTAGAGAAGCAATGAGCATCCTTGCTGAAGAAGGCCTTTTGGAATTGCCAGCAGATGCCAAAGCTGATTTCTTGAAAAATGCTCTGGACGAAAACGCAACTGAAATCTTGCGCAAGGCTTTGAAAGAGGACATTTACACGTTCAGCCATGTGCCAAATTTAACAGATGAGAACTTCGCAGGCAATAGTTCGGGGGTAAAATAGTTGCCCTCCTCAAAGGTAACTTTGAGGTAATAAATCGGGTTAAAATTGGAAGGCGCAAAACAGTAATATCCTAGATTTTTGTATTCTATTATGGTATAATAATAGTATAAAGTTCTAGGAGAAAACAAATGATAAAAGATAAAATGCACAAACATCTAAACCAAGTTTATTACTCTATGTTAGCAAGATGTTATGATGAAAAACATTGGGCTTACAAATGGTATGGAAAACGTGGAATAGGCGTTTCTGATGAATTTAGTGATGTAGCTAAGTTCAGAAGTTGGGCAATGCAAAACGGAGTAGAATTCGGTTTGCAATTAGATAGGATAGACAATGACAAAGACTACTCACCAAGTAACTGTAGGTGGGTTCCTGAACATACAAATAAACGGAATCGTTCTGATAACGTTAAGTATAAGGGATATATCTTGAGAGACTATCTAAAAAAATTATCTGAAGAAAACAACATTTCTTTTTCAACTCTTGTCTACAGATATTATCGTTCCGTAAAACGAGATGATATAATCGTTAATGATGAAACAATCGATGATGTTTTATTGAATTATAAAAAATACGATTTGAGACAATTTTCAAAAGGTGTAGACATGTCTGGTAAGACAATTGTTAGAGATGAAAAAGGAAGAATTGTAACATATTACTGAAGCTAATCAATTACCACTGCTGGTAGAAATATCAGTAAGGTTTAACGACTAGATAGAGTAAGCTAAGTAAGAAACGGTACATAGTATCGTTTTTTTATATGCAGAAATATCCACGAAATCCGACACCCTGATAGGGGTGAAGAGATAGTCTGAACTTGCGGGAAACCGTAAGAAGTAGAGGATAAAGAGCCTCTACGGTAACAACATTGAGCTATGGAATTTAAGCTATTAGGCCTTGAAATGATTACTAAGACGAAAGAAGCTAATTACAAGCGAGGTCTTAGACAGCGGATTGCTATCTTCGCTCACTATTTGGGAATGCAGCAGATTGCTCTTGAAGCACATTCAATCGTGCCGCAGTTTAGCCGTGGATTGCCTAAGAACTTGCTTGAATTGTCACAGATTATCAATAATCTTGAAGGTAAGGTCTCACTTCGTCAGCTTATTTCACTCTTGCCATTCGTTGAAGATCCTGACGCTGAATTGGAAGAACTCGAAGAAGAGAAGGAAAAGAATAAGGACCGTGTGCCATTCTTTAACCAGGCTAACACGAAGCCAGACGAAGAGGTGACAGATGAAGAACGAGGAGTATTGGACCAAGAGGAAGGCTAATCTCATCTATGAGCAGATGGACAAGGCTGAGAAACAAGCAGATAAGTTTGACGAGATCTACAAGCAATCCAAATCCTATCTAGATAAGCAAATCAACAAGGTTTTTGATAAATTCCAGCGTGATTATGGATTGAGTGAGCGTGATGCTCGTCAGGTCCTAAAGAATATGAAAGACCAAAAGGACCTAAACGAACTTCGTAAGGTTCTTGAAGCTAGGCCAAATGACCCGAACATCCAACGATTACTTGCTGATTTGGACAGTCCAGCCTATGCCTATCGAATGAAGCGTTTAGAGCGTCTAAACGATGATTTAGACCGCATGCGTGAGTCGATTTATCACTCCGAGAAGACGGGCTCAGATGCCTTTTACAGCGACTTGATGAAAGACAGCTACTACAAGGCTACTTTTGACCTACAACAGCAAACGGGGCTAGCTTATAGTTTCTCTGATCTCCCTGAAACAGAAATTAAGCGTCTACGAGGTCTAAAATGGACAGGAGAGGGCTATTCGGATAGGATATGGGAAAATACAGGGGCGCTCGCTTCAACTGTAAAAGACGAGCTCCTGATAAGTCTTATGGCTGGCCGAAGCGTAAGAGATACATCTCAAGCAATAGCTGAACGTTTTGAGGTTGGGCAGAATAAAGCTAGGCGCTTGGTTCGTACTGAGTCAGCATTTTTTCATAATCAAATGGAACTGCTCAGCTATGAAGATGCTGAAATCACCAAGTACAAATTTGTGGCAGTATTGGACAAGCGCACGTCACACATTTGCCAAGAGCATGATAACAAGGTCTATGATACGGACAAGGCTGTTCCTGGGGTGAACTATCCACCTCTACATCCATGGTGCAGGTCTACGACTATCGCACATGATGAGGACATCGATTACAGCAAGCTAGAGCGACGAGCGAGAAATCCCAAGACTGGCAAAGTCGAATATGTGCCTGCTGATATGTCTTATAACGATTGGTATAGTGAATATGTTGCAAAACCACGAGAGCGTGAGTTGAGTGGAGGGAAATTCGGGGCGAACTTAGATTATGTCCGAAGCGATGAATTTGTTGATAAATTAAAAAATCATCCAAAAACTTCGAATTTATCCGAATCTATTGCAAGGGTTTCAAGGCAGATACTGCAGCATAGAAACGGAACACAGTATGAAGACTACTATTTGCTTGATGCAGAGACAGGAAGAGTTGTTGCTTTAAGCAATAAAGCTAGAAAAATAAAAGGTGTAGTTTATAACAACCAAGTGAGAAAAGCTTTTAAAGAAAGCTCTGAACAAAGCCTTGTTTCAATTCACAATCATCCGTCAGGGTATCCACCATCGCTTAGCGACTTTGCATCGTTGCAACAACGGAGTAAAAATAACACCGTGAAATATGGGTTGACGATAGGTCATGACGGAAGTGTATACTGGTATTCAAAACCTAATAAACGGATACATAAAAAAGCTAATCAAGAATATGAGAATTTGATTGAAAAAATGATTAAATTAGGTTATACTGAAGTAAAAGCACAGGAAAAAACATTGACATTGTTTGCCGAAAAGTACGACTTTACTTTTGAAAGGATTGATTAGTTATGCCTTATACTTTGACAAAGGAAGAAGAGAAGTTTTGGCTTTCTCAACCCGATGAGATTACTATTCCTCCTATTGAGGAAATAGAAAAAAAATACGCAGGAGTAAGCGATGAAGAACTATGGCAAAGTATCAAAGATACTATTGCTAATTTATAACAATTAAGCACCTAGAGTAATCTAAGTGCTTTTTTCGTGCTCGGAAAGGAGTAACTGATGAATAAGTACAAAAAGTTGATAGAATTGATTGAAAATAATGACCTTGAAATTCAATCTAAGAAATGTTACGACCCACAGAGCGCCTGGCATGGTGAGGAGTTATGGATTGTTGATAAGAAAGGCCAAAATAGAATTTTTGATTTATCGGGTAATGGTTATTGTTTTCATGATGATAAAGTTGATGAAGCCGTTGAAGAGGTTGAAAAGTATGTGGATTTTAAAAATATGAATACTTTTGATGCTTTCAAAAAATGGGTGGGAAAGAATGCCAAGCCTCAAGAGAATGCTTAGAAAGGAGTAAACTATGTTCATTTGGGAATGGGTATCAATCGCTTTTGGGTGGTTGGTATTTTTATTGCTGGTATCTTTTATCTTTTTGTTTATGAAAAATTTAAACAAAGAGTTCAAAAACAGAAAGTAGGTGATCCGACATCTTGACTTGCAGGAATAGACTGCTATAAATCACTGTAAATTGCTATAAACCGTGTCGAATTCGATGCGGTTTTTGTATTTAAGAAAGGAACAAAAAAATGGAACCTTGGAAAGAACGATTTAAAAAAGAATACTACGAATTGAGAGAACGATTCCAAAAGTTAGACATGATGATTGGTCAATACGAAAAAGGGCAACTAGAGTTTGAACCGAAATGTCCTATCGATTTGTTAAAAGGTCAGCGTTCGACTATGTGGAATTATTTAAAAATTCTAGAACAACGTGCAAAAATTGAAGAAATTAAACTATAAAACCTAACCGTATGGAATCCCGTACGGTTTTAATATTGTCCGAGCATTGATGACAAAAAAAGCCATGGAATTATACAGTCGGGGACGACTTTAAAAATAGGAGGTTCGCAATGAACGAAGAAACACAAACAGTCGAAACGGTTGAAGTCCAAGAGGTACCTGCAGAACCTACACAACAACCGCAAGACGAGAAGAAGTACACGGATGCGGACGTCGATGCTATCATCGATAAGAAATTTGCTAAGTGGAAATCAGAGCAAGAAGCCAAGGAAAACGAAGCGAAAAAGCTTGCCAAGATGAACGCTGATGAAAAACAAAAATATCAGTTGGATCAACGTGAGCAAGAACTGGCTAATCGTGAACAAGCGATTGCTCGCAAGGAATTGACCGCAGAAGCTAAGGCAATGCTAAGCGAACGTGGCTTACCAGTTGAATTAGTAGCCGTGGTTGATTTGTCAAATGCTGAAGCCGTGACTGAATCAATCGCGAGCATTCAGAAAACGTGGGAGGATGCAGTTCAGAAAGGTGTATCTGACCGCATGAAGGGTAGCGCACCTATTAAGACTGCGCCACAACAATCAACAGGGCTTTCAAGAGCTCAATTTTTCCAAATGAGTCATTCGGAGAAGGCTGCATTGAAGCAGTCAAATCCTGAATTGTATAACTCATTTTTGAATTAACTAACAAGGAGAATTTAATATATGGCACAAACTAAAATCGCAAATCTCGTAAATCCCGAAGTAATGGGAGATATGATCGCAGCTAAATTACCAAAGAAATTGCAAGTGATTCCATTTGCAGCTATCGACCGCACGCTTGAAGGCGTACCAGGAAACACAATCACAGTACCATCTTACACTTATATCGGTGATGCTGAAGACGTAAACGAAGGTGTGGAAGCTGGTGTTGTAGTCCTTGGTACATCTACCAAGACTGCTACAATCAAGAAAGCTATGAAAGCTGTTGAATTGACAGACGAAGCTGTTCTCTCTGGTTATGGTGACCCAGTAGGAAATGCAGAAAACCAGCTTGCGCTTTCAATCGCATCTAAAATCGATAACGACGCAATGGATGCTCTTCTAAAAACAAACACTCGTAAATTTGATTCAAAAACAAAAGCAATTAGCTACGATGTAATCGTTGATGCAATTGATTTGTTTGAAGAAGAAGTCAATACTGAAAAAGTTATGTTTGTCAATCCAAAACAAGTCACAACTTTGCGTAAAGATCCAAATTTCATCTCAGCGGATAAGTATCCAAACCAAGTTATCATGACTGGTGAAATTGGTATGATTGCCAACACACGTATCGTTGCGACTAAGAAGGTTGCTCTTGATACTACTAGCGCATTTTACACTTGCCCAATCATCAAACTCACTCGCGATGATGAAACTGAAAAAGACGCTCCAGCCTTGACAGTTTACCTCAAACGTGATCCAAACGTCGAAGTAGACCGCAAGTCTTTGAAACGTTCTACTGAAATCTCAATTGACGAGTTTTACACAGTCGCAGTTTCAGACGATTCCAAGGTCGTGCTTGCTGAAGTCAAGAAATAAGGTCTGACCTATGAAAGTCAGAGTAAAACAAGCCTTCAATGATTGGCAAGCGAAAGTGAGACGACATGAGAATGATGTTTTTGGGATGACAGACGAGCGTTTCAACGAATTGTCACACAATCTCAAGAGTGAGTTCTCAGTCGATATCGCAGATGTTGTCGAGATCATTGACGAAAACGAAATCCAAGGAGACGAGACGACTCCTTACGATTAGGAGGTCTTATGGAACTTGAAAAACTAAAATCATTGACGGGCGAGAGCGACGAAACAGTCCTCTCGTCTTTACTTTTAAGGGCTGAAAATATCATTTTATCTGAAACAAACCGAGAGAAGCTGACGCCAGCGCTCAAAAGACTACTACCGGAACTTGCAATTGAGCTCTACAACCGTTCTGGAAGCGAGGGAGAGCAGTCTAGGAGCGAAGGTGGTATCTCTGTTACCTACAGTGAGTCAGGCTTATCTACGGGTCTTTTACAGCGTATTCGGATGCATCGGTTAGCGAGGGTGGCAGGTCATGTTTTTGAAAAAGAATAGACTGAAACCATATAACCTCAAGCGGTTCAAGAAAACCGTAACGAATGAGGGAGTCGCTAAAGAGGGATATGCGGACGAGGTTGAAGAAGTAAGACTTGAGTTGTGGCCAGCGACTAGCAAGCTACAATCTGAGATTTACGGTGACCGTGTCAATGATATCTTGAATGCGAATGCGAGCAAAGATGCGGATATCAACGTAAAAGATGGTGTTTGTATCGATAGCAAGACAGACGTCACGCATCGTGTTATTTCAAAGAAAGTATACAGTCATCATCAAGTTTTGGAGTTAGAACGTGTCAGGTTTAATCGGAGCAAATAGCTTAATCGCTAAATGCCGTAAGTTGTACGGTGCAAAGAGCAACGAGATAGTAGGACAAGCGGTCTTGCATGCTGCTAAAACAGTCGTACAAGCTGAAGCGAAACTCAGGGCGCCAGCGAATGAGGGTGAATTGAGAAATAGCATTAGGGTGCGATTAAAAGTAAACGGCAACAAGATATCGGGCGAAGTCTTCACGAACTCAGACCATGGCGCCTATGTCGAATTAGGAACGGGTCCGAATGGACAAGAGAATCATTCTGGTATATCTCCAGAAGTGAGCGTGTCTTATCGGTCTAGTCCGTGGTACGTGCATGAAGACCAAATCAACGTAGGACCTTACCACTTTGCGAAAAGAGGGGAGTTTTATAAGATGTATGGTCAACCTGCGCAACCTTACTTGTATCCTGCTTTGAAAGATAACCATGACCGTGTATCTAGAAGTGTTTCAAAATACGTCAGCAGAAAGATAAGAGAACAGATAAAATGATTAATATTAAACCTTTAATTTACAAAGAATTGCAAAAGGTCGCAGATAATGTGACCGATACTTACCCGAGCGACTGGGAGAATGTTCCAGTCGTTATTTTTTTGGAAGAACAGAATAAACCGGGTGATTGGTTCGACGACCAAGAGAAGAAGTCGCATATCCGCTATAAGGTGGATATCTTTGACAAAGATAGTACAAGCGATTTGGCAGTTAAAATCAATGAAATCTTCGCATCTTTAGGATTACGAAGAACAGATTGTCAGGATGTACCTGACCCGTCGCATTTGCGTCACAAGTTGATGCGCTTCGAGGGAATCGTGGACCTGAATTCACAATTGGTTTATCAGTATAGAATGGAGAATTAATACATGTTAGCAAACGGAATTAAGCTTGCTTTTAGTAAAACTAAAGGCGATTATCAAAATCTTGTAGGTTTGAAAGAAGTCCCTGAATTTGGTATTGAACCTGAAAAAGTCGAGAATACAACTCTTGCAGACAAGGTTAAGAAATACGAATTTGGTATTGGTGATGCTGGGGAACTTGAGTACAAATTCGCTTATGACAACACAACTGCCACTTCACCTTACCGTGTCTTGCGTAATGCTGCAGACAACAAGGAGAAACTCTACTTTGAACAAACCTACCCAGACAATACCAAGGTTACTTTTGAAGGTCAAGTGTCCGTTAAATTGGGCGGTGGCGGAGTGAACTCCGTTATCGAATTTACGCTCAAGATTGCCTTGCAGTCTGAATTGACATTCGTTGACGGAATTGGAGGTTAATAGATGGCTCTACCATACGCAATTTGGAAAGTCAGTGAGGACAAGGAGTTAAAACTCCGCCTCACGTCTTTGCAAGCGACGAAAGTCGAAGAAAAAATCGGAGCAAACTTGCTCAAGGTATTCATGCCCTCCGAAGGTGAAGCTTTTGCTTTGCCTCCCCTTAAAGTCATGTTACTGTTGACCCATGGAGCGCTTCAAAAGTTTGAGCATGGAATCTCATTTGAAGATGTATCTGACCTATACGATGATTACGTCGATAACGGTGGCGACCAGGCAGCATTCATGGCAGACGTTATCTTGCCAATGCTTCAAGTATCGGGTTTTATGCCACGGGAGAAAGCAAGCAAGAAAACTCCCAAGAAATCAAAAGCAAAAATGGAAGTAGTCGAGTAGAGTCGACTGCTATATTATCAGTAAAAGAAATGGTTGAGGGGCTTTATCCGATGTATTTAGATATCGGAGGTAGGCCCCTCGATTTTTGGGATTTAACGGTGCTTGAAATCAGAGAAATGATTGAAAGCTATAATCGTGTCACAATCCAAAAACAAAAAGAAAAAATCATTGAATCTTACAGACTTTCGCAAATGATAGCGAACAATGTATCTATGTTGCTTTCAAAAGATGCTAAACCGCTTGAAGTATGGGATTATGCTCCTGAACTTTTCGAGAAAGAGCGAGAGCAGGTCGAACAAGCAAGATTGGCTCAAGAATTGAAATTGCACCAGGAACGCATGCGCGCATTCGCTGAAAGTCATAATCGAAAATTGAAAATGAAAGGAGAATAGATGGGAGTTACTCTTGATGAGCTCAAGGTAATGATTGATGCTGAAATCGCACCTTTTAAGAACAAGATGAAAGAAGTCGAGAACAAGGTCAAAGATGCCTCTAACAAAGTACAGTCATCAACCGACAAAATCAAGGCACAGTCTGGCTCCATGCTAGGTGTGTTTGGTAAGCTAGCCAAATTCGCTGGCTTTGCTTATTTAGGCAAGAAATTGTTAGATGTCGGCATGTACTCAACGCAGATGGCTCTTGAAGTCACAGCATCAATTAACCAAATCAAGCGTCAAATGGGCGAGAGCTCACAGACATTCTTAAAATGGGTCAACGATAATGCAAACGCTATGAATATGGGCGTTGGTGAAGCGACAAAATACGGGGCGGTGTATTCAAACCTATTTTCTGGCTTTATCAAGGATTCTAACAAGCTGAGTGCGTATACTGCTAAGATGCTTCAGACATCGGCAGTAGTCGCAGAGGGTTCAGGTCGTAGCATTACAGACGTTATGGAGCGGATTCGCTCAGGTTTGTTAGGGAATACAGAAGCGATAGACTTTTGTCGCACCGCTTAGAAATAGGCGGATTAAGAACTTACCAAAATCGGTAGAACTCTAAATTTTAAGTAATTAAAACACGACGATACCGAGGTAAACTAAGCAATTAAAGAGGCTTAGTCACCGTAGAGCATAGGGATTGAACCTGTGCTTTTTGTTTTGCAAAAAAGTACAGAATAAAATATCCCCACGAGTGGTAAGCACCTAAACAATTCGGTTGTAGGTGAAAATGTATGCCGAACTTACAAGAAATTGTAAGAAGTATGGATAAAAAGCCATGCGATAACATTATTGAGAAGACCTAGGAATCAACGTCAATGTGGCGATGATTCAATCGACTGAAGCATTCAAGCGTTTTGCAAACGGACAAAGTTGGGACCAGCTCGACTATCAGACTCAACAACAAATCCGTCTCATGGCGATTTTGGAGCAGGCAACTGCCAAGTATGGCACGACCTTGTCACAGTCGGTCAATGGACGTATTAGCTTGTTTAAATCACTATTGAAGGATGCCGCCTTAAACGTAGGTAACGCATTCTTGCCAATTATCAATGCGATTATGCCAGTCTTGAACTCTTTTGCTATGGTCTTGAAGAACGTGACTGCTAAACTCGCTGAGTTTATCGCTTTGATGTTCAACAAGAAAGCGACTGTAAAAGACGGTGTGGCTGGCGCAGTTGGCAATATGAACGGAGCCTTACAAGATGCTTCATCTGGCGCAGGCGACCTCGCAGATGCCATGGACGACGCAGACGACGCTTCAGGCGGTCTAGCTGATAACCTCGGAGACTCGGCCAAAAACGCTAAGAAAGCAGTCAAAGAACTGCTCGGGTTAGCCGGTTTCGATGAAATCACGCTCTTGAACAAGAAAGATGATTCGGACGACGGAGGATCTGGAGGTTCTGGTGGCGGTGGAGGTAAAGGCAAAGGTAAGAAAGGCAAAGGCGGCAGCGGACCTTTCAAAGACATCTTGCCAGAAATAGCCTTGACTGACATAGATAACCAATTCAAGAGCATTTTCGACGGCCTTGGAGATAAGCTGAAAGGCTTAACAGACCTCTTTAGCAAGGGCTTCACCGCTGCATTCAGAGCAGAAGGATTAGAACGCATTAAGATTGGTCTTGGTCAAATCAAGACTACACTTGAAGAAATTGCAACTGATCCACGAGTAGTCAATGCCTTTAATGGCATGACAGAGAAAATCGCTTATGCGCTAGGGCAGATTGCAGGCTCTATCGGAACGGTCGGAATTGGTATTGGTGTCTTTCTTTCCGAAAGCATAGCAAATGGTCTAGGACGTCAAAAAGAGCGTATTATTCGCTCTCTTGTAGCTCAATTCGAGAACACGGGCAATATGTTTGCATCAGCTGGAAACATCGCTCAGGCATTCGCAAATGGCTTCTATGACGTCATAACATCGACTGGTGCCGTTCGCATTGGTAGTTCGATTGTGTCTGCTGTTTTAGCTATTCAAGCCAGCATCGTGGAGATTGGTTTCAAACTTGGCGGTGACCTACTACAAGGCATTGAGAGAAGTGTTACAGACAATATGCCTGGCGTTGCTGAGGCTTTTTCAAATGTCTTAACCGGTATCGCTCCAATTTTTGAGAGCGCTGAAAAAGCAATCAATGACCTGTCAGACTCAATCAGTCGTGTGTACGATAATTACATTCGCCCATCAATTGAATCGTCAACGAAAGCTATATCAGGCATTATTGGCTTGTTTGTAAAAGGTTGGAATAATTACATCCAACCAATTATCGAAAAACTCGGTCAAGGCTTCTCGGACACAATTGGCAAACATATCTCGCCAATGATCCAGAAGATTTTGGAGATGGTCGCAAGTTTCCAAGAAATGTCACAAGTCATTAACGCTTATGTAGGTCCTGCTATTGGCTTTATCGTTGAGGAATTGACGAGAGTTTTAGCTCCAACTCTTGAATATATCGGAGAAGTCTTTCGCGTATTATTCAATACGGTTGCTGATATATTCGGAGGCATAGCGGATTTTCTTAAGGGTGTGTTTGATATCATCACTGGTATTCTTACGAGTGATATGAGTAAGATTTTTGACGGCTTCACCGAAACAGGTGATGCTATCATGAACATCCTATCAACGCTTCTCACAGCCTTGTTAGATTTGACAGTAGCAGTTTTGAAAGTTATCTGGGATACAATTGTGGCAATCTTCCAAGGAATTTGGGATGGTATCGTGGCTATCTTCACGCCGATTGGCGAATGGTTTGCAGATCGTTGGAATGATATCACGGTAGCTTTGGCGAATGTTGCAATTTGGATCGGGAATATGTTTCAAAAGGCGTGGGACGCCCTTACAAGCATATTCTCTTCAATCGGAACCTGGTTTGGTGAGCGCTGGAACGACGTGACGACTGCACTTGCTAACGTTGCTACGTGGTTTGGTAACATCTTCAGTAGCGCATACGAAGCAGTCACGAACGCTTTCAGCTCGATTGGGAGCTTCTTCTCAGGAGTTTGGGAAACAGTCAAGAACATCTTCGTGAACGCTGGTCAAATGGTCGGTAGCGCAGTAGGTGGCGCATTCAAGAGCGCAGTCAATGCGGTTCTTGGCACGATTGAAAATGTAGTCAATGGTTTCATCGGAATGATTAACGGAGTTATTGGTTTAATTAACAAAATTCCGGGTGTATCTCTCGGTAGCGTTGGCTATGTAAGTCTACCTCGATTGGCTCGTGGTGGTATCGTCGATAGTCCGACAGTAGCTATGATTGGTGAAGCTGGTAAAGAGGTCGTCATGCCTCTTGAAAATACTGGTTTCTTGCAGACGATGGGACGCATCGTAGGCGGTGCTGTAGTCAATGCCTTGGGCGGTGGTTTACCACAATCTGGAGGCTTCAGCGGTAGTGGTGACATCGTCATCATGATTGGCGGTCATGAGTTCGGTCGTGTGGCCATCCAAGAAATCAATCGAGAACAAGAACGTGCAGGACAAGTCTTGCTTAACATTTAGAGGGAGGTAAAATGGCACGTTTAATTATCAATGGGCTGGCTGTTAAGCCTCCCAAATCTTTTCAAATCGGTATCCAGGATATTGACGGAGATACCGGTCGTAATGCTAACGGTGACATGGTGCGCGACCGTATCACGACTAAACGAAAATTGGATTGCGAATGGGGGATGCTGACTCAGGATGAAATGAGTCAGCTTTTAAATGCCGTATCGTCTGAATTTTTCACGGTATCTTATCCAGATCCCATGGTTGGTCAAACAACTAAAACATTTTACGTTGGGGACAGAACGGCTCCAAGTTATTCATTTACAAACGAGCTCAAGCCATGGTCGGGCGCTAAATTTAATCTGATAGAAAGGTAGGGGGCAGAACATGGATATATTCAGACGTAGGAAATTCGATGAAGCAATGTTTGCTAGAAACCGCACCCTTGCTATCAGAGTAGGACAGTATCAATCAAGTGATATCAAAGAGGCTAGTTTTGATTATGGCTATATCAAGGGTGATGCTTACAAACCGGGTGGAACATGCGCCGGTAGCGCTAAAATCATCTTCTCTAGCATCATTACCACTTTCAATAAGCTAGATAAGATTTACCCAGAAATCGGCCTTTTAGTAGACGGAACCTATGAATGGGTGAAGATGGGCGAATACTTCATCAATGATATTGAGATTGACCGGAACCGTAAAACGACCAAGCTCGACCTTATGGACGGGATGTTTAAGCTCAATCGTGAACACATCACATCTCTGACCTATCCTGCTGAAATTAGACAAGTTATCAAAGAGATTTGTCTGAAAACGGGAGTCGAGCTAGCAAACGAGAACATGGATTTAACATCCATGAATTACCAAATCGAGAAAATCCCCCCTGAGAAAAAAATGACATTCAGAGACGTCTTGAGCCTAGCATCTCAAATGCTCGGGATGTCTTGCTTTTTCAATCGAGAAGGAAAACTTGAAATCAAGGAATTGACTGACTCAGGTATCACGATCACAGCAGATAGCTATTTCATGCACGGCTTGACTAAGAGTGAGATCCAGTATCAGATTGCAGGGATAACTTGCAAGAAAGACAAAGAGACTCTTACTGTTGGCTTGCGGACTGGGCGCTCGCTAGAACTTGAAAATCGGTTCATGTATCAAGCGATTTTAGATAATCTGTATCAAAAAATCAAGGATATCCGTTATTATCCATATAACTTGAATTATCAAGGGCATTTATTGCTAAATGTAGGCGAATGGGTGACTATTAAGACAAATACGGGTGAGAGCTTCAAATCTCCAGTATTAAGCCAGTCATTCACATTCAAAGGCGGTCTACGTGGCCGTATCAGCGCAGATAGTAAGGCTGGGAATGATGCGCAGTATTCATACGCAGGAACACTCACAAGAAAAATTGAGCAATTCAATGAATTTGAGAAGCAACTTCAAAACCAATTTGAAGAGGCGGACAGAGGACATGACCAAAAGGTCGAAAAGCTCAAGAGTGACTTCGATGAGCAAATCAAGCTAGCCAAAGCAAAAGCAGAAGAGGTCAAGCAAAGTCTAACAGAGACAATCGACCAACGTTTCAGAAATTTTGATAGCGCAGGTCTGCGTGAGGCTAAGCAAAAATCAGACGAAGCCTTAACGAAAGCTGGTGCTAGTGCCTTACTTGCTGAAGAAGCCAAGCGCATCAGTGAGCAAGTGAGACGGCAGCTTGATAACAAGGCTGATCTCGTCGAATTTCAACGAGTAAAAGAGACCAATCAGCTCTATGAGCGCATTATCGGCAGTAGCGAGTCTGATATCGCTGAGAAAGTCTCAAGGATTGCCTTAACTAATCAGTTGTTCCAGGTTGAGGTGGCTAAAAATGTCGGAGATAGCCGAAATTATGTGAAGAATGCTGATTTTCGTGAGGGTTCTAAAAATTGGAAAGAAATGAACGCTTCGGGATTAAATTTCAACTATGAACATTCATCGCGAAATCGAAACAAATCAGGCGTGCACGTTTATGGTACATCTATAAATGCTCGTTATTTTGGATTGCAACAGACATTCAAAATTGAACTAAAAAAATCCGACAAAATCACTCTTTCTTTTTTGGTTTCAAAAGATGGATACAATACTTTTTCCGGCCTAAATGTTGGTTTACATTATAGGAAAGACGGTGCAATAAAATCACAGGCATGGAAGGAGATTCCAAATAGCGACATAACTTCATCCATTTATAAAAAACTTAATTTTAACTATGAGTTGCCAGTTGATATTGATGAAATCAATTTAATGTTTTATGGAAATCCTGGGAAATCAATAAACATTTACATTTCAGAAATAAAACTTGAAATTGGAAGTAATGCGACATCATTCACGCTAGCTCCTGAAGACACAGACGAAGCTGTTCGTACAGTTCAAAATCAACTAGCTAATTCATGGGCAATTCAAAACCTGACTAGCGCAGGCTCTATTATCTCTCAAATTAATGCGACGAATAACCAAGTCTTGATTGAAGCCGAAAAGATTCGTCTTAAGGGTAAGACCTTACTTGACGAACTAACAGCGATTGATGGTTACTTCAAGCGCTTGTTTGTAGGCGAGGGTGCATTTGCTAAGCTGAACGCTGAGATTATCGGTTCAAGGACCATTACAGCTGACAAGCTGATTATGGACTCGGCCATGGCTCGGTTGTTCGTCTCGAGCGATATCTTCACAGACACGCTTGCTGCTAAAGAAGCCTTCATCAACAAACTTCGGTCAGTAGTAGTATCTGCGACCTTGCTTGAAGGTTTTAAAGGTCGAATCGGTGGATTCCAAATTGGTACGCATGATAAGGACCCGTCAACTTATTGGCTGACTGGAACGAACCAGTTTGAAGTTGGTATGAGCAGTGGTGATACGAAGTGGGGCCAAACAGCTCTTTGGGTGAACTGGGGAGATAATTGGACCAAGCCGAGCGACTATGCTTGGTTTGTTAAGCGATCTGGAGAAATGCACTGTTATAATACTGCCCATTTTTGGAGAAGACCTGTTGTTCATGGAGATTTGGAAGTAAGAGGTGATATTCTTTATTACAACAATGAAGGTAATAGAGTTGCTGGAAGATGGATGTATTCTTCTGAGTATAGAAAAATTGAAAGATCAAATGGATATCTTTATTTTTATCTAGGACCTGGTTCCTACGACTGGATCCCGATGAATAAGGAGATTTCAGACCGCAGGTATAAGCACAATATCGAAGATAGCACAGTCTCAGGTCTCGATGTTATCAAAAATCTAAAGACGTACAGCTATCGAAAAGAATACGACGGAAAAATCGAGGATATTTCGTGTGGTATCATGGCGCAAGATGTACAGAAGTACGCTCCTGAAGCATTTTTGGAAAATCCAGATGGCGCTTATTCATATAGCAGTTTCGTACTCGTACCTTATTTAATTAAGGCTATTCAGGAGCTCAATCAAAAAATAGAAAAATTGGAGAAAACAGCATGAATGAACAAGACAAACAAATCAGCAGTCTAGCGATTAAGTCGCTTGGTGAAAAGGTCGGCAAAGAGGCTACTCAATCGGCCACGCTCGAAGCGCTGTACACAGTGACAGCGATGGAGCTTGAGCAAATGAAGCAAATCATCGAATCGGATGAAAAACTGAAAGCTAAGTTTGAAGAAGTGAAAGGAAAAATGACAAATGGCAATTAATAACTATGAGCTTGCAGGCAAGCCTTATACTCGTGGCCTTGGGGATAACCTCAAGACCGTGGTTGAAATTCGCCTCTCAGATGGTACCCGTTACAGCACAAACATGCGTGAGTTGTCAGGAGACCGCACGTCGGAGCAAGAGGATGTCTTGATTCAAGCGGTGCTGGATATTATCAAGGCTGAATTAGATCCAGGCTCTACCATCGTGAAGGCACAAGCTAAGCTTGAAGAGGCTGAGCATAAAATCGCTGAGAATGCAAACAAGCAAAATGAACTCTCTGAACTCGTTAAACAGACTCAAGAGAACGCTCGCTTGAGTGGCAAATTGCTTCATATCATGGTCTTGAACTCAGTTATGAGCAAGAACATTGCTTATGGGACTACTTACAAAGAGTTAGTTGAACTCATTCCACTTGCTGAAATTGGCAAAACGTACATGCCAAACGACCTCATCACGATTGAGGATTCAAGCCATGTTGAGGTCAACGGCGAAGGCAAACGTATCTTGATTCATTTGAATAAGGAATTTACTTATAACGGTGAACCAGTCAGCGCATTTGCTACAAATGGCGCCCTCGAGCAAAACGGAACGGGTGTTGCTTGGAAATTTGAAGGTAAAGAATAGGGGTGCTTATGCCAGGATATGAACGACTAATCTTGCAAATCTTTCTTTCTCTAATTCCTGTCATTGGGCTTTATTTTTCGATGAAAGATAAGGCAACCAAGCAAGAGAACCGTCTCACTATTTTAGAAAAAGATATTGAGAACTTGCATGAATTTAAAACATCGGCCAATAAAAGGCTCGATAACCACGATGAACAAAATAAGGCTATCTTAGTACTAGCTGAGCAAGTGAAATCGCTCGGTGAGGATGTAAGAGAGCTTAAAAGTTTGATTCAAAATAAACAACAATAAAAGGAGAAACTCAAAATGATTAACTGGAAATTGCGCTTGCAAAACAAAACAACACTCATTGCTCTTCTTGGAGCAATCTTCCTTATGGTTCAACAATTTGGCCTTGAAATCCCCAAAAATATCCAGGACGGTGTGAACACATTCGTTTACATCCTGGTATTGATTGGTGTCGTGAATGACCCAACCACAGCAGGGATTTCGGACAGCAAACGGGCTCTTGACTATCAAGAACCAAGCGAAGATTAGGAGAAAACAATGAAGAAAAACGACTTATTCATCGATGTATCTAGCCACAATGGATACGATATTACAGGTATCTTGGCTGACATGGGTACACAGAATACTATTATCAAAGTTTCTGAAAGTACAAATTACCTAAACCCTTGCCTGTCTGCTCAAGTTGAGCAATCCACACCAGTTGGATTCTATCATTTTGCTTGGTTTGGTGGTGACATTGAAGAAGCTGAGCGAGAAGCACGTTACTTCCTTGATAATGTGCCCCAAAAAGTAAAATACTTGTGCCTCGACTACGAAGATCACGCAAGCGGAGATAAACAGGCAAATACAGATGCTTGTATTCGCTTCATGGAAATCCTCAAAGAAAATGGCTATGAGCCAATTTATTACAGCTACAAGCCATTCACGCTCAATAATATCTATTATGAGCAGATTCTTGCGAAATTCCCAAACAGCCTTTGGATTGCCGGGTATGGTTTAAACGATGGTAACGCTGACTTTGAATATTTCCCAAGTATGGACGGAATCCGTTGGTGGCAATATTCTTCAAATCCGTACGACAAAAACATTGTTTTACTAGATGACGAAGAAGCTAAACCTAAATGGAAAAAGAATGATACCGGATGGTGGTATGAATATCCTGACGGATCTTACCCAAAAGACAAATGGGAAAAGATTGATGGCATCTGGTATTGCTTCGACGAGAGAGGTTATTCAATAGCTTCTCGCTGGTTGAAGGATGATAGTAAGTGGTATTATCTCAAAGAAAATGGCGCAATGGCCATTGGTTGGGTGCTTGTGAATGGCAAATGGTACTATCTTGATGCTTCAGGAGCGATGGTCACTGGTTGGGTTCAATACAAGGACAAACTATACCATCTCAAAGAAGAAAATGGCGAAATGTCTTCAAAAGAACTTGTCAAAGTCGAAGGAGGCTGGTACTACGTCAACGAAGATGGCAGCCGTTCAGACAAACCAGCATTTGATGTATTACCTGATGGACTAATTGTTACTACAAAATAATTTTTTTAAAAATAGAAAGGAAAATTTCTAAAATATTGTTCTAGTTGTTTTAACCGCAGGCAATAGCTTGCGGTTTTTTTGTTTGCTCTGAAAGTAGTTTCTAAAATAAAAAATCTTTAAATTTCTTTGTGTTTATTGTTGACAAACTATCTTATATGATATATAATATACTTGTAAGATAAATAAAGGAGAGATCAAAAATGAAAAAAGAAGTAATGACACTAGCATGGGAAATAGCAAAACGTGGCGCTAAAAGATTCGGCGGTTCAACAGTTGAATATATCGCAGAAGCTATAAAAATCGCATGGGGAATCGTTAAATCAGAACAAGAAGAAACAGAACACTATAACTTAAAACAATGGCGTGCAGTTGAAGCTAAAATGCGCCAAGCTGGTAAATATGGATACGCTAATATGCTCGGCGAAGCTAAAGAAGTAAAATTCAACGAAGTGATGCACAAAGCTGGCGCTTACTACGGCATCGAAGTCATTGCAGACGGTTCTAACTATGGCACATACTACATCGCTGAAAAAGCGTGGGCTTAATCAAAGGAACAGAGGTATATAATCATGGAAATTAACAACGACATCAAAGACCTAATTTTGGAATATGTAGGACGATACTTCCGATATGAGAATGATTTCTACAAGCTACCAGGTATCAAATTCACTGACGCCAATTGGCAGAGATTTAAGAGTGGCGAGACTTCTATTGAGAAGATGGGTGCTGCAAGAGTCAACGCTATGCTTGATCACTTATTTGAAGACTTTGAATTGGCCATGATTGGCAAGGCTCAAAATCGTTACTATCTAAATAATTCGCTTAAGATGAACATGACATTTCACGCTTACTATGACCAATTTAAGAAGCAACAACTATTGAAATGGATTGAGAATAGCCGTGAAGATGTTATCGGTTGTACTGGCAGAATGTATACAGCTGATGGAAACTTCATAGCTAATGCTTATCTTGAGGTAGCTTTAGAAAGTAGCAACCTAGGAGAAGGTTCATACATGCTTCAAATGCGATTCAAGAATTACTCTCGTGATCCAAGACCAATTCCAGCTGGTCGTCAAAATCGACTTGAATGGATTGAGAAGAACTTGGAGAATATCCGATGAGAGAGAATATAATCGGGCAGAGATTCAATCGTCTCGTTGTCATAGAAGATGACGGGACAAGGTCTTCTAAAGGAGAAATCAAATGGCTCTGCCAATGTGATTGTGGTAATCTATATCACGCCCTCAGATATAGATTAAAAAACGGTCTAACTAAATCTTGTGGATGCCTTAATGACGAGAAGAAGCGTGAGAGGTTCAAAGACCTTTCAGGAACCGAAACAGATAACTTCAAGATTATTGACAGAGCATATTCTAAGAATCAGCGTGTGTGGTGGAATTGTATCTGTAAGCATTGTGGTCAGAGCGTGATTCTGAATAATAATCTTATCGGCCATCAGACCTCTTGTGGTTGTAGACGTGGAGCATCTAAGGGCTATATGGACTCTATTCGAGATCCCGAGAGTCGAAAATCTACGAAACCAACTGTTAGGAGTAGCACTGGTGTTCGTGGTGTCTATTTCAATAAGCGAAAGAAGAACTATCAAGTATTCATCAATGTTGATAAGAAGCCAAAGTATTTAGGCAGCACCTCATCTCTTGAAGAGGCTGTGAAAATGCGCCGTGAAGCTGAGGTAGAGTATGGTTACAAATAAAATAGTGATTTTTTCACTGTTTTTTCTTTTTTTACGAATAGATAAGTAGGAGGAAGAAAACATGAACATTTTGAAGATTGAACTTGCGAGCATAGAGCAGACAGAATTAGGTTTTGAGCATTGGGTAGATGTGACTTACCAGGTGCCAATTTTAAAGAATGAATACAGGGTCAAGCTGTTATTATTCATGGAATGCAAGATAGAGGACCAGGAAGTGATTGAGTACCTGGTATCAACTTGGAAGTATCGTGATCTGGTGTTGCATTCGGTAAGGATGTATGAGATGGAACGAGAAGGTACGTGACTGTAAAAATCATTTTTTATGTATTTTGCTCTAACTAATCATGATCGGGCGCTTGACGTCTACACCAGAATTGCACAAAACAAACAATGACAAGTCAGTAGCGCGAGTAACTATCGCTGTGAACCGTCGTTACAAAGACCAAAACGGGGAACGTGAAGCTGACTTTGTCAATCTTGTTCTTTGGGGGAAATTGGCTGAAACCTTGGCAAGCTACGCAACTAAAGGTAGTCTTATCTCTGTGGATGGAGAACTTCGTACCCGTCGCTTTGAGAAAAATGGCCAGATGAACTATGTGACTGAAGTCCTTGCCACAGGATTCCAACTTTTGGAAAGCCGCGCCCAACGTGCTATGCGTGAAAATAATGCAGGACAGGATTTGGCAGATTTGGTCTTGGAAGAGGAAGAATTGCCATTTTAAGCATTGAAAAGTCTGAGTTGGTCTCAGGCTTTTTATCTTGCCAAAGTCAGACTTTTTTCTTGACTATTTCTGACCAAGTGATACAATAGAACTATGAATTAGCACTCAGATATAAAGAGTGCTAATAATATGTATTTCATCATGGAGGAAAACAGATGTTGAAACCATTAGGAGACCGTGTGGTCTTGAAAATCGAAGAAAAAGAACAAACTGTTGGAGGCTTTGTCCTTGCGGGCTCAGCCCAAGAAAAAACAAAAACAGCCCAAGTTGTAGCTACTGGACAAGGGGTTCGTACCTTGAACGGTGACTTGGTTGCTCCAAGCGTTAAGCCTGGAGACCGTGTCTTAGTTGAAGCTCATGCAGGTATTGATGTCAAAGATGGCGATGAAAAGTACATCATCGTTGGCGAAGCCAATATTTTGGCAATCATTGAAGAATAGAAGGAGAAAGTAAGTATGTCAAAAGAAATTAAATTTTCATCTGATGCTCGTTCAGCTATGGTCCGTGGTGTCGATATCCTTGCAGATACTGTTAAAGTAACCTTGGGACCAAAAGGTCGTAATGTTGTATTGGAAAAATCATTTGGTTCACCATTAATTACCAATGACGGTGTTACTATTGCCAAAGAAATCGAATTGGAAGACCATTTTGAAAATATGGGTGCCAAATTGGTATCAGAAGTAGCTTCAAAAACCAATGATATCGCAGGTGACGGAACGACAACTGCAACTGTCTTGACCCAAGCTATCGTCCGTGAAGGAATCAAAAACGTCACTGCAGGTGCCAACCCAATCGGTATCCGTCGTGGGATTGAAGCAGCAGTTGCCGCAGCTGTAGAAGCCTTGAAAAACAATGCCATTCCTGTTGCCAACAAAGAAGCCATCGCTCAGGTTGCTGCCGTATCTTCCCGTTCTGAGAAAGTCGGCGAATACATCTCTGAAGCTATGGAAAAAGTTGGAAAAGATGGAGTCATCACTATTGAAGAATCACGTGGTATGGAAACAGAGCTTGAAGTCGTGGAAGGGATGCAGTTTGACCGCGGTTACCTATCACAGTACATGGTGACAGATAGCGAAAAAATGGTGGCTGACCTCGAAAATCCATACATTTTGATTACTGATAAGAAGATTTCAAATATCCAAGAAATCTTGCCACTCCTAGAAAGTATTCTCCAAAGCAATCGTCCACTCTTGATTATTGCGGATGATGTGGATGGTGAAGCTCTTCCGACTCTTGTATTGAACAAGATTCGTGGAACCTTCAACGTAGTAGCAGTTAAGGCCCCTGGCTTTGGTGACCGTCGTAAGGCTATGTTAGAAGACATCGCTATCTTGACAGGCGGAACAGTCATCACAGAAGATCTTGGTCTTGAGTTGAAAGACGCTACTATTGAGGCGCTAGGTCAAGCAGCGAGAGTAACTGTGGACAAAGATAGCACGGTTATCGTAGAAGGTGCTGGAAATCCTGAAGCCATTTCCCACCGTGTTGCGGTTATCAAGTCACAAATTGAAACTACAACATCTGAATTTGACCGCGAAAAATTGCAAGAACGCTTGGCAAAATTGTCAGGTGGTGTCGCAGTCATCAAGGTCGGTGCTGCAACTGAAACTGAGTTGAAAGAAATGAAACTCCGCATTGAAGATGCCCTCAACGCTACTCGTGCAGCCGTTGAAGAAGGAATCGTTGCAGGTGGTGGAACTGCTCTTGCCAATGTCATTCCAGCCGTTGCTGATTTGGAATTGACAGGAGATGAAGCAACAGGACGCAATATTGTTCTCCGCGCCTTGGAAGAGCCTGTTCGTCAAATCGCCCACAATGCAGGATTCGAAGGGTCTATCGTCATTGACCGTTTGAAAAATGCTGAAGTTGGTACAGGCTTCAACGCAGCAACTGGCGAGTGGGTCAACATGATTGAAGAGGGAATCATCGACCCAGTTAAAGTGAGCCGTTCAGCCCTTCAAAATGCAGCCTCTGTAGCTAGCTTGATTTTAACAACAGAAGCAGTCGTAGCCAATAAACCAGAACCAGTAGCCCCAGCTCCAGCAATGGATCCAAGCATGATGGGCGGGATGATGTAAAAGCAACTTATAAAAAACACAAAAGGAGGGAACATAATCCCTCCTTTTAAGGTTTTCTCTTCTAAATAGATTTGAGCTCTCCTAACTTATATGATAAAATAAAACTAGAAAAAGGAGAAGAACATGATCGATGTAGAAGAAATTCTGAGCAAGATGAATCCCAATCAGAAGATTAATTATGACCGTGTTATGCAAAAAATGGTACAGATTTGGGAGAAAAATGAGCAACGTCCCACTATTCTCATGCATGTTTGCTGTGCTCCTTGTAGTACCTACACCCTAGAATACCTGACAAAATACGCTGATGTGACCATCTATTTTGCCAATTCCAATATCCATCCCAAGGCAGAATACCACAAGCGAGCTTACGTCACCAAGAAATTTGTTAATGATTTCAATGAGCGAACAGGAAATACGGTTCAGTATTTAGAAGCGCCTTATGAACCCAATGAATACCGGAAGTTAGTCAGAGGACTGGAAGAAGAACCTGAAGGTGGTGACCGTTGCAAGGTTTGTTTTGACTACCGTCTGGACAAAACAGCACAGGTAGCTATGGACTTGGGCTTTGACTATTTTGGTTCAGCTTTGACCATCAGTCCTCATAAGAATTCTCAAACCATCAACAGCATCGGAATCGATGTGCAAAAGATTTACACCACCCACTATCTTCCAAGTGATTTCAAGAAAAATCAAGGCTACAAGCGCTCGGTGGAGATGTGCGAGGAGTATGATATCTATCGTCAATGTTATTGTGGATGCGTCTATGCAGCTCAAGCTCAGAACATTGATCTTGTTCAGGTTAAGAAGGATGCTACGGCTTTCTTGTTGGATAAGGATGTTGAAAAAGACTATTCCCACATCAAGTTTACTGTTACTAAATTAGATATATAGAAACCAACCCAGTTGTAAAGCTGGGTTTTTCAAATAAAAAAACCAGGGCTCTCACCCCGGATTGACAACTTTACCGATTCTTTAGTTCTATGTAGCGTTTGTACCAAATGTTGACATAGGCCTCTGAGAAAGGACCGCGTCCATTGTTGATCCAATAAACAAGGATTTTAACATGCTCTTTCAAAATATAGTCTAAATCATCAGAATACTTCATTTTACGTTTATGGCGCTCATACTCTTCAACGTCCAAGAGACGCTTTTCACCATCAGTGAAGACCTTGACATCCAAATCATAATCAATGTATTTCAGGGCTTCCTCATCTAGATAGTAGGGGCTAGCCATATTGCAATAGTAGGAAATCCCATTATCGCGAATCATAGCAATGATATTAAACCAATATTTTTTGTGAAAGTAAACAATAGCCGGTTCTCGAGTCACCCAACGACGACCGTCACTTTCGGTAACAAGTGTGTGGTCGTTGACGCCGATAATGGCGTTCTCTGTTGTTTTTAGTACCATGGTGTCTCGCCAAGTACGGTGAAGACTCCCATCATGCTTATAACTTTGAATTGTAATAAAGTCGCCTTCTTTTGGAAGTTTCATAACTAACCAACTTTCTACAATTTATAAGTTTATCGTTTACTATTATATCATAAATCGGTCTAATTTTTTTGAATTTTACACGAAAATATTAAAGATATTCTCTGAGAGCGATGGCTATATCCGAAAAATCATAGCCTTTTCGAGCTAAAACTTGGGTTAAACGTTGTTTAAGTTCGTATCCTTTATACTTTCGAGCATACTTAGCATATTGTTTGTCTAGCTCTTTAAAAATGAGTTCTTGAGTCGTTTCTTGGTCGACTTGACTGTCCAAGTCATCAAAGGCACTTTTAGCATCAGAATAGGAGAAGCCTTTGTTCGTCAAGTTTTGGATAATCTTATCTTGCAAGGCACGAGAGGGAAGCTTTCCATTGTATTTTTTAAGCAGTTTTTCTGCAACACGTTGAGCAATCTCTGAAAAATCAAAATCCTTTAAAACCTCTTCAATAGTTGATTTGGCAATCCCTTTTTGAGACAGTTTTTGAGCTAGCACATAGGGTCCCTTATCTCCAGAAAGTTGATTGGCATTGATGATGGAATAAGCATACTGACGATCATTAATCCAGTTATCTTCTTTAAGATTGGCGATAACTTGACTTGTGATTTTTTCATCAAGATCATACTTTTTCAGATACTCTCGCACTTCCTTTTCAGTACGGGCCTTGAAGGATAAATGGTAGAGAGCGAGATTCTTACCATAAGAAAACTGGGCAAAATCCTGAATCTCGGTCAGTTCCTCTTTACTAATGACCTTATCTCGAGACAGCATAAAACGGACAATAGTATCTTCCGTGATATAAGAGGTTTGCTGTCCATCTAGTTCCATCAAGTAGAGACGTTTTTTCTTTTCAAGTTTTGTGATTTTCATAGTTCTATTATACCCTAAAATGTGATAAGATAGGGGTATGAATCTGAAAGTCAAACAAAAAATACCTTTAAAAATCAAGCGGATGGGCATTAATGGTGAGGGAATCGGTTTCTATCAGAAAACCCTCGTTTTTGTGCCAGGCGCCCTCAAAGGAGAAGACATCTATTGTCAGATTACTTCTATCAAACGTAACTTTGTAGAAGCAAAATTACTAAAGGTTAATAAGAAGTCTAAATTTCGAGTCGTGCCAGCTTGTACGATTTATAATGAATGTGGTGGTTGCCAAATCATGCATCTCCACTACGATAAACAGTTAGAGTTCAAAACAGATCTGCTCCATCAAGCCCTGAAAAAATTTGCTCCTGCGGGATATGAAAAATATGAGATCCGTCCAACTATCGGAATGCAGGAACCAAAGTACTACCGTGCTAAGCTTCAATTCCAGACTCGGAAATTTAAAAATCAGGTCAAGGCAGGTTTGTATGCACAAAACTCTCATTATCTCGTAGAGTTGAAAGACTGTTTGGTGCAAGATAAGGAAACCCAAGTGATTGCGAATCGCCTAGCTGAACTTCTTACTTACCACCAAATTCCAATTACAGATGAGAGAAAAACGCTCGGTGTTCGCACCATCATGGTACGCAGAGCAAGAAAAACGGGACAAGTCCAGATAATCATCGTCACGAATCGACAGCTTAATGTAACCCAGCTAGTAAAAGACTTAGTTAAAGATTTTCCAGAAGTCGTCACAGTTGCAGTCAATACAAATACAGCAAAAACAAGTGAAATCTATGGTGAAAAGACAGAAATTATCTGGGGTCAAGAGAGAATTCAAGAAGGAGTACTCGACTATGAGTTTTCTCTCTCACCCCGAGCTTTTTATCAACTTAATCCGGAGCAGACAGAAATTCTCTATAGTGAAGCAATTAAGGCTTTGGATGTCAGCAAAGAAGACCATCTAATCGATGCTTATTGTGGTGTTGGGACGATCGGATTTGCCTTCGCAAATAAGGTCAAGAGTCTTAGAGGAATGGATATTATTCCAGAAGCCATAGAAGATGCCAAGAGAAATGCTCAAAAAATGGGGTTTGACAATACCCATTACGAAGCGGGGACAGCAGAAGAGATTATTCCACGCTGGTATAAAGAAGGCTACCGAGCGGATGCCTTGATAGTTGACCCTCCTCGTACAGGCTTAGATGATAAGCTGTTGGAAACCATTCTGACCTACGTTCCAGACAAAATGGTCTATGTATCCTGCAATGTTTCGACCTTAGCGCGAGATTTGGTTAAACTAGTAAAAGTCTATGACCTCCAGTATATCCAGTCGGTCGATATGTTTCCCCACACTGCACGGACAGAAGCAGTGGTTAAATTAGTGAAGAAAAGAAAAAATTAACTTCACTGAAAAAAGTCCTTGACAAAGGTAAAAAAGTAGGTATAATAGAAAGAGTTGAAAAGCTCAGGTCCGTTGGTCAAGGGGTTAAGACACCGCCTTTTCACGGCGGTAACACGGGTTCGAATCCCGTACGGACTATGGTGTATTGCGGCTAAAAAAACTTGAAAAAAGTTTAAAAAATCTGTTGACAGAGACAGATGGCTGTGATATACTAATATAGTTGTCGCTTGAGAGAGAATGAGTGACAAAGACCTTTGAAAACTGAACAAGACGAACCAATGTGCAGGGCACTATAACTGAGGTTATAGTACTGAACAATGAAAAAAACAATAAATCTGTCAGTGACAGAAATGAGTAAGAACTCAAACTTTTAATGAGAGTTTGATCCTGGCTCAGGACGAACGCTGGCGGCGTGCCTAATACATGCAAGTAGAACGCTGAAGGAGGAGCTTGCTCTTCTGGATGAGTTGCGAACGGGTGAGTAACGCGTAGGTAACCTGCCTGGTAGCGGGGGATAACTATTGGAAACGATAGCTAATACCGCATAATAGTAGATGTTGCATGACATTTGCTTAAAAGGTGCAATTGCATCACTACCAGATGGACCTGCGTTGTATTAGCTAGTTGGTGAGGTAACGGCTCACCAAGGCGACGATACATAGCCGACCTGAGAGGGTGATCGGCCACACTGGGACTGAGACACGGCCCAGACTCCTACGGGAGGCAGCAGTAGGGAATCTTCGGCAATGGACGGAAGTCTGACCGAGCAACGCCGCGTGAGTGAAGAAGGTTTTCGGATCGTAAAGCTCTGTTGTAAGAGAAGAACGAGTGTGAGAGTGGAAAGTTCACACTGTGACGGTATCTTACCAGAAAGGGACGGCTAACTACGTGCCAGCAGCCGCGGTAATACGTAGGTCCCGAGCGTTGTCCGGATTTATTGGGCGTAAAGCGAGCGCAGGCGGTTAGATAAGTCTGAAGTTAAAGGCTGTGGCTTAACCATAGTACGCTTTGGAAACTGTTTAACTTGAGTGCAAGAGGGGAGAGTGGAATTCCATGTGTAGCGGTGAAATGCGTAGATATATGGAGGAACACCGGTGGCGAAAGCGGCTCTCTGGCTTGTAACTGACGCTGAGGCTCGAAAGCGTGGGGAGCAAACAGGATTAGATACCCTGGTAGTCCACGCCGTAAACGATGAGTGCTAGGTGTTAGACCCTTTCCGGGGTTTAGTGCCGCAGCTAACGCATTAAGCACTCCGCCTGGGGAGTACGACCGCAAGGTTGAAACTCAAAGGAATTGACGGGGGCCCGCACAAGCGGTGGAGCATGTGGTTTAATTCGAAGCAACGCGAAGAACCTTACCAGGTCTTGACATCCCTCTGACCGCTCTAGAGATAGAGTTTTCCTTCGGGACAGAGGTGACAGGTGGTGCATGGTTGTCGTCAGCTCGTGTCGTGAGATGTTGGGTTAAGTCCCGCAACGAGCGCAACCCCTATTGTTAGTTGCCATCATTCAGTTGGGCACTCTAGCGAGACTGCCGGTAATAAACCGGAGGAAGGTGGGGATGACGTCAAATCATCATGCCCCTTATGACCTGGGCTACACACGTGCTACAATGGCTGGTACAACGAGTCGCAAGCCGGTGACGGCAAGCTAATCTCTTAAAGCCAGTCTCAGTTCGGATTGTAGGCTGCAACTCGCCTACATGAAGTCGGAATCGCTAGTAATCGCGGATCAGCACGCCGCGGTGAATACGTTCCCGGGCCTTGTACACACCGCCCGTCACACCACGAGAGTTTGTAACACCCGAAGTCGGTGAGGTAACCATTTGGAGCCAGCCGCCTAAGGTGGGATAGATGATTGGGGTGAAGTCGTAACAAGGTAGCCGTATCGGAAGGTGCGGCTGGATCACCTCCTTTCTAAGGATAAGGAACTGCACATTGGTCTTGTTTAGTCTTGAGAGGTCTTGTGGGGCCTTAGCTCAGCTGGGAGAGCGCCTGCTTTGCACGCAGGAGGTCAGCGGTTCGATCCCGCTAGGCTCCATTGGTGAGAGATCACCAAGTAATGCACATTGAAAATTGAATATCTATATCAAATAGTAACAAGAAAATAAACCGAAACGCTGTAGTATTAAAAGAGTTTATGACTGAAAGGTCAAAAAATAAGGTTAAGTTAATAAGGGCGCACGGTGGATGCCTTGGCACTAGGAGCCGAAGAAGGACGTGACAAACGACGATATGCCTTGGGTAGCTGTAAGTAAGCGATGATCCAGGGATTTCCGAATGGGGGAACCCAACAGGTACTACCTGTTACCCGCATCTGTTAAGGATGTGAGGAGGAAGACGCAGTGAACTGAAACATCTAAGTAGCTGCAGGAAGAGAAAGCAAAAGCGATTGCCTTAGTAGCGGCGAGCGAAACGGCAGGAGGGCAAACCGAAGAGTTTACTCTTCGGGGTTGTAGGACTGCAATGTGGACTCAAAGATTATAGAAGAATGATTTGGGAAGATCAGCCAAAGAGAGTAATAGCCTCGTATTTAAAATAGTCTTTGTACCTAGCAGTATCCTGAGTACGGCGGGACACGTGAAATCCCGTCGGAATCTGGGAGGACCATCTCCCAACCCTAAATACTCCCTAGTGACCGATAGTGAACCAGTACCGTGAGGGAAAGGTGAAAAGCACCCCGGGAGGGGAGTGAAATAGAACCTGAAACCGTGTGCCTACAACAAGTTCGAGCCCGTTAATGGGTGAGAGCGTGCCTTTTGTAGAATGAACCGGCGAGTTACGATATGATGCGAGGTTAAGTTGAAGAGACGGAGCCGCAGGGAAACCGAGTCTGAATAGGGCGAATTAGTATCATGTCGTAGACCCGAAACCATGTGACCTACCCATGAGCAGGTTGAAGGTGCGGTAAGACGCACTGGAGGACCGAACCAGGGCACGTTGAAAAGTGCTTGGATGACTTGTGGGTAGCGGAGAAATTCCAAACGAACTTGGAGATAGCTGGTTCTCTCCGAAATAGCTTTAGGGCTAGCGTCGACATAAAGATTCTTGGAGGTAGAGCACTGTTTGGGTGAGGGGTCCATCCCGGATTACCAATCTCAGATAAACTCCGAATGCCAATGAATTATGGTCGGCAGTCAGACTGCGAGTGCTAAGATCCGTAGTCGAAAGGGAAACAGCCCAGACCACCAGCTAAGGTCCCAAAATAATTGTTAAGTGGAAAAGGATGTGGGGTTGCACAGACAACTAGGATGTTAGCTTAGAAGCAGCTATTCATTCAAAGAGTGCGTAATAGCTCACTAGTCGAGTGACCCTGCGCCGAAAATGTACCGGGGCTAAAACAATTTACCGAAGCTGTGGATACCTTTATAGGTATGGTAGGAGAGCGTTCTATGTGTGAAGAAGGTATACCGTGAGGAGTGCTGGAACGCATAGAAGTGAGAATGCCGGTATGAGTAGCGAAAGACAGGTGAGAATCCTGTCCACCGTAAGACTAAGGTTTCCAGGGGAAGGCTCGTCCGCCCTGGGTTAGTCGGGACCTAAGGAGAGACCGAAAGGTGTATCCGATGGACAACAGGTTGATATTCCTGTACTAGAGTATGTAGTGATGGAGGGACGCAGTAGGCTAACTAAAGCAGACGAATGGAAGTGTCTGTCTAAGCAGTGAGGTGTGATATGAGTCAAATGCTTATATCTATAACATTGAGCTGTGATGGGGAGCGAAGTTTAGTAGCGAAGTTAGTGACGTCACACTGCCAAGAAAAGCTTCTAGCGTTTAAACATACTCTACCCGTACCGCAAACCGACACAGGTAGTCGAGGCGAGTAGCCTCAGGTGAGCGAGAGAACTCTCGTTAAGGAACTCGGCAAAATGACCCCGTAACTTCGGGAGAAGGGGTGCTGACTTTACGTCAGCCGCAGTGAATAGGCCCAAGCAACTGTTTATCAAAAACACAGCTCTCTGCTAAATCGTAAGATGATGTATAGGGGGTGACGCCTGCCCGGTGCTGGAAGGTTAAGAGGAGTGCTTAGCGTAAGCGAAGGTATGAATTGAAGCCCCAGTAAACGGCGGCCGTAACTATAACGGTCCTAAGGTAGCGAAATTCCTTGTCGGGTAAGTTCCGACCCGCACGAAAGGCGTAATGATTTGGGCACTGTCTCAACGAGAGACTCGGTGAAATTTTAGTACCTGTGAAGATGCAGGTTACCCGCGACAGGACGGAAAGACCCCATGGAGCTTTACTGCAGTTTGATATTGAGTGTCTGTACCACATGTACAGGATAGGTAGGAGTCTATGAGATCGGGACGCCAGTTTCGAAGGAGACGTTGTTGGGATACTACCCTTGTGTTATGGCCACTCTAACCCGGATAGGTTATCCCTATCGGAGACAGTGTCTGACGGGCAGTTTGACTGGGGCGGTCGCCTCCTAAAAGGTAACGGAGGCGCCCAAAGGTTCCCTCAGAATGGTTGGAAATCATTCGCAGAGTGTAAAGGTATAAGGGAGCTTGACTGCGAGAGCTACAACTCGAGCAGGGACGAAAGTCGGGCTTAGTGATCCGGTGGTTCCGTATGGAAGGGCCATCGCTCAACGGATAAAAGCTACCCTGGGGATAACAGGCTTATCTCCCCCAAGAGTTCACATCGACGGGGAGGTTTGGCACCTCGATGTCGGCTCGTCGCATCCTGGGGCTGTAGTCGGTCCCAAGGGTTGGGCTGTTCGCCCATTAAAGCGGCACGCGAGCTGGGTTCAGAACGTCGTGAGACAGTTCGGTCCCTATCCGTCGCGGGCGTAGGAAATTTGAGAGGATCTGCTCCTAGTACGAGAGGACCAGAGTGGACTTACCGCTGGTGTACCAGTTGTCTTGCCAAAGGCATCGCTGGGTAGCTATGTAGGGAAGGGATAAACGCTGAAAGCATCTAAGTGTGAAACCCACCTCAAGATGAGATTTCCCATGATTTTATATCAGTAAGAGCCCTGAGAGATGATCAGGTAGATAGGTTAGAAGTGGAAGTGTGGCGACACATGTAGCGGACTAATACTAATAGCTCGAGGACTTATCCAAAGTAACTGAGAATACGAAGTGTGAGGTTTTCTTGGTATTTGATAGATATTCAATTTTGAGTAGGTATTACTCAGAGTTAAGTGACGATAGCCTAGGAGATACACCTGTACCCATGCCGAACACAGCAGTTAAGCCCTAGAACGCCGGAAGTAGTTGGGGGTTGCCCCCTGTGAGATATGGAAGTCGCTTAGCTCGAGGGAGTTTAGCTCAGTTGTAATTGAGAGGAAATCGAAATTACAATCGGCGGATGAGAGAAACGAAGTTTCTTACCGTTGGCTGAGCTAGACTCCGCCCTTTGGGAGTTTAGCTCAGCTGGGAGAGCATCTGCCTTACAAGCAGAGGGTCAGCGGTTCGATCCCGTTAACTCCCATAGGTCCCGTAGTGTAGCGGTTATCACGTCGCCCTGTCACGGCGAAGATCGCGGGTTCGATTCCCGTCGGGACCGTTTAAGATAACGGAAGTTATTTTAGACTCGTTAGCTCAGTTGGTAGAGCAATTGACTTTTAATCAATGGGTCACTGGTTCGAGCCCAGTACGGGTCATATTTGCGGGTTTGGCGGAATTGGCAGACGCACCAGATTTAGGATCTGGCGCTTAACGGCGTGGGGGTTCAAGTCCCTTAACCCGCATAATAGAAAGTAGCCGGCTTAGCTCAGTTGGTAGAGCATCTGATTTGTAATCAGAGGGTCGCGTGTTCAAGTCATGTAGCCGGCATTTTTTTATATAGAATAAGAGGTCGATGCGAACGTAGTTCAGTGGTAGAACACCACCTTGCCAAGGTGGGGGTCGCGGGTTCGAATCCCGTCGTTCGCTTAGAGAGGCCGGGGTGGCGGAACTGGCAGACGCACAGGACTTAAAATCCTGCGATTGGTAACGATCGTACCGGTTCGATTCCGGTCCTCGGCATATAATGATGAGCACCCTTAGCTCAACTGGATAGAGTACCTGACTACGAATCAGGCGGTTAGAGGTTCGACTCCTCTAGGGTGCATTTTTTTATTTAACGCGGGAAGTAGCTCAGCTTGGTAGAGTACTTGGTTTGGGACCAAGGTGTCGCAGGTTCGAATCCTGTCTTCCCGATTCATGGCGGTGTAGCTCAGCTGGCTAGAGCGTCCGGTTCATACCCGGGAGGTCGGGGGTTCGATCCCCTTCGCCGCTATATTGATCTTGTTGGACCTTTAGCTCAGCTGGTTAGAGCTCTCGGCTCATAACCGAGTGGTCGTAGGTTCAAGTCCTACAAGGTCCATTGTAAATAATGGAGGATTACCCAAGTCCGGCTGAAGGGAACGGTCTTGAAAACCGTCAGGCGTGTAAAAGCGTGCGTGGGTTCGAATCCCACATCCTCCTTTTTATATTAACGCGGGATGGAGCAGCTCGGTAGCTCGTCGGGCTCATAACCCGAAGGTCGTAGGTTCAAATCCTGCTCCCGCAATTTGGCTCGGTAGCTCAGTTGGTAGAGCAATGGATTGAAGCTCCATGTGTCGGCGGTTCGATTCCGTCTCGCGCCATATTTTATTTTATTAAGCGGGTGTAGTTTAGTGGTAAAACTACAGCCTTCCAAGCTGTTGTCGCGAGTTCGATTCTCGTCACCCGCTTTGAACGAAAGTTCATACCAAGTTTTTGAACTTGGGCGCGTAGCTCAGGTGGTTAGAGCGCACGCCTGATAAGCGTGAGGTCGGTGGTTCGAGTCCACTCGTGCCCATTAATAGGAGAATTACTCAAGAGGCTGAAGAGGACGGTTTGCTAAATCGTTAGGTCGGGTAACCGGCGCGGGGGTTCGAATCCCCCATTCTCCGTACGTTAAGAGAGCTGTTAGGCTCTTTTTTTGTATGTAAATCCCCCTTCTAAATCATTAAAAGGGGGATTTGTTTATTACCAACCCGTTAGTGATATTTCTCCGCTATTTAGCCAGATAGTATGTTTATCTTCAAATTCGACTTGTAGTTGGCCGGATTCTGAGATTTCTTTTGCAAGACCTTTCTCAAATTTTCCGTCTAGCTGGAAAGTAACTTCTTTTCCAAGAACGATTGATCTTTCTTTATAGATATAAAGTAGCTCATCTGAATCCGTATTGTAGAAACAATTCCATATTTCGCTGATGAGCTCATTACGACTAATTGGTGCAGGTGGCATAAATAGGCTGCCTGCTTTTTCTTTTAGGTCTTCTGGGAAGTCTGCTATAGAAAAATTTATACCAAGTCCGATAATGACGTCTGTAACCAAGCCTGTCTCAACTGATGTCATCGCTTCAGTGAGGATACCTGCTATCTTTTTATTTTTAAAGTAGATGTCATTTACCCATTTGATATCTACTTCTATCATAGTTAGGTTTTTAATGGCTTTGTAGACTGCAGCAGCTACAAGGAGAGTATAGGAAGGGAGTTTTTCATAAGGAAGATTGGGTTGAACATGCAGGGACATATAGATCCCCCCCTGAGATGGAGAATAGTAGCGGCGCTGAAAGCGGCCACGACCTGCTGTTTGACAGGTTGAAAGATAGAGTGTATTTCCTTTGTTTCCAGCTTCAATCCCTTCTTTTGCATCTGTTTGGGTTGATTTGGTCTCAGGTTTGTAGCGAATGGTTAAGTTGGTGTTCTCCTGAATCAAATCAGGCAATATCAGATCGCCTTGAATAAGCTTATAGCCTCTATTTTTGATACTGTCAATTTCTAGGCCTTCTTGTTGAAGACGTTGGATCGCTTTCCATATGGATGTACGGCTTAAATTCAGTTCTTCTCCGATTTTTTCTCCGCTAACATAATCGTTTTCTCTAGCTAATATTTGGTAGACTAGTTGGTGTGATTTCATTGATTTTCCTTTCTAGCTAAGAGGGAGTGAGAGTATTCTTTTCGAGTTTGACTAGGTGTTTTATGAAAAAACTGTTTGTAGGCTTTTGAGAAATGTAGTGGGTCTGAAAAACCTACAGAATATGCAATGACTTTGATCGTTTCATTTGTGTGTTCTAGTAACTGTTGAGCACGGTTCATTCGAACGAAAAGTAAATACTCTTTTGGAGAGAGTTGGTGAAATTCTTTAAACACACTAGTTAAGTAACTTCTATGAACCGATAGCTCTTTTGCTAAATCTTGAATGGTGAGCGATCGTGGATAGTGACTATCAATTAATTGTTTGCAGTCAAGATAGAGCTGGTGAGTTGATGAAATATTCTCTTTTTTCTGATTGGGAGCAATCGTTCCTAGATGAAACATTAGTTCATGGAGTTGTCCCATGATGTGGAGTTGAGCCAATTCATTAGATTTTGTAATCTGAGCAAAGCAGACAATATCTGAGATGAGTTTTGCAGTTGTTTGTGTATGACAGTTATTTGACTGGATGAGGTAGGATTGGTCAGAAATTTGAGATAGAGCAAAGTAGTCAGGTGCCCTCCCTCCAGTGATCCCCAACCAGTAGTAAGCCCAAGGATCCTGGCTATCTGCTTGATAGAATGTTAATTCATCTGGTTTTAGTAAAAAGAAATCTCCTGCCTTTAAATCAACAATTTTCCCCTTATAATGGAATTGACCTTTTCCTTTAGTAATGTAATGTAGTACATAGGTATCTCGAATAGCTGGACCAAAAGAGTAATTAGGCGTGCATTCTTCATAACCGTAGAAGCTAAGAGAAAGATCAATTGTTCCAGTCTGGTATTCTGAAAAAACGAGCATGGGCCACCTCCTACCTAACATTTTACCATACTTTGTAGACATTTCTCTATTTTAGAAAGCGCTTTTATGTGCTAAAATTTTATCAAGAAATAGATGAGGTACAATTTATGGGAGTTCGAATAGAGAATAATCTATTTTACGTTGAGAGTAAAGGTTTAAGTTTGATTATTGAAAATAGGGATGGATTCTTATTATTAAAACATTTAGGAAAGACTATTAAGAACTATAGAGGGGCTAATAGTGTTTACGAACGCGATCATGCTTTTTCTGGTAATCCCATAGCTACTAATCGAACCTTTAGTTTGGATACGCAACGTCAGATTTTTGGACAACATGGTTTGGGTGACTTTAGAAAACCAACTTTACAGGTTCAACATGATGCAACTGAAGTAACAGACTTTCGATTTGTAGAAGCAAAGATTTTAAAAGGTCAGAATGGTCCACAGGGCTTACCTTCTCCTCACAGCATGGATGCTACAGAGACGCTTGCCTTGATTTTAAAAGATTCTAAGGCTCAACTTAGTCTGACTTTGTATTATACAGCTTTTGATAATGATGCGACAATTGCTAGTTACAGCAAATTGGAAAATAATAGCAATCAGGAAGTTGTCATTTATAAGGAATTTTCTTTTATGGCTGATTTTCCTGCTGCAGCTTACGAAATAGTAACTCTGCAGGGAGCTTATGCTCGTGAAAAGACTGTCCGACGTCAACAGGTAGAGCAAGGAATCTTTTCGATTAGTTCGAACCGTGGAGCTTCTGGGCATGCTCAAACACCTGCTCTTATATTATGTGATCAAGGAGTTACAGAGGATGCTGGGAATGTGTTTGCTATTCAACTGATGTATAGTGGAAACTTCGAAGCTTTTGTCCAAAAGAATCAACTGAATGAAGTTCGGGTGGCTATTGGCATTAATCCAGAAAACTTTTCTTGGAAGTTAGATCCTGAGGAAAATTTTGAAACACCGGTAGCTTTAGTGACCTATTCAGATAAGGGATTAACTGGTATTAGTCATGAAAGTCAGAATTTTGTACTTAAGCACATTATGCCAAGTAAATTTTCTAAAAAAGAGCGTCCAATTCTAATCAATAACTGGGAAGCTACCTACTTTGACTTTCAGAGAGAAAAACTGTTAGAACTAGCTGATGAAGCTAAGAAAGTTGGAATTGAACTTTTTGTATTAGATGATGGGTGGTTTGGTAATCGCTTTGATGATAATCGTGCTTTAGGTGACTGGCGTGTTAATGAGGAAAAATTGGGTGGAAGTCTAGAAAGTCTGATTTCAGCGATCCATGAAAGAGGTTTGCAGTTTGGGCTTTGGTTAGAACCGGAGATGATTTCTGTTGATAGCGACTTGTATCGCAAACATCCTGACTGGGCTATTCAGGTTCCAGGTTATGAGCATACCTATTCTCGAAATCAATTAGTACTTAATCTTGCCAATCCTCAGGTAGTAGAATATTTGAAAAATGTTTTAGATGAACTCCTCTCTCATCATAAAATTGACTACATCAAATGGGATATGAATCGTAATATTACTAATTTGGGGAATGGTTTAGCTTATCTGGCAACTCAAATGCAGTCTCATCAGTACATGTTGGGGCTTTACGAACTCGTTTCTTATCTGACAGAGAAACACAGTCATATTCTCTTTGAGTCCTGCTCTGGTGGTGGTGGACGAAATGATCTTGGTATGATGCGTTATTTCCCACAAGTCTGGGCTAGTGATAATACTGATGCTATTGCACGTTTACCAATTCAATACGGTTCATCCTATCTCTATCCAGCCATTTCTATGGGGGCTCATGTGTCAGCAGTACCAAATCATCAGATGGGACGAATGACACCATTGGAAACTCGTGGTCATGTGGCAATGATGGGAAATCTGGGTTATGAGCTTGATTTGACAAGTTTATCAGATGAAGAGAAGTCTGAGATTGCTAATCAGGTGAACTTGTATAAAGAATTGCGACCAGTAGTCCAGTTGGGAAATCAGTATAGGTTAATCAATCCCGATGCTGAATCCAATGAAGCAGCTGTACAATTTAACTATGGAAATCAGACGATCGTAACCTACGTCCGAGTCCTATCAGTTGTGGAAACAATGGAAACCACCTTGAAACTGAAAGACTTAGAAGTGGAAGGGCTTTATGAGCTGGAAGGGACAAACATTGTTTATTCGGGTGCAGAGCTCATGTATGCAGGTTTAACTGTTACCTTATCACCAGGAGATTTTTTGAGTAGACAGTATAAATTCAAGAGACTATAATAAAAGCGTATAAATTTATCAAGGAGGCATTCCAATGAAATGGTATAAGAAAGCAGGTTTTCTTTTAGTAGCTGGGGCAAGTTTACTAGGCCTAGTGGCTTGTGGTCAGAACAATCAATCAGCTGATGGAAAGGTAACGATTGAGTTTTTTAACCAGAAGACCGAGATGGCAGATACCTTGCAAAGGATAGTGGATGATTTTGAGAAGGAACACCCTAATATTGATGTGAAGCTGACTACAGTACCTTCAGCTGGAATTGTTCTAAAGACTCGTATTTTATCAGGAGATGTTCCAGATATTATTAATATCTATCCTCAAAATATGGATTTTCAGGAGTGGGCAAAAGCAGGTTATTTTGCAGATATGACAGAAAAACCCTATCTTGAGAACATCAAGAATGACTATGCCGAAAAGTATGCAATCAATAACAAGATTTATAGTGTGCCATTAACAGCCAACCTTTATGGAATCTATTACAATAAAACGAAGTTTAAAGAATTAGGACTTGAGGAACCGAAGACTTTTAAAGAATTTCAAGAGATTGTCAAAAAGATAAAAGATAGTGGGAATTCTCCATTTGCGGTTGCAGGCAATGAAGGCTGGACATTAAATGGTTACCACCAACTTTCTCTCATTACCCTTACGGGTAGTGGAGACGCGGCTAATAACTATCTTCGCTTTTCAAAACCAAACGCAATCTCTGCAGATGATGCTATTTTAAAAGCAGATGCAGAACGACTCGATTTATTAGCAGATAATGCTCAAGATGGTTGGCGTGGTGCCTCTTATAATGATGCGGTGGTAGCATTTTCGAGTGAAAAAGCCTTGATGATGCCACAAGGATCATGGGCATTAGCCGCAATTAATCAACAGGATCCAAAATTTGAGGTGGGGATGTTCGCCTTCCCTGGAGAAGAAGTAGGAAAAGAAGTCACTGTTGGTGCAGGGGACATGGCATTATCAACTTCAGCTACTACCAAACATCCGAAAGAAACCGAAGAATTTATCAGCTATATGACTAGTCCAAAAGCTATGCAGTCATACTATGATGTAGATGGATCACCAGTTGCGGTGAAAGGCATACAGGAAAAAGAAGATTCAGCGCTTGCAGCTATTTCTAAACTGGCTTTTACGGACAAACATTATGTTTGGTTGGGCCAACGCTGGAACTCTGAAGAAGACTTTTTTAATCTAAGTGCAGGTTACCTGATGGATAAAAATCTGAAAAATATGGCAAACAATCTCAATGCTTTCTTTAATCCAATGAAGGCAGATTTGGACTAGAATAGGAGTTAAGATGATATGGCTATTCGAAAATTTTTAAATAAATACTGGGGTTGGACATTTTTGCTCATCCCGCTTGCTTTACAAGCTATCTTCTTTTACTTTCCAATGGTACAAGGTGCTTTCTATAGTTTGACTAACTGGACTGGATTGACCTATAATTATAAATTTGTTGGTTTAAATAACTACAAATTGCTGATGATTGATGGGAAATTCTTCACAGCCATAGCCTTTACTTTGATTTTAACTCTGGCATTGATTATTGGAGAGATTACGATTGGGATGGTTGTGGCACGAGCCTTAAATTCGAAGATGAAGGGGCAGACCTTCTTTAGAGCTTGGTTCTTTTTCCCGGCTGTTTTGTCTGGTTTGACAGTTTCCTTGATTTTTAAACAATTCTTCAACTATGGGCTTCCAACGATTGGAAAAATTTTAGGAATTAGCTTTTTACAAGAGAGTCTATTAGGGACACCTGTCGGAGCGGTAGTAGCAACTATTTTTGTTCTTCTATGGCAAGGAGTAGCAATGCCAATTATTCTCTTTCTTGCTGGTCTTCAGAGTATTCCAAATGATATTTTAGAGGCAGCATCAATTGATGGTGCAACAAGTAAACAAACCTTTTGGAAGATTGAATTACCCTATTTACTGCCAACGATTTCAATGGTTTTTATCTTGGCTCTTAAGTCTGGTTTGACAGCCTTTGACCAAATTTTTGCGTTGACGAGTGGTGGTCCAAATAATGCTACAACGTCTCTTGGACTTTTAGTCTACAACTATGCTTTCAAGAGTAATCAATATGGATATGCGAATGCAATTGCCTTGATTTTATTCTTAATTATTGGAATTGTTTCTCTGATCCAAATCAAGTTATCAAAGAAATTTGAAATCTAATAGAGGAGTCCTACACATGAAAAAAGAAGAAAAATTGAATCAGTTTTGGAAATACGTCCTCTTGATAGTCGGTGGTATTCTTATACTTGTTCCTTTGTTGGTAACGGTATTTAGTTCTTTCAAGACAACTAAGGATATCATGAATCATTTCTTTAGTTTGCCCAATCCTTTTACCTTAAGTAATTATGAACGATTAATTTCGGATGGGATTGGAGGCTATTTCTGGAATTCAGCAGTTATTACGGTGTTATCATTGATTGTAGTAGCTTTCTTTATACCAGCTGCAGCTTATTCCATTGCTCGAAATATGTCCAAGAAAAAAGCCTTTGCAATTATGTATTCGCTCTTGATCTTAGGGATATTTGTTCCATTTCAGGTGATTATGATTCCCATCACAGTTATGATGAGTAAACTCGGTCTAGCAAATATGTGGGGGCTAGTAATACTCTACCTAACTTATGCTATTCCACAGACCCTCTTCTTGTATGTTGGTTATATAAAAATCAGTGTACCAGATAGTTTGGACGAAGCTGCGGAAATTGATGGGGCTGATCGTTTTACAATTTATCGTCGAATCATTTTTCCAATGTTGAAGCCCATGCATGCGACAACTTTGATTATCAATGCTCTCTGGTTCTGGAATGACTTTATGTTGCCACTCTTGATTCTGAATAAAGATTCCAAGATGTGGACTTTGCCTCTCTTCCAATACAACTACCAAGGTCAGTACTTCAATGACTATGGCCCAAGTTTTGCATCTTATATTGTGGGAATTGTAACGATAACTATTGTCTATCTCATCTTCCAAAAACATATCATTTCAGGAATGAGTAACGGGGCAGTGAAGTAAGAAAGTGCTTAGGGAATTTATAATTCCATACATAGAGGAACAGTTCAGCTTGTTTACAATTCTATGTAGAAAAAAGAAAGTAGTACTTAGTTGCTTGCAGTCTATATTAGTACTGAACAAAAATCTAAAAATATCTTTCATTTACGAAGCCAGGTCATATAAGACTTGGCTTTCATCAGAAAAAGGAGACCATCTATGACCATTCAAAATAAAACTATGTTGATTACTTACTCAGATAGTCTTGGAAATAACCTTAAAGACTTGTATGAGAATTTGGAAGAACATTTTGGCGATGCTATTGGGGGAGTTCACCTTCTGCCATTTTTCCCGTCAACAGGTGATCGTGGATTTGCGCCAGTTGACTACGATGAAGTGGATCCAGCGTTTGGTGATTGGGAGGATGTTAAGCGTTTAGGTGAGAAATATTATCTTATGTTCGACTTTATGATTAACCATATTTCTCGTCAATCGAAATATTATAAGGACTATCAAGAAAAACATGAAGCTAGTGAATTTAAAGATCTCTTTTTAAACTGGGACAAGTTTTGGCCGGAAAATCGTCCGACACAAGCTGATGTAGATTTAATTTACAAGCGTAAGGATCGTGCACCAAAGCAAGAGATCGTTTTTGCAGACGGTTCAGTAGAACATTTGTGGAATACCTTTGGTGAGGAGCAGATTGATCTTGATGTGACCAAAGAAGTAACGATGAGCTTCATCCGTAAGACGATTCAACATCTAGCAAGTAACGGGTGTGATTTGATTCGCCTAGATGCTTTTGCTTATGCGGTGAAGAAATTGGATACCAATGATTTCTTTGTGGAACCAGATATTTGGGACTTATTGGATAAGGTCCGGGATATAGGAGCTGAATACGGTGCAGAGCTCTTACCTGAGATTCATGAACACTATTCGATTCAGTTTAAAATAGCGGATCATGATTACTATGTTTACGATTTTGCCCTTCCAATGGTGACCCTTTATACTCTTTACAGTTCCAGAACAGAGCGCTTAGCTAAGTGGTTAAAGATGAGCCCGATGAAGCAATTTACGACACTAGATACCCATGATGGGATTGGAGTGGTAGATGTCAAGGATATCCTGACCGATGAGGAAATTGACTATGCTTCAAATGAGCTCTATAAGGTTGGAGCGAATGTCAAACGTAAGTACTCTAGTGCAGAGTATAACAATCTAGATATCTACCAAATCAATTCAACCTACTATTCTGCACTTGGAGATGATGATGTCAAGTACTTCCTCGCTCGTTTGATTCAAGCTTTTGCGCCAGGCATTCCTCAGGTTTACTATGTGGGTCTATTAGCAGGAAAAAATGACTTGAAATTATTAGAAGAAACCAAAGAAGGTCGAAATATTAATCGTCATTACTATAGCAATGAGGAAATAGCAGAAGAAGTTCAACGTCCTGTGGTGAAGTCCCTTCTCAATCTATTTTCTTTCCGTAATCGGTCAGAGGCCTTTGACCTAGAAGGGACTATTGACATTGAAACACCAACAGCTCACAGCATTGTAATCAAACGTCAAAATAAAGACAAGTCCGTAACAGCAGTAGCAGAAATTGATTTGCAAAGTCAGACCTATCAAGTAGTGGAAAACGGTAGAAACATTCAGTTCTAGTGCCATATTAATGAAAGATTTTTTTTGTGGCGAAAACGTGTTCATTGTTCCCAAATGACGGAAAAAATGGTAGAATATAAAGATAGTTTAGCATTTATCTTCTGGAGAAATCCAGAACAGAAAGGATCCGTTTTGAAATCAATTGGATTACTGGATAAGATAAGAGGGCTTTCGAAAAAAGATTTCTTTTTGTATCTGATGATCATGAGTATCTTTTTACCTTTTTATTTGTTCTTATCACTCTTTGCTTTATATTTGATAGGTTTACTTGTTACTGGGGAGATGAAGGGAATTATCAAAGGATTAGCCAAACATCCTGTACTTCTCTTTTTTATTGCCTACAGTAGTGTCATTTCCATCGTCGCCAAGAACTGGCTTGGTCTAGCAGCATCTTTCCTGATGCTCCTATTTCTTATTTTCTTTAGTTTTTACCAGAAGCGTCTGACGCATGCTTTCTTTCGACTGATACTCCAGACGGTTTTGTTTGGTAGTGTTGTCTCTGCCGCTTTTGCTACTTTGGAGCATTTCCAAATTGTAAAGAAATTTAACTATGCCTTTCTTTCACCAAATATGCAAGTATGGCACCAAAACCGTGCAGAGGTGACCTTCTTTAATCCTAACTACTATGGGATCATTTGTTGCTTCTGTATCATGATAGCTTTTTATCTCTTTACAACGACGAAGCTAAGATGGTTGAAAGTCTTTTGTGTGCTAGCAGGTTTTGTAAATCTTTTTGGTTTAAATTTCACGCAAAATAGAACAGCCTTTCCTGCTATTATCGCTGGAGCCATCATTTATCTCTTTACGACCATTAAAAACTGGAAGGCCTTTTGGCTTAGTATTGGGGTCTTTGCGATTGGCTTGAGTTTCCTTTTTTCTAGTGATTTGGGAGTTCGGATGGGAACTTTAGATTCTTCTATGGAAGAACGCATTTCTATCTGGGATGCTGGGATGGCCTTGTTTAAGCAAAATCCTTTTTGGGGGGAGGGGCCATTGACCTATATGCACTCTTATCCTCGGATAAATGCTCCTTATCATGAACATGCTCACAGCCTTTATATTGATACGATTCTGAGTTACGGAATTGTGGGAACCATTTTATTAGCTTTGTCTTCTGTTGCTCCTGTTCGTTTGATGATGGATATGAGTCAGGAGTCGGGGAAACGTCCAATTATCGGTCTTTATCTATCTTTCCTTACAGTGGTTGCTGTGCATGGAATCTTTGACTTGGCCCTTTTCTGGATTCAGTCAGGTTTCATTTTCTTGTTAGTTATGTGCAGTATTCCATTGGAGCGTCGAACACTGGTGTCCGAAATGACAGATTAAGTTGATCAAGATTAGAGATCTTCTACTTTAGGTAGGAGGTCTTTTTTGTTGGTAGAAATTATTTCTAAGTCGAAATAGTTGACAGATGGAATAGCAGGTGTTACAATAGAGAAAATTTGATATAGAAATAAATTGGAGGAATCATGAGGGATAGTCATTTAGTTGCCCATCATATTCGTTTACTGAATGGGCGGATCTTTCAAAAGTTATTGAGTCAGGATCCTGGGTCTCTTTATCGGAGTGAACAGGGCAAGATTCTCACGGTGTTATGGAATAGTGAGACAGGTTGCGCTACGGCGACAGATATTGCGCTTGCGACTGGACTTGCTAACAATACGCTCACAACCATGATAAAGAAACTTGAGGAGCAAAACCTGGTCATCATTAGTCCATGTGGAATAGATAAGAGAAAGAAATATGTCAAGTTGACAGAGCAAGGTTGGTCGCAGAAAGAAGTGGGCAATCGTGTCAGTCAAAAATTAGATGCAATTTTTTATAAAGGCTTCTCTGAAGAAGAAATCCGTCAGTTTGAAAGCTATCAGGAACGTATTTTAGACAATCTGAAAGAGAAGGAAAATGAGGTTTAGAATGGGGTAAATTAGTTATTAAAAGTTTGGTAACTTGACCAACCGAGGGAAGTTTTAAATAGAGGACAAATAATGATCGAATATAAAAATGTAGCGCTACGCTATACAGAAAAAGATGTTTTGAGAGATGTCAATTTACGGATTGAGAATGGGGAGTTCATGGTTTTAGTTGGACCTTCTGGGTCCGGTAAGACGACCATGATTAAGATGATTAATCGTCTTTTGGAACCGACTGATGGAAATATTTACATGGATGGCAAGCGCATCAAAGACTATGACGAGCGGGAACTTCGTCTTTCTACTGGTTATGTTTTACAGGCCATTGCTCTGTTTCCCAATTTAACGGTTGCAGAAAATATTGCTCTCATTCCGGAGATGAAGGGCTGGACTAAGGAAGACATTGCGAAGAAAACAGAAGAGCTTTTAGCTAAGGTTGGTTTACCAGTAGCTGAGTATGGGCATCGACTTCCAAGTGAATTATCTGGTGGAGAACAGCAACGGGTGGGCATTGTCCGTGCTATGATTGGTCAGCCTAAGATTCTCCTCATGGATGAACCTTTTTCAGCCTTGGATGCTATTTCGAGAAAACAGTTGCAGGTTCTGACGAAAGAATTGCATAAAGAGTTTGGGATGACAACGATTTTTGTGACCCATGATACGGATGAAGCTTTGAAATTGGCGGACCGTATTGCTGTCTTGCAGGATGGAGAGATTCGTCAGGTGGCGAATCCTGAGACCATTTTAAAAGCGCCTGCAACAGACTTTGTAGCAGACTTGTTTGGAGGTAGTGTTCATGACTAATTTGATATCAACTTTTCAGGATCGTTTTGGTGATTGGGTAACAGCTCTATCTCAACATTTGCAGTTGTCGCTTTTGACCTTGTTGCTGGCTATTTTTATTGCAGTCCCTTTAGCGGTATTTCTTCGTTATCATGAAAAGATGGCGGATTGGGTCTTGCAGATTGCAGGAATTTTCCAGACTATCCCGTCTCTGGCCTTGTTGGGGCTCTTTATCCCCTTGATGGGAATTGGAACCTTGCCTGCTTTGACAGCACTAGTGATTTATGCGATTTTCCCGATTTTGCAAAATACCATCACTGGGCTAAAGGGAATTGATCCGAGTCTGCAAGAGGCTGGGATTGCCTTTGGGATGACCAGATGGGAGCGACTCAAGAAGTTTGAAATTCCACTTGCCATGCCTGTCATTATGTCTGGGATTCGGACGGCAGCGGTCTTGATTATCGGTACGGCGACCTTGGCGGCCTTGATTGGGGCAGGCGGACTGGGTTCCTTTATCCTTTTGGGAATTGACCGCAATAATACCAGTCTGATTTTGATTGGGGCCCTTTCTTCTGCAGTGCTTGCCATTGCCTTTAACTTCCTGCTAAAAGTGATGGAAAAAGCAAAATTGAGAACGATTTTCTCTGGTTTTGCCTTGGTGACCATATTGCTCGGTCTGTCTTATAGTCCAGCCCTCTTAGCTCAAAAAGAGAAAGAAAATTTGGTTATTGCTGGAAAATTGGGACCGGAACCAGAAATTTTGGCCAATATGTATAAACTCCTCATTGAAGAAAATACCAGTATGACTGCGACTGTTAAACCGAATTTTGGGAAAACAAGCTTCCTCTATGAAGCTCTGAAAAAAGGGGATATTGATATCTATCCTGAATTTACTGGTACGGTGACTGAAAGTTTGCTTCAACCAGCACCTAAAGTAGGTCATGAGCCAGATCAGGTTTATCAAGTGGCGCGTGATGGCATTGCCAAACAGGATCATCTGGCCTATCTCAAACCTATGTCTTATCAAAACACCTACGCTGTAGCTGTTCCGAAAAAGTATGGCTTGAAGACCATTTCGGACTTGAAAAAAGTGGAAGGGCAGCTGAAGGCAGGTTTTACACTCGAATTTAATGACCGTGAAGATGGCAATAAGGGCTTGCAATCAATGTATGGTCTCAATCTCAACGTAGCGACCATGGAGCCAGCTCTTCGCTATCAGGCAATTCAGTCAGGCGATATTCAAATTACGGATGCCTATTCAACCGATGCAGAGTTGGCGCGTTATGATTTGCAGGTCTTGGAAGATGACAAACAACTCTTCCCACCTTATCAAGGGGCTCCACTAATGAAAGAAGCTCTTCTCAAGAAACATCCAGAGTTGGAAACAGTTCTCAATAAATTGGCTGGTAAAATTACTGAAAGCCAGATGAGCCAGCTCAACTACCAAGTCGGTGTCGAAGGCAAGTCAGCAGAACAAGTAGCCAAAGAATTTCTACAAGAACAAGGTTTGTTGAAGAAATAGCTTGAAAATGCTAAACTCAACTTGGTTATACGCCTATACAGAAGAATGCTCAGACAATGTCGTCTGGGCTTTTTTGGTATTAGAGTTACTAAATGTCATTTAAAATGGAAAATAATACTCAATGAAAATCAAAGAGCAAACTAGAAAGCTAGCCGCAGGTTGCTCAAAGTACAGCTTTGAGGTTGTAGATAGAACTGACGAAGTCAGTAACATATATACGGTAAGGCGACGCTGACGTAGTTTGAATTTGATTTTCGAAGAGTATAAGAGAAAATTTTCAGGAATTTCCAAGATTTTACTGTAAATACACTTGACTATTCAGATAATAGGTGTATAATGTGTTGTGAACTACTTAACAAATAACGATTTTCAGCTCATGTCGACTAAGGATGGAAATCTTGTGTATAGACAGTTCAGTAGATATATAATAGAGCGTTGCGTCCGAAAGTCTATCCAGACACGGCTCTTTAAAAACAAAAGGAGAAGATTATGAAAACAGAACCGATTCATCGTACCAGTATGTGGAAATTTAAGTTAAGTGCTGCCACCATGACTTTGATTCCCGCTGCCGTGGGGATTAACTATGTTGCCAAAGCCTTGGCGGAGGGGTTAAAGTTGCCCGTTTGGCTGGGGTCTTTGGGAACCTTTCTTACCAGTATGTTGGCTGGGCCGGTTGCCGGTGCCATTAGTGGTTTCATCAACAACGTGATCTATGGGCTGACCTTATCGCCAATTTCAACCGTGTATGCGATTACCAGCATCGGAATTGGGATTGCTGTCGGAGTTTTGCACGCCAATGGGTGGTTCTCGTCAGCGCGACGAGTATTTGTTTCTGCTATTATTATTGCCATCGTTTCAGCTGTCATTTCAACGCCACTCAACGTCATCTTTTGGGGTGGTCAGACCGGTATCGCTTGGGGTGACTCATTGTTTGCGGTAATGGTCGCCAATCATGTACCAGTGTGGCTGGCCTCATTTACCGATGAGTTTGTCTTGGATATTTTGGATAAAGTCTGTGTGGCCTACCTGGCACTCTTCATCTATCGTCAGCTGCCGAAGCGGATGGTGCACTTCTTTAGCGATGATAAATGATGACTGATAAAACATTGATTTCTGGAGCGCCACGGGTCAAGCTCAAGTGGTACCAAGTGATCGATCCGATTACTAAGCTCTTGTTCATCTTGGACATGACGTTGTTGAGCTTTGCCAGTATGAATTTATTGCTTCAGGCCGGATTAATTCTTGTCGCAACACTGCTATTGTTATTTTCCAAATTGAGTTCTACCACCTTTAAGGCGCTGGGATTCAGCCTGTTTCTGATTTGCACCATGCTGATCATCCAAGGGTTATTTTACAGTCGGAATCAAACTGTGCTGTTTTCTGTGCTTGGGGTGTCGTTCTACAAAGAAGGCCTGATTTACGCCACCACTCTGGGTTGTCGAGTATTGGTGATTATTTTGACCAGTGGCTTTTTTATGGTGACCACGAGTATTTCAGAAAACGCGGCCTATTTGGAACTGTCCAGATTGTCTTATAAAACCGTCTACGTTCTGATGTCGGTGTGTTATATTTTGCCGGAAATGATGCGCAATATGCGGAAAATCCAGCAGGCACAAAAAGTTCGCGGAACCAATCCGCAAAAAACATTGATTCAGAAATTAAAGTCAGTCCTGCCGGTTCTAATTCCATTGGTGATTAAGACCTTGGATCAATCGATGACGCGGTCGATTTCTCTCCAATTGAGAGGTTTTGATAATCTCAACCGGACTGTCAGAACCTCCCAGCGCGTGTATCGCCTGTCGCGGACGCTGCACATTGGTCTGACTGGATTGGCAATTTTATTGATTGGGTGGAAGATATGGACGAAGATAAACGGATTGTAATTGAAAATTTGACCACCCGTTATCCGGGTACTGAGCAACCACAACTGCGTCAGATTAACGCGGAGGTTCATACCGGCCAGGTGGTTGGGATTATCGGGAATAGCCACTCCGGCAAATCGACTTTGTGCCGTGTGCTGGCAGGGGTCATTCCCAAAATTGTGTCTGCTGAGATTGAGGGCGATTGGCACATGTTTGGCCAGCGAGTGTCTGACAATTGGCCCGTTTATAATGCCATGAATGGAGTTGTACTGCAAAATCCAGCTGGCCAACTAAGCGGGTTGGCAGACACGGTTGCCGATGAAATCGCCTTTGACTTGATTAATCAGGGAATGGCTGAAGGACTGATTCAAAAACGGGTTGAAGAAGTTGCCACGCAAATGGGGCTGATTGAACAGCTGAATTTGCGTCCCGAGAGCCTTTCCGGTGGTCAGATCCAGCGGTTGGCAATTGCCACGGCGATTGTGGCTAATCCGGCTGTTTTGATTATGGATGATCCGACCAGTGAGATGGATCCCCTTGGCCGCCGGCAATTTTTCCAATGGCTGGCCCAAGTCAAAGAGACGACTGTCTTCATTGTCACCAGTGAAATTGACGATTTGTGCGAAGTCGCCGACGTTGTGTGGGTGCTGCACGAGGGACAAATGGTAGCCCAGGGCAGGCCGGGTGAGGTGTTTAATCATTTGGCAGCTGACTGGCAGATTCCAGCCCCGACAATCCAGCAACTTGCTCAAAAAATGGATTGGCACTTGGCTGATGGCCGGTATCCGGTGAATTACGCTGATCTGAAGGAGGTTCGTTATGTCCACAATTGAACTGAGTCACCTGACGTTCACTTATCCGGAACGGTCCTTTAGCTTGGATGTTGAAGACAAACACTTCGCCGATCCGATGGTGGCGATTGTCGGCCAAAATGGTGCCGGCAAATCAACGCTCTTCAAATTGTTGACGGGTTTGCTGACACCACAAACCGGTGTGATTAAGATCGATGGAGAAAATTTTAATGATCTTAAACCAGTCGAAAAGTTACTGAAGGTTGGGATTACTTTTCAGAATCCTGACGATCAGCTTTTCAACCCGACCGTTCAACGAGAGGTGGAGTGGAATGTCGCGCAGGTCATGGATGACCACGACACGATTACGAGGCGGGCTTTAGCGGCTCTAAAAAGAGTTGGCTTGGATGATAAAACAGCTGAAAGTCCATATGACCTGTCATTGTCGGAACGCAAGCTGTTGAGCGTTGCCACAGTTTTGGCAGTGGATCCGGCGATTTATTTATTTGATGAGCCGATGATGTCGCTTGATTGGGAAAGCCGGCGCAAGTTGACCGCAATTTTCCATCAGTTGGCTGATTCGGGCCACCAAGTTGTGACCATCACCCATGACATGGATTGGGTCGCCGCCGAGTTTGAGTCGGTGTATGTTATGGAACACGGGAAGTTTGGCTTCGCCGGCAGTCCACGGGAATTGTTCAGCAATCACGAACTTGTCCAGCGAGTGGGATTACTACCACCGCGGATTATGGACATAGCGGAGTCGCTGGGTGATTCACAGACATATTTATCGGTTAATGATTATTGCCAGAAAAATCGAGATGTATAGAAAAAGTCACCTCTGCGGGTTTTCCAGGTTGAAGGATTAACTTCAGCTTCTGGCAAGAACTCACATGGGTGACTTTTGTGTTTAATAACGTTTCATGATCATCGGGTGCTTCCTCAGATCACTCGGTTTGATTTTACTTTGTTTCATGGTCATAATCATATACCATTTCTTTTGGATTTTTTGTTTGACTAATACAAAATAGGTCTTCATAGGTCTTCGCATTTTTAGCGTCCATTAGGATCATCAGTATAATTTTCTGAATTAGGAGGCTGTCCCATCACTATTCGAACTTCGTCTCCCAACTTACGCTGTTCCTATTCATCCGTGAATACTTTAAATCGCAATTCTGGAACTTTCTTTTTAACTGAATCATCTATTTTCGCCATAGTCCTCACCATTTTATTGGTTTTTCTTGTTCTTCTATCCTTTTTTGATCTTTGATTTGTTCCTGCAAATTTTCCAACTTCTCTTTAAGAGCGTTCACTTCATCTTTATATTGATTGTCTAAGTGTTTGAATTCTGTTTCCTGTGAGGGCATTTTGAGGGCTTTTAAGTTATCATTTTCCGCCTTGTATTCTTCTAGCAACTTTTTATCTTGCAAGGCTAATCGTTGTTACTGGTCTAACAAATTAGTTAGTTTTTCTATTTGTTGGTCTTTGCTACTTATTTGTTGGTCTTTGGTATTTGATTTGCTACTACTTTCTACTTTACCTAAAATTATTTTTTCTGCTTTAGAATTTATTAGATTAGACCCATTGGAACTTTTAAGCTGTAATTCTTTTGGTAACCTTTGGTAGTGATATTGAATATTTTGTTTTGTAACACTCAACTCATCCGCCAGCTCTTTGATCGTTTTTTAGTCTTCACTCATGGTTTAAGTCCTGCCTTTTAACCGTTGGTAGATATTGTTCAATGGCTTTTTTGAGGTAGCGTGCGATATTATGCTTAGAATATTCTTCACGTCTGCTGGTAACATAAGACAAGTGGTCTTTAACACTATTTAGCCCTCTTAATTCTTTCAGTTCGTCATAGAGGGGGTAAACATGGACTTGCAATCCTGCCATGATTTTTGTATCTTGCATTTCAAACGGACTTAGCAACATATTTTCTAGCAATAGCGTGGTGTACTTGCTTTTCATTGCTTCAATAGCTAGCTTATCTTCGGTTTCTGCTTTGCGTGCTTTATCTTCTTGATAGGCGGTATCTTCTAACTTATAGCTGTTATCGTCTGCTCGACGTTTCTTTCGTAACCAGATATCCAATGTTAAACCGTCCGCATCAATCGCTCGATAGAGATAATGCCAACGCCCCTTAATTTTGATATAGGTTTCATCCATTTTCCACGAATAGAAGGACTGTTTAATTTTCTTTTTCCAGAGATGATAGAGGATTTTACTGTATTCTTGAACCCACCGATAAATCGTAGTGTGACAAACATTTATTCCACGGTCATAAAGCAATTCCTGAACTTCACGATAGCTCAGATTGTAACGTAGGTAATAACCAACAGCGACAATGATGACGTCTTGTTGGAATTGTTTGCCTTTAAAATGATTCATCTCTCAAGCCTTACTAACCTTTTTTCTACTCTTTGAGAAGCTGAAGGTCGTGCTAGTAACTACCTATTTGGTTTGATTAATTCCATCATTTATCTGGTGCTTGCCCTTCAAAAAGGCTTCTATGGTGAGGTTTTAACAACTCTCTATTTTACAATTATGCAGCCAATTGGACTTCTAGTGTGGATCTACCAGGCGCAGTTTAAAAAGGAAAAGCAGGAGTTTGTCGCGCGTAAACTGGACGGCAAGGGTTGGACCAAGTATCTTTCCATTAGTATTCTTTGGTGGTTGGTATTTGGGTTCATTTATCAGTCTATCGGAGCCAATCGTCCTTATCGCGATTCCATCACCTATGCGACCAATGGGGTTGGGCAAATCCTCATGACAGCTGTTTACCGTGAACAATGGATATTCTGGGCAGCTACCAATGTCTTTTCTATCTATCTCTGGTGGGGAGAAAGCCTGCAAATCCAAGGGAAATACCTGATTTACTTGATCAATAGTCTAGTTGGGTAGTATCAGTGGAGTAAGGCTGCAAAGAGTGCTTAAAAAGTAAAAAAGGATCAGATGATCCTTTTTGTGTTAGAGCAAAATGAATAATACCGTAATGATAATAGCGCTCGTTATACGAACGATGTGGTGCGAGATATGTTGACTTTCTTTCTGTTGGCCGTTCCAGTAGGCTCCATAGCAGACGATACTCGAGCCCACAATCCATAGAAGAATGGTTGCAAGCGGAACGAAGTAAAAGATAGCTAGAGCCAAAGAGGTGAGACAACTGCCGACCAAGATACACTTGTTTCCCAAACTGTAGTTCTTTTGTTTCATGGCTGAAAAGGCAGCAGCAAGGTGAAGCAATGAGAAGGCGAGAGCTAGTACAATTGTTAGTATTCCTAGAATCATCGAAGTTAACATAGTTGGTTCCTTTCTGAGTTTCAGGCTTAGTTATCAAGTGGAGTTGTAGAGGTCATCTCCATTACATCAAGGTAAAATCTCACCACTTGCTCTTCGGTATAAGATTTTCCTTTTTTTAGCCACCAAGTTAGGGTCTCGATAAAGTTCGTCACAACAAAATGCTGGAGGTAGGAGGCCGGAATGTTTGGATAGGCCTCTTGCAAGTCATCCGCCACCATGGGATAAACGTGGTGTTCGAGTTCCTTGTGTAGTTGGCGGAGGAAGTAGTCGTTTTTAGAAAAAAGGAGACTGGTGACATGGTCCTGGTTTTTCTGAAAATGTAAAAAGATATGTGCGAGGTAATCCTTGGTCGTAAAGTGTCCTTCCCTTTCAAAGAGATGATGAAAGAGGTAGCGACAGAGCTCATCTAAAAGGAGTTCCTTACTTTCATAGTGACAGTAAAAAGTAGAACGTCCAACATCTGCTAGGTCAATGATATCCTGGACAGTAGTGGCATCATAGCCCTTGTCGTTCAAAAGTTGTAAAAAAGCTTGATAGATAGCTTTTTTCGTCTTACTAACCCGACGGTCTCTTTTTGGCATATAGACACTTGAGACAAACTGTTCAGAACTGAACATAGTTTACAGTTTGCTTCTATCCTTTCTTTGGATTTTATTAGATAATACAAATGAAAGAAGTATGTATATACCCATTATACCAAAGGAGGGAGAGAAATGAGTCCTAAAACATCTATCTGGTTAGCTTTTTTCTTAAATTTAAGCTATGCGATTGTTGAGTTTATCGCAGGAGGAATCTTTGGTTCGAGTGCAGTTCTTGCTGATTCTGTTCATGACTTGGGAGATGCTATGGCTATTGGCCTATCAGCCCTTTTAGAAACAATCTCCAATCGTGAAGAAGATAGGCAGTACACCTTGGGTTACAAACGTTTTAGCCTTTTAGGAGCCATGCTAACGGCTGTGATTCTTATGATAGGGTCTGTCCTAGTGATCTTGGAAAATATCACAAAGATTGCTCACCCGCAACCCGTCAATGAGAATGGCATCCTCTGGCTGGGAATCATTGCAGTAGTTATCAATGTACTAGCAAGTCTGGTAGTTCGTAAAGAAAAGACAAAGAATGAGTCAATTCTTAGCTTGCATTTTTTGGAAGACACTCTTGGTTGGTTGGCCGTCATTCTAATGGCCATTATCCTCCGATTTACAGATTGGTATATCCTCGATCCGTTTTTATCTCTGGTTATTTCCATCTTTATTCTGTCGAAAGCCATTCCTCGCTTTTGGAGCGCACTGAAGATTTTCCTAGATGCTGTGCCAGAAGGGGTCGAGACAAGTGATCTGGAGAAGGATATAGAGGCTCTGACCAATGTCAAAAGTGTTAACCAACTTAGCATTTGGTCCATGGACGGTCTAGAGAACAATGCTATTGTTCACATTTGTATCAAGGACTGGGAGCAGATGATGGAGACCAAAGAAGTGGTGCGTCAATGTTTAGAAGAAAGAGGCGTGCAGAATATCACTATTGAAGTGGACAGCAGTCAAAGCAATCATGCGCAACATAGGCGGAGGGTGAGAGAGTTAGAGCAGAAGCATGGGCATCATCATTAGAAAAGACGACCTCAATAAGAGGTCGTTTTGATATTCTATTCATTCCGTGTACTTTCTCTCAATGTCAGTCTGGTGCCCAGCATGGTTAGGCTAGGTATTTTGCGACCGTGTAGAACTTCCTTGTTAAGAATATCCATCCCTGCTCGGCCCATTTCTTCGGTATAGACAGTGATGCTAGAAAGGGGAGGATAGACCTGCTTAGTCAGGCTGGTGTCGTTAAAAGAAATGAGGCTGACGCGGTCTGGTAGGCTAATTCCAGCTTCTTGAAAGGCACGGAGGGCACCGATGGCTAAACTATCGCTGGCTGCGAAAAAGGCTGGTGGGAATTGTTCTCCTAGCTTGTGAATGGCCTCCTTCATCAAGTCATAGCCAGACTGGGCAGTAAAGCTCCCCTGAAAGACCAGTTCTTCATGGTAGATACCTTTTGCTTGGGTAATGTCTTTGAAATTTTCTAGCCGCTTATCCTGGATGATTTCTTCTTGGTCGGTTGTTTCCTCAAGACCTGTGAGAATTCCGATACAGTTCATCCCTTGACTGAGGAAATGGTCTACAACTTGTTTCACAGCAGTGTAAAAGTCAGTGATAATACAGGTATGACCTAATGAGAGGGTGTCACTGTCTATAAAGACTAAAGGTTTTTGGTATTCTTCAAAGGCAGCAATCTGAGCTTGGCTAAATTTTCCGATGCAGAGAATGCCAATCACTTCCTCGCTTAATGTAAAAGGATGGTCGTTAAAATAGCGTAAGATATCATAGTCCAACTCTTGGGCTCTTTTTTCAATACCGAGACGAATCTGGTAGTAGTAGAGGTCGTCCAACTCCCCTTGTTCGCTGACCCATTGGATAATGGCAATCTTTTGCTTGGGCTTGTGGGATTCGCCTGTCTTGAGATGCTTGGTGTAGCCCAGCTCTTCAGCGACAGTTAAAATACGGTGTCTGGTTTCTTCTGTAACAGATAGACTCTGGTCGCGATTGAGGACACGGGATACGGTCGCGATAGAGACAGAGGCTAGCTGTGCAATGTCTTTTAAGGTAGCCATAAATCCTCCTCCTTTTAGGTTAGTATATCATATTTTTCTTCTTTTTACTGATTGTTTAGTAAAACTTTAGTAAAAAGGATTGACCTTGGTAAAAGCCTTGGATACAATAGAAGAAAACGATTACACGTTAAGGTGACTTAACGGATAGTCAAAGGAGAATTTATATGACACAACATCTTACTTCTGAAGCCCTTCGCAAAGACTTTCTTGCCGTTTTTGGTCAGGAAGCAGATCAAACCTTCTTTTCACCAGGTCGTATCAATTTGATTGGTGAACACACGGATTACAATGGTGGACATGTTTTCCCAGCAGCTATTTCCTTGGGAACTTATGGGGCAGCTCGCAAGCGTGACGACCAAGTCTTGCGTTTCTACTCAGCAAACTTTGAGGACAAGGGTATCATCGAGGTGCCTCTTACTGACCTCAAGTTTGAAAAAGAGCACAGCTGGACCAACTATCCAAAAGGGGTTCTTCATTTCTTGCAAGAAGCTGGACATGTGATTGACAAAGGGTTTGATTTTTATGTTTATGGGAATATCCCAAATGGTGCTGGCTTGTCATCATCAGCGTCCTTGGAACTTTTGACAGGGGTTGTGGCAGAGTATCTCTTTGATTTAAGACTAGATCGTTTGGATTTGGTTAAGATTGGAAAACAAACAGAAAATAACTTTATCGGAGTCAACTCTGGCATCATGGACCAGTTTGCCATCGGTATGGGGGCTGACCAACGTGCTATTTACCTAGATACCAACACTCTAGAATACGACTTGGTGCCACTTGATTTAAAAGACAATGTCGTTGTTATTATGAATACCAATAAACGTCGTGAACTAGCAGACTCTAAGTACAATGAACGCCGTGCTGAGTGTGAAAAAGCAGTGGAAGAATTGCAAGTTGCCTTGGATATTCAGACCTTGGGTGAATTGGATGAGTGGGCTTTTGACCAATACAGCTACCTGATTAAAGACGAAAATCGTTTGAAACGTGCTCGTCATGCTGTGCTTGAAAACCAACGTACTCTTAAAGCTCAAGCAGCTCTTCAAGCAGGTGATTTGGAAACATTTGGTCGCTTGATGAATGCTTCTCACGTCTCTCTAGAACATGACTATGAAGTAACAGGTTTGGAATTGGACACACTTGTTCACACAGCTTGGGATCAAGAAGGTGTTCTTGGTGCTCGTATGACAGGAGCAGGTTTTGGTGGCTGTGCCATTGCCTTGGTGCAAAAAGACGCTGTTGAGGCCTTTAAGGAAGCTGTAGGCAAGCACTACGAGGAAGTCGTTGGATACGCTCCAAGCTTCTATATCGCTGAAGTTGCAGGTGGCACTCGCGTCCTTGACTAGTTAAAAGGAGGCTCTATAGTGACCTTAGTAGATAAATTTGTAACACACGTTATTGCTGAAAGTTCATTTGAGGAAATGGATCGAATCTACCTGACCAATCGTATCTTGGCACGAGTAGGCGAAGGTGTTTTGGAAGTTGAGACGGATCTAGATAAAGTGATTGACCTCAAAGACCAGTTGGTTGAGGAAGCGGTTCGATTAGAGACGATTGAAGATAGTCAGACTGCGCGTGAAATCCTCGGTGCTGAACTGATGGACTTGGTAACCCCTTGTCCAAGTCAGGTCAATCGTGACTTTTGGACAACCTATGCCCACTCTCCTGAGCAAGCGATAGCGGATTTTTACCAACTCAGTCAGAAAAATGACTACATCAAACTCAAGGCCATTGCTAAAAATATCGCCTACAGAGTACCATCTGACTACGGAGATCTAGAAATCACCATCAACCTCTCTAAGCCTGAAAAGGATCCAAAGGAGATTGCAGCAGCCAAGTTGGTGCAAGCTAGCAATTATCCCCAGTGTCAGCTTTGTCTAGAGAACGAAGGCTATCATGGTCGGGTTAACCATCCAGCTCGTAGCAACCACCGCATTATCCGTTTTGAAATGGCGGGTCAGGAGTGGGGCTTCCAGTATTCGCCCTATGCTTATTTTAATGAGCACTGTATTTTCTTAGACGGTCAGCACCGTCCCATGGCCATTAGTCGTCAGAGTTTTGAGCGTCTGCTGGCTATCGTAGAGAAGTTTCCGGGCTATTTTGCGGGATCAAATGCGGACTTACCAATTGTGGGGGGATCTATTCTAACTCATGATCACTATCAGGGAGGCCGTCACGTATTTCCTATGGAATTGGCTCCCTTGCAAAATACTTTCCGATTTGCTGGTTTTGAACAGGTCAAGGCTGGGATTGTCAAGTGGCCTATGTCAGTGCTACGTTTGACCTCGGATTCCAAAGAGGATTTGATCAACTTGGCTGACAAGATTTTGCAGGAATGGCGGCAATATTCAGACTCTGAAGTACAGATTTTGTCAGAGACAGACGGGACACCACACCATACCATTACCCCCATTGCCCGTAAACGCGATGGACAGTTTGAGTTGGACTTGGTCTTGCGAGACAATCAGACATCGCCAGAGCATCCTGATGGCATCTATCATCCCCACAAGGATGTCCAACATATCAAGAAGGAAAATATCGGCTTGATTGAGGTCATGGGCTTGGCTATTTTGCCACCACGTCTGAAAGCAGAAGTGGAGCAAGTTGCCAGCTATCTTGTAGGCGATGATGAAGCAGTTGCCTCTTATCATCAGGAATGGGCAGACCAGCTCAAAGATCAACATCCGGACCTAGCGGATAAAGAAAAAGCCCTTGAAATCGTCAAGGACTCTGTGGGCGCTATTTTTGCGCGTGTTTTGGAGGACGCAGGGGTTTACAAGCAGACGGAACAAGGACAGGTAGCCTTTATGCGCTTTGTAGAACAGGTCGGAATTTTACCAGACTAGGAGCTTTCTCCTTGCACAGTCCTATAAAAAGTAGTATCATAGTGTCGTTTGAACTATCAGGAGGAAACGATGAAAGATTTTCATTTTGACGCTATATCGGCCTTTGAAAATTACGAAATAGAAAAAATGAGAGATGGTCATGTTGTGGTGACGACAAAAGTAGTGGACTCGTCGCTCAACTATTATGGCAATGCCCATGGTGGCTATCTCTTCACCCTTTGTGACCAAATCAGTGGTTTGGTAGTCATCTCTCTAGGGCTTGATGGAGTGACGCTCCAATCCTCTATCAACTACCTCAAGGCAGGAAAACTTGACGATGTACTGACCATTAAAGGAGAATGTGTCCATCATGGTCGCACAACTTGTGTCGTGGATGTCGATATTACCAATCAAGATGGCAGAAATGTCTGCAAGGCAACCTTCACCATGTTTGTCACGGGCCAACGGTCAGAAGATAGACAGGTAAGGATATAGAGAAACAAAAAAAGAGGCTCACACCTCTTTTTCTTATTTCTTTTTCCGGTTTAATACTGCATTGAGTACAATGGCGAGTAGGCTGGCTACGACGATTCCGTTTGAGAAGAACATTTGGAAGGCTGTCGGCATGCTGACAAAGAGATTACTATTGTTTAGACCTACACCTGCAGCGATGGATACAGCTGCGATAAGGAAGTTATGTTCATTGTTAGTAAAGTCAACGCGGGCGAGGATTTGCATCCCTTGAAGGGAAACAAAACCAAACATCACCAGCATAGCACCACCAAGGACAGGACTTGGAATGATTTGGGCAAGGGCACCAAACTTAGGTAGGAGTCCAAGGAGGACTAGGAAACCAGCTGCATAATAGATTGGCAGACGAGTCTTGATACCAGACAATTTTACCAAGCCAACGTTTTGTGAAAATCCTGTATAAGGGAAGGTGTTAAAGATTCCTCCGAGAAGGACAGCCAAACCTTCTGCGCGGTAACCGTTGCGAAGGCGCGTGCTGTCGATTGGGTCATTGGTAATATCTGACAAAGCTAGGTAAACACCAGTCGACTCCACCATGGAAACCGTTGCGATGATACACATCATGACGATAGAAGAGATTTCAAAAGTTGGAGCGCCAAAGTAAAATGGAGTTGGGATGTGAACGAGTGGAGCTGCAGCGACTGGAGAGAAGTCTACCAAGCCCATGGTAGCGGCAATAGCAGTCCCAAGGACCAAGCCAATCAAAATGGAGATAGACTTGATAAATCCTTTGGTAAAGATATTAATCAAGAGGATAATCAGAACCGTAATGCTAGCTAGAAGCAAACTCTGACCAGTTGGTTCTGGAACATTATTTCCCATATTTCCGATAGCGACAGGAATCAAGGTTAGTCCGATGGTCGTAATAACAGATCCTGTTACGATAGATGGGAAGAGATTGGCCACTTTTGAGAAAATACCTGAAATCAGAACCACATAGATTCCTGATACGATAAGGGCACCAAACATGGCCCCACTACCGTGGCTCTGACCAATCATAATCAAAGGAGCTACTGACTGGAAAGCAACTCCAAGAACGACTGGTAGTCCAACACCAAAGTGTTTGTTGAGTTGGAGTTGGAGGAAGGTGGCTACCCCACACATGAAGATATCTGTGGAGATTAGGTAGGTCAACTGTTCAGCTGAATAGCCAAGAGCTGTCGCAATCATGATAGGAACTAGGATAGATCCTGAGTACATGGCTAGTAAGTGCTGCAAGCCAAGAACGGCTGCTTGTGAGTGTTTTTCTTGTTGTTGCATTAGAGATCTGCCTCCTTAAATACGACCTGACCGTTTTCAAAACGTTCCAAACGAGCGAGTGATAGAACTGGATAGCCAGCTTTCTCAAGCAAATCACGACCATCCTGGAAGGATTTTTCGATAACAATACCGATGGCTTCGACTTTAGCTCCGGCCTGTTCGATGATGTGGATCAAGCCTTTGGCAGCTTGTCCATTGGCTAGGAAATCATCGATAATCAAGACCTTGTCCTCAGGTGAGAGGAATTTTCCAGCGATGGAAACCGTGCTGGTCACTTGTTTGGTAAAGGAGTAAACCTCAGCAGTTAAGATGCCTTCGTTCATGGTGATGTTTTTAGCTTTCTTTGCGAAAATCATGGGAACGTCTAAGGCTTCAGCTGTAAAAACAGCTGGGGCGATCCCTGAAGCTTCAATCGTTACAACCTTGGTAATTCCAGCAGATGCGAATTTTTCCGCAAAAACTTTACCAATCTCCCGCATCAAACGATAGTCAACTTGGTGGGTTAAAAAGGAATCTACCTTGAGGATGTTGTCACCCAAGATATGCCCATCCTGAAGGATGCGCTCTTCTAATAATTTCATAAGACCTCCTGAAGTCTAAACTCTTTTGTGTTTTTCTATCGCCTTTATCATCTCAAAAAGGGCTAGAAAAAAGGACCTACTTAACAGATAAGCAAGCCCTCAAAATAGGTATGTCTAAAAACATACCCTCAACAGACTTACTCATTGTTAGGTGTTCCGGCACCTTGTAGAAACGTCGTGCCAATTCACGACATAAACAAGTAAAATGATATTTAATTTTAAATAGGCAGCTGCCAATGTTTTTATTTTACACCAATTAGCTTTATAAATCAAATATTTTGTTAGTAAATAGATCATAAAAGCGAACGAATAAAAGGCTACAATGCTAGAAAGTATTGTAGTCTTTTATTCTTCTATTCGCTAAATCTTAAAAAATAACCATCTGGATCCAAAACTGCAAATTCGTGAGGATAGATATAATGATCCCCAACACGAAATGTTCGTTTAGTCAAAGGACGATAAATAGGATAGTTGGCCTCGGTCACTTTTTGATAAAGTTGTGGGACATCCTTTATACCAAAGGATAGGTTGACACCTTTTCCAAAAGGGTAGGTAAGGTTAGCCAGCTCCTCGGGGTTTCCTTCTTCTAGCATAAGTTGGCAGTCTTCAAGCGAGAGGAAGAGAAATTTCTCCTCTGGACGCTCGTATTCGACAGAAAATCCCAGCAAGTCGCAGTAGAAGTGGCGTGACTTTTCGAGGTCAGATACTACAAATTCAGGAATGACAGCTTGATAGTCCATTAGCTTTCTCCTTAGAGCTCAATTTCTATGACAATGGGTGTGTGGTCTTGACGCGCACCCGAGTCAATCATGTCAGACTTGGTCACCTTGTCAGCCACGCGGTTGCTAGTGAGCCAGTAGTCGATTCTCCAGCCTGTATTGTTGATTTTAGAAGTCTTGCTGCGTTGCGCCCACCAGGTATAACGCTCGGGGACATCGCCGTGAATATGGCGGAAGGTGTCGGTAAATCCAGTTGCCAAAAGGTTGGTAAAACCAGCACGTTCCTCGTCTGTAAATCCAGGTGAACGGCGATTGCTGGCAGGATTTGCAAGGTCGATTTCCTTGTGGGCTACGTTGTAGTCACCGGTTGCAAGGACTGGCTTTTCTTTGTCTAGTTCAGCCAAATACTCCGCATATTTGACATCCCAGACTTGACGTTCTTCCAAGCGTTTGAGGCCATCGCCAGCATTTGGTGTGTAAACTTGGGTTACGAAAAATTCATCAAATTCTAGAGTGATGATACGACCTTCTAAGTCCATGGTAGAAGGGGCACCGATTTCTGGGAAAGTGACAGTAGGTGTAAGTTCTTTCTTATAAAGGAACATGGTTCCAGCATAGCCTTTACGGGCAGGTTCTTGGGAAGAGCGCCACGTATTTTCGTAGCCTGGGAAGAGTTCTTCTAAAATTTCCAAGTGTTTCTTTGTAGGCCCCTTGGCAGAAAGCTTGGTTTCTTGGATAGCGATGATATCAGCATTTTCGGCGACCAAGGTTTGTAGTACTTCTTGGGACAATTTGGCACGAGCTGAGTCACTAGTTAGGGCAGCATTGAGGGAATCAATATTCCATGAGATGAGTTTCATAAAGTTACCTTTTTCATTCAGATTATAGATTTTATTATACCAAAAAAAGGTCCATTTACCCAACGTATGGCTTGAAAAATCACTCTCTTTCGTTTATAATTAAGAATGATTTTATGAAAGGGAGTGAAAATAAATGAAATTTTACTCATATGACTATGTACTTAGCCAAATCAGTCAGCAAAATGGAATGATGATTGGCTTTGGGATTGTGCTCCTAGCTATCACAGGATTTTTTGCTTTTAAAGCCTATCGAGATAAAAAGGGGACTAAGTTTCGGGAATTGGTCATGATTTTGGCCTTGACCTTGGTGGCCATGCTTTTGGTGACAATCTCAAAATACCAGACCAATCAAGCCTCTAACAACCAATTTCAAACTTCACTTCATTTCATAGAGGTTGTTTCCAAAGACTTGAGAGTGGATAAATCAGAAGTTTATGTCAATACTTCTGCAGCCACTGATGGAGCGCTTGTCAAGGTAGGTCCAAATTTCTACCGCGCCATGAACGGGAGCCAACCAGACAAGTATCTTTTAGAGAAATTAGAATTGCATCAAACAGACGCTATTGAATTGGTGGAGGTAAACAAATGACACTCAATTATATGGAAATTTTAATCAAACTGGCCTTGGGGCTCTTCTCTCTTGTTTTTGTTATCAATGTGACAGGAAAGGGAAACCTAGCGCCTAACTCTGCGACAGACCAAATTCAGAACTATGTTCTCGGTGGTATCATCGGTGGGGTGATTTACAATAGTTCTATCAGCATTCTCCAGTACGCAGTGATTTTGATGATGTGGACGATTTTGGTCTTGACCCTCAAGTGGCTCAATAACAATGTTCGTTTTGTCAAACGCTTGATTGATGGAAAACCAACTCTCCTTATCAAAAATGGGCAGATTGACCCAGAAGCCTGTCGTTCAGTTGGTTTGTCTGCAGCAGAAGTTGCTCTCAAACTTCGTAACCAAGGAATTTTCCAGATGAAACAGGTCAAACGAGCTGTGCAGGAGCAAAATGGCCAACTCATCGTGGTCCAAATGGGAGATGAAAATCCTAAGTATCCAGTTGTGACTGACGGTGTGATCCAAGTCGATGTTTTGGAATATATTGGCCGTAGCGAAGAGTGGTTGCTTGATAATCTCAGCAAACAAGGGCATGACAATGTGGCCAATATCTTTATCGCTGAGTATGACAAGGGTGCCATCACAGTTGTAACTTATGAATAAGAAAAACCTGGGGTCTTGGCCTCAGGTTTCAATTTGCAATCAGAAAGGGATTTTATGTCCATTATTCAAAAACTTTGGTGGTTTTTCAAGTTAGAAAAACGCCGTTATCTAGTCGGAATTGTGGCCCTGGTCTTGGTTTCCGTCCTCAATCTCATCCCTCCCATGGTTATGGGGCGAGTCATTGATGCCATCACTTCGGGACGATTAAGCCAGCAGGACCTGCTTTTGAACCTCCTTTATCTGCTTCTTGCAGCTTTGGGTATGTACTATCTACGCTATGTTTGGCGCATGTATATCCTTGGGACTTCCTATCGTCTGGGGCAGATTATGCGGTCTCGCTTGTTTGAGCATTTCACAAAAATGTCGCCAGCCTTTTATCAGACCTATCGAACGGGAGACCTGATGGCACACGCCACCAATGATATCAATGCCCTAACTCGTCTCGCAGGTGGAGGAGTCATGTCAGCAGTGGATGCTTCCATCACGGCGCTGGTGACTTTGCTGACCATGCTTTTTAGCATTTCTTGGCAGATGACTCTGGTTGCCATTCTTCCCTTGCCTTTCATGGCCTATGCGACCAGTCGTCTAGGGAGAAAGACCCACAAGGCCTTTGGCGAGTCACAGGCGGCATTTTCCGAACTCAATAACAAGGTGCAGGAGTCTGTATCGGGTATCAAAGTGACCAAATCTTTCGGTTATCAGGCGGACGAGTTGAAGTCCTTTCAGGCAGTAAATGAATTGACCTTCCAAAAGAACCTCCAAACCATGAGATACGATAGTCTCTTTGACCCTATGGTTCTCTTGTTTGTTGGTTCATCCTATGTTTTAACCCTTTTGGTCGGTTCCTTGATGGTTCAGGAGGGACAGATTACGGTTGGGAATCTGGTCACCTTTATCAGCTACTTGGATATGCTGGTCTGGCCTCTTATGGCCATTGGTTTCCTCTTTAATATCACTCAGCGAGGCAAGGTTTCTTACCAACGGATTGAGGAACTTTTATCTCAGGAATCACCTGTAAAAGACCCTGAGTTTCCTCTGGACGGTATTGAAAATGGACGTTTGGAGTACGCTATTGACAGCTTTGCCTTTGAAAATGAGGAGACACTGACGGATATTCACTTTAGTTTAGAAAAAGGACAAACCCTAGGCTTGGTCGGACAGACAGGCTCTGGGAAAACGTCCTTGATTAAGCTCCTCTTGCGTGAATACGATGTGGATAAGGGAGCTATTTATCTAAACGATCACGATATTCGTGATTATCGTCTGACAGACCTTCGTGGTCTCATGGGCTATGTCCCTCAGGACCAGTTCCTCTTTGCGACCTCTATCTTAGACAATATCCGCTTCGGCAATCCTAATTTGCCCCTTTCAGCGGTCGAGGAAGCGACTAAGCTAGCTCAAGTTTATAAAGATATTGTGGACATGCCTCAGGGATTTGATACGCTGATCGGTGAAAAGGGAGTCAGTCTCTCAGGTGGTCAAAAGCAACGTCTGGCTATGAGTAGGGCTATGATTTTAGACCCTGATATCTTGATTCTAGATGATTCCTTGTCAGCCGTGGATGCCAAGACAGAGTATGCGATTATCGACAATCTCAAGGAGACGCGCAAGGACAAGACAACTATTATTACAGCACATCGACTCAGTGCAGTTGTCCATGCAGATCTGATTTTGGTTCTGCAAAATGGCCAAATCATAGAACGCGGTACACACGAAGACCTGCTAGCTTTAGATGGCTGGTATGCCCAAACCTACCAGTCTCAGCAATTGGAAATGAAAGGAGAAGAAGATGCAGAATAAGAAAGAACAATGGGTTGTATTGAAGCGCTTGATGTCTTATCTCAAGCCCTATGGCCTCCTGACCTTTTTGGCACTCAGTTTTCTCCTCGCGACGACGGTCATTAAAAGTGTCATTCCCCTTGTAGCTTCCCACTTTATCGACCAGTACCTCAGCAATCTCAACCAACTTGCTGTGACCGTTTTGCTGGTCTACTATGGTCTTTATATCCTACAAACTCTAGTTCAGTATATCGGCAATCTTCTCTTTGCGCGGGTTTCCTACAGTATTGTCAGAGATATTCGTCGGGATGCCTTTGCCAATATGGAGAAACTGGGCATGTCTTATTTTGACAAGACGCCAGCAGGTTCCATCGTCTCTCGTTTGACCAATGATACCGAGACCATCAGTGACATGTTTTCGGGAATTTTATCCAGCTTTATCTCAGCTGTTTTCATCTTTCTGACAACCCTGTATACCATGTTGGTGCTGGATTTTCGTTTGACAGCTTTAGTCTTGCTCTTTCTTCCCTTGATTTTCCTTTTGGTCAATCTCTATCGGAAAAAGTCAGTGAAAATCATCGAAAAAACCAGAAGTCTCTTGTCGGATATCAATAGTAAGCTGGCAGAGAATATCGAGGGAATCAGGATTATCCAGGCCTTTAATCAAGAGAAGCGCCTGCAGGCAGAATTTGATGAAATCAACCAAGAACACTTGGTCTATGCCAACCGATCTGTAGCCTTGGATGCCCTCTTTTTGCGTCCTGCCATGAGTTTGCTGAAACTCCTAGGCTACGCCGTTTTGATGGCTTACTTTGGTTACCGTGGTCTGTCTATCGGGATAACGGCCGGAACCATGTATGCCTTTATCCAGTACATCAACCGTCTCTTTGATCCCCTGATTGAGGTAACGCAAAACTTTTCAACCCTTCAAACGTCCATGGTATCTGCAGGTCGTGTCTTTGCCTTGATTGACGAAACGACCTATGAGCCTCTTCAAAAAGATGGGAAAGCTAAAGTCAAAGAAGGCAATATCCGTTTTGAACATGTGTGTTTCTCATATGATGGCAAACATCCGATTCTGGATGATATTTCCTTTTCAGTTAACAAGGGCGAAACCATTGCCTTTGTAGGTCATACAGGTTCTGGGAAATCTTCCATTATCAATGTCCTCATGCGCTTTTATGAATTTCAGTCAGGCCGCGTTCTCTTGGATGATGTGGATATCAGGAACTACAGTCAGGAAGAGCTGAGAAAAAACATCGGTTTGGTCTTACAGGATCCCTTCCTCTATCACGGGACTATCAAGTCCAATATCGCCATGTACCAAGATCTTAGTGATGATCAGGTCCAGGCTGCAGCTGCCTTTGTCGATGCAGATTCCTTTATTCAGGACCTTCCGCAGGGTTATGATGCACCTGTTTCTGAGCGTGGTTCGAGCTTTTCTACTGGCCAACGCCAGCTTCTTGCCTTTGCTAGAACTGTCGCCAGTCAGCCTAAAATCCTGATTTTGGATGAAGCGACAGCCAATATTGACTCTGAAACAGAAAGTTTGGTTCAAGATTCCCTAGCTAAGATGAGACAGGGTCGGACGACCATTGCTATTGCTCATCGCCTTTCGACCATCCAAGACGCCAACTGCATCTACGTCTTGGACAAGGGGCGTATCATCGAGAGTGGAACCCATGAGGAACTCTTGGCCTTGGGAGGAACCTATCACAAAATGTATAGCTTGCAGGCTGGGGCCATGTCCTAATACTCTTTGAAAATCTCTTCAAACCATGTCAGCTTTATCTGCAACCTCAAAGCTGTACTTTGATTTTCATTGAGCACCAGAAGGAAATTCTTCAAATCACAGATTTCTTGCACCGCCTTTTCCATTTTGTGGTATAATGAAAAATGTTGACAAATAGTATAATAAAAACAAAGGAGAAACAGCATGCTGAAATGGGAAGACCTACCCGTGGAAATGCAATCAAGCGAGGTTAAGTCTTACTACCAGCTTGTCTCTAAAAGGAAAGGTTCGCTGGTTTTCAAGCGTTGCCTGGACTGGGTTCTGGCCCTGTTTTTGCTACTTTTGACCTCTCCCGTCTTTCTTGTCTTGAGCATTTGGATCAAGTTGGATAGCAAGGGACCTGTCATTTACAAGCAAGAGCGCGTGACCCAGTATAATCGTCGGTTCAAGATTTGGAAGTTCCGTACTATGGTAACGGATGCGGATAAAAAAGGAAGTCTGGTGACTTCTGCTAACGATAGTCGCATTACCAAGGTTGGAAATTTCATCCGCCGTGTGCGTTTGGACGAACTACCTCAGCTGGTCAATGTCCTTAAAGGCGAAATGTCCTTTGTAGGGACCCGTCCTGAAGTGCCACGTTACACAGAGCAGTATAGTCCTGAAATGATGGCGACCTTGCTCTTGCCAGCAGGAATCACCTCTCCAGCCAGTATCAACTACAAGGATGAGGACACCATCATCAGTCAGATGACAGAGAAAGGTCTGTCGGTTGACCAGGCCTATGTCGAACATGTCCTTCCTGAAAAGATGCGCTATAATCTCGCCTATCTCCGAGAGTTTAGTTTCCTTGGAGACATCAAAATCATGTTTCAAACCGTGTTTGAAGTACTAAAATAAAGTAGTCATGAGAAAATGAGTACAGATAAAAGGAGCAAATCAATGCCAAATTACAATATTCCATTTTCACCTCCCGATATTACCGAAGCTGAAATTGCTGAAGTAGCGGATACCCTGCGTTCTGGTTGGATCACAACAGGTCCGAAGACAAAAGAACTGGAGCGCCGCTTGTCTCAATACACACAGACACCTAAGACTGTCTGCCTCAACTCTGCGACAGCCGCTCTTGAGTTGATTTTGCGTGTGTTGGAAGTGGGACCTGGGGATGAAGTCATCGTTCCAGCTATGACTTATACAGCTTCATGTAGTGTTATCACACACGTAGGAGCGACACCTGTCATGGTGGATATTCAAGCAGATACGTTTGAGATGGACTATGACTTGCTTGAGCAAGCCATCACTGAAAAGACTAAGGTGATTATTCCGGTTGAGCTTGCAGGGATTGTTTGCGACTATGATCGTTTGCTCCAAGTGGTGGAGAAGAAACGGGACCTCTTTACAGCTGCTAGCAAGTGGCAAAAAGCCTTTAACCGTATCGTAATTGTCTCAGATAGTGCCCATGCTTTGGGATCTACTTATAAAGGACAACCAGCTGGATCTATCGCTGACTTTACTTCCTTCTCATTCCACGCCGTTAAGAACTTTACAACGGCTGAGGGAGGAAGTGCGACTTGGAAAGCCAATCCAGCGATTGATGACGAAGAGATGTACAAGGAGTTCCAAATCCTTTCCCTTCACGGTCAAACAAAGGATGCTCTTGCCAAGATGCAATTGGGTTCATGGGAGTACGATATCGTCACACCAGCCTACAAGTGCAATATGACCGATATCATGGCTTCGATTGGTTTGGTACAATTGGACCGTTACCCAGCTTTGCTAGAACGTCGTAAGGACATCGTGGACCGCTATGATCGTGGTTTTGCAGGTTCTCGCATCCGTCCATTGGCACACAAGACTGATAGTGTCGAATCTTCACGCCACCTCTACATCACCCATGTAGAAGGAGCAAGTTTAGAAGAACGCAACCACATCATCCAAGAATTGGCCAAAGCAGGAATTGCAAGTAATGTACACTATAAACCGCTTCCTCTCCTGACAGCCTATAAGAATCTTGGTTTCGATATGGCAGATTATCCAAGAGCCTATGCCTTCTTTGAAAATGAAATTACGCTTCCTCTTCATACAAAATTAAGCGATGAAGAAGTTGATTACATCGTTCAGACTTTGGTGAGAATTTCTGAAGAAATCCTCGGTTCTGGAAAAAAATAATAAAAAATCTTGACAAAAAGCGGACAATAGCATATAATATTCTCAACAAATCAGAAAAGTAACTATTTTTGATCTTCAGGGAGCCTGTGGTGATTGTGAACAGGTGGTTGGAAGTAGTGAAAGTGGGCTGATTTTAAAAATGAATTTGAAACAATGAAAATTCGGTGCGCACACCTTACAGTGCAACTTGTTGTTAGACAAGACAGAGATGTAAAGGGGAATAGTCCCTTTATAATTGAGGTGGCACCGCGTTACCAACGCCCTCACACAGAATCCAATCTGTGTGTGGGCTTTTTCATATCTTGAAATCAATACTGAAAGAGGAAAATTTTATGACAACTAAAGGATATTTTGGACAATTTGGTGGTAGTTTTGTACCGGAGCCAATTCAGGCTTTGTTGGATGAGTTAGAAGTGACTTTTGACAAGTACAAGGATGATCCAGAATTTTTGGCAGAATTTCGCCATTACTTGAAGGATTATTCTGGTCGTGAAACACCGCTTTATTTTGCGGAAAGTTTGACAGATCACTTAGGTGGGGCTAAGATTTATCTCAAGCGCGAAGACCTTAACCACCTTGGTTCTCACAAGCTCAACAACGTTTTAGGTCAAATTCTTCTTGCCAAACGTATGGGCAAAAAGCGAGTGATTGCAGAAACAGGAGCTGGTCAGCACGGTGTTGCGACAGCAGCAGCTGCAGCCAAGTTTGGTATGGCCTGTGATGTCTATATGGGGGCAGAGGATGTGGAGCGTCAACGTCTCAATGTTTTCCGTATGGAGATGATGGGAGCGACCGTTCACGCAGTTGAAACAGGCACTCGTACCCTCAAGGATGCGGTCGATGCAGCCTTTGGAGCATGGATGAATGACCTTGAAGCCTTCTACGTTTTGGGATCTGCTGTGGGGCCTCACCCTTATCCAACTATTGTTCATGAGTTCCAAAAAGTGATTAGTGAAGAATCACGTCGTCAAATCTTGGAAAAAGAAGGACGCTTGCCAGATTACGTCATTGCCTGTGTAGGTGGTGGTTCTAATGCTATCGGTGCTTTTTCACAGTATGTGGCTGATGAAGAAGTCAAATTGGTTGGGGTCGAAGCTGCCGGTCACGGACTTGACACAGACAAGCACGCAGCCACTATGACAAAAGGTAGTGTCGGAATTGTCGACGGTATGAAGACTTATGCAGTCTTTAAGGAAGATGGAGAGCTAGCGCCAGTTTACTCTATCTCAGCTGGTTTGGACTATCCAGGGGTTGGCCCAGAACACGCCTACTTTAAAGATTCAGGCCGCGTAGAATACGTAGCAGCGACAGATGAAGAAGCTGTTCAAGCCTTGCTCCTTCTTAGTAAGACAGAAGGGATTATCCCAGCGATTGAAAGTTCGCACGCCATCGCAGAAGCGGTTAAACGTGCACCGAAACTAAGTAAAGATGAGATTATCATCATCAATGTCTCTGGTCGTGGAGACAAGGACGTAGCTGCTATTGCAGACTACCTAGAAGCTAAAAAATAAAAGATGGAAAAATTACAGTCTTTTCTCTCACAGAGAGCTTGTGGTTGCTGGAATCAAGCAGAGAAAGCTGTAAGGTTGGGTCCATTTGAAACGAGAGAAGAAAACATAATTCTCAAGGGAGTGCCCTTTATCGCACAGCCTGTTATAGGAAAGTTCTGAGACAGGAATGAGAGATAGGAGAAATCCTATAATTGAGGTGGCACCGCGAATTTCGTCCTCACGCAAGTTATTTTGCGTGGGGATTTTTCATACAGTCGCCACGGATTAGAAGTAGAACTGAAAGGGAAATTACAATGGAACGAATCATTCATGGAGATGTCTTATCACCAATCTTGGCTTATATGCGCTTAAAAGGACAACACAAGGTGATCTTAGAGAGTATTCCGAGAGACAAGGAAACCGCTCGTTTTTCTATCCTAGCTTATAATCCTGTTTTTGAGATTAAGTTTGAAAATGGGGTCCTCTATCAAAACGGTCAAGTGATTGATCGGGATCCCTTTGATTTCCTTTATGAAGTGACTCATAAGAGCCAGCACCATTCAGACCTCCCTTTTGGTGGGGGAGCCATTGGCTTTGTCGGTTACGATATGATTTCTCTTTATGAAGAAATTGGCCAAATCCCTGAGGATACCATTGGAACGCCAGACATGCATTTCTTTGTCTATGAGAGCTACATGGTTTTTGACCACAAGAAAGAAAAAATTCATGTCATAGAGGATGCTCTTTATAGCAATCGCAGTCAAGAAGATTTGGAAAAAGCCTTGAACCAAGTGCTTGAGGAATTACGCATTCCTGCTCCAAATGAATTTGAAGATTTGGATCTATCTCCGCTGGACTTCAAACCGCATATCGCTCCTCAGAAGTTTGAGGAAATGGTCGAAACAGCTCGCGACTTGATTCGTAATGGTGACATGTTCCAATGCGTACTCAGTCAGCGCTTCTCAGCAGAAGTTACTGGAAATCCATTTGACTTCTACAGAAATCTCCGCGTGACCAATCCTTCTAATTACCTCTATTTTTATGATTTTGGGGATTATCAAATCATCGGTGCCAGTCCTGAAAGTTTGGTTTCTGTCAAAAATAGCATCGTAACTACCAATCCGATTGCAGGTACGCGACCAAGAGGGGCTACGGATGAAGAGGACAAGGCCTTGGCGACTGACCTGCTTTCTGATGAGAAGGAAACAGCAGAACATCGAATGTTAGTAGACTTAGGGCGTAACGATATCGGTAGAATTGCTGAAACGGCAAGTGTCCAAGTCACCAAGTATATGGAAGTGGAGCTCTTCCGTTATGTCATGCATTTGACCAGCGTGGTCAAGGGACGTTTGCTTCCAGAACTCACTGCCATGGATGCCTTGAAAGCTACACTTCCAGCTGGAACAGTGTCAGGAGCTCCAAAGATTCGAGCTATGAGACGGATCTATGAACTGGAAACAGAAAAACGTGGTGTATACGCGGGAGCAATCGGCTACTTGTCTGCGACGGGTGATATGGATTTCGCCATTGCCATCCGAACTATGATTCTCAAAGATCAAACAGCCTATGTACAGGCTGGGGCAGGGATTGTCTATGACTCCATCGCCCAAAACGAATACCAAGAAACCATTAATAAAGCTAAATCTATGACTAGAATTGGAGAACTAAGACCATGATTTTATTGATTGATAACTATGATTCTTTTACCTATAACTTGGCGCAGTACATTGGGAATTTTGCAGAAGTGCAGGTCTTGAGAAATGATGATCCCAAGCTGTATGAAGAAGCTGAAAAAGCAGATGGTCTGGTCTTTTCTCCCGGTCCTGGTTGGCCGGTTGATGCTGGAAAGATGGAAGACATGATTCGTGACTTTGCAGGTAAGAAGCCGATTCTAGGGATTTGTTTGGGGCACCAAGCCATCGCAGAAGTCTTTGGTGGGAAGTTAGGTTTGGCTCCAAAGGTCATGCATGGGAAACAGAGCCATATCAGCTTTGAAGCGCCATCTGTTCTCTATCAAGGCATCGAGGATGGTCGTCCAGTCATGCGTTATCACAGTATTTTGATTGAAGAAATGCCAGAAGGCTTTGAAGTTACAGCTCGTTCGACTGATGACCAAGCTATTATGGGAATTCAACACAAAAGCCTGCCGATTTATGGCTTCCAATACCATCCAGAAAGTATCGGAACGCCAGATGGCTTGTCTTCTATTCGGAATTTTATCGAGAAGGTTGTAAAGTGAGGAAACTAGGATGAAAGAGATTATTGAAAAATTAGCAAAATTTGAACATTTATCAGGTGTGGAAATGACGGATGTCATTGAGCGTATCGTAACTGGGCGTGTAACCGAAGCGCAGATTGCTTCTCTCCTCTTGGCCCTTAAGATGAAGGGGGAAACACCGGAAGAACGCACAGCCATTGCACAAGTCATGAGAGGGCATGCCCAACACATTCCAACTGAAATTCATGATGCTATGGACAACTGTGGTACAGGTGGGGACAAGTCCTTCAGCTTTAACATTTCGACAACTGCAGCCTTTGTCTTGGCTGGTGGCGGTGTTCACATGGCCAAGCACGGAAACCGTTCGATTTCTTCTAAATCGGGTTCGGCAGATGTCCTTCAAGCATTGGGCATCAATCTTGACCTCAAACCAGCTGAACTAGGTAAGGTTTTCGATAAAACTGGAATCGTCTTTCTCTTTGCTAAAAATATGCACCCAGCTATGAAGTACATCATGCCCGCTCGTTTGGAACTAGGAATTCCAACGATTATGAACTTGACTGGTCCACTGATTCACCCAATGGCCTTGGAAACACAGTTGCTTGGTATTAGTCGTCCAGAACTTCTAGAAAGCACAGCTCAAGTTTTGAAAAATATGGGTCGAAAACGTGCCGTTGTGGTTGCTGGACCAGAAGGTCTTGATGAAGCTGGCTTGAACGGAACAACCAAGATTGCTCTTCTTGAAAATGGCGAAATCACCTTGTCAAGCTTCACTCCAGAGGATTTGGGGATGAAACGTTACGCTATCGAAGATATTCGTGGAGGGAATGCTCAGGAAAATGCAGAAATTTTGCTCAGCGTTCTTCATAACGAACCAAGTCCATTCTTGGAAACGACAGTCTTGAATGCAGGTCTTGGTTTCTATGCTAATGGTAAGGTAGCTAGTATCAAGGAAGGAGTTGTCTTGGCCCGTCAAGTGATTGCTAGTGGCAAGGCACTTGAAAAACTCAGACTGTTACAGGAGTACCAAAAATGAGTCAGGAATTTTTAGCACGAATTTTAGAGCAGAAGGCGCATGAAGTCGAGCAGATGGAGCTGGAGGAAGTCCAGCCCTTGCGCCAGACCTATCGCTTAGCAGAATTTTTGAAGAATCATCGTGACCGTTTGCAGGTAATCGCTGAGGTCAAGAAGGCTAGCCCTAGTCTGGGAGATATCAATCTCAATGTGGATATTGTGCAACAGGCCCAGACTTATGAAGCGAACGGCGCAGTGATGATTTCGGTTTTGACAGATGAGGTTTTCTTTAAAGGGCATTTGGATTATCTGCGGGAGATTTCTAGTCAGGTAAACATTCCAACGCTCAACAAGGACTTTATCATCGACGAAAAGCAAATCATCCGTGCTCGCAATGCCGGCGCGACAGTTATCCTGCTCATCGTGGCTGCTTTGTCAGAAGAACGCCTCAAGGAACTTTATGACTATGCGACAGAGCTTGGTCTGGAAGTCTTGGTAGAAACTCACAATCTAGCTGAACTAGAAGTGGTCCACAGGCTTGGTGCTGAGATTATTGGGGTTAATAACCGCAACTTGACGACCTTTGAGGTCGACTTACAAACCAGTGTAGACTTGGCCCAGCACTTTAAGGAAGATCGTTATTACATTTCTGAATCTGCTATTTTCACAGGGAAGGATGCAAAACGCGTTGCACCATACTTTAACGGAATTTTGGTAGGGACAGCTCTTATGCAGGCAGAGGATGTGGCTCAAAGAATCAAGGAGTTGCAGATTGACAAAGGTTAAGATTTGTGGACTATCGTCCAAAGAAGCGGTAGAGACAGCCGTATCAGCAGGGACCGACTACATTGGTTTTGTCTTCGCACCTAGTAAAAGGCAGGTGACCTTGGAACAGGCTGCTGAGCTGGCAAAGCTCATTCCTGTCAACGTTAAAAAGGTTGGTGTATTTGTTTCACCAAGTCGGGCAGAACTGCTAGAAGCGATTGAAAAAGTTGGTTTGGACTTGGTTCAACTTCATGGTCAGGTAGCAGATGATTTGTTTGAGGATCTGCCTTGTGCCAGCATTCAGGCTGTGCAGGTGGATGGAAATGGTCATGTGCCTCATTCTCGGGCAGACTATCTACTCTTTGATGCCCCTGTGGCTGGGAGTGGTCAGACCTTTGACTGGGGCCAACTGGATACGTCTGGACTAGCCCAGCCTTTCTTTATCGCTGGTGGGCTTAAGGAAGACAATGTAGCAAAAGCAATTCAACACTTTACTCCCTATGCAGTAGATGTATCGAGTGGAGTGGAGACAGATGGACAGAAAGATCATGAAAAGATTAGAAGATTTATAGAGAGGGTAAAGCATGGCATATCAAGAACCAAATAAAGATGGATTTTACGGAAAATTCGGCGGACGTTTCGTCCCAGAAACATTGATGACAGCAGTTTTGGAGTTGGAAAAAGCCTACCGTGAAAGTCAGGCAGACCCAAGTTTCCAAGAGGAATTAAACCAGCTCTTACGCCAGTATGTAGGACGTGAAACTCCCCTTTACTACGCAAAAAACTTGACCCAGCATATCGGAGGAGCCAAGATTTACCTCAAACGGGAAGACCTCAACCATACAGGGGCTCACAAGATTAATAATGCCTTGGGACAGGTTCTTCTGGCTAAACGCATGGGTAAAAAGAAAATTATCGCTGAAACTGGTGCTGGTCAGCACGGTGTGGCAACTGCAACAGCTGCAGCCCTCTTTAACATGGAATGTACCATCTACATGGGTGAGGAAGATGTTAAACGCCAAGCCCTTAATGTCTTCCGTATGGAGCTTTTGGGAGCCAAGGTTGAGGCTGTGACTGATGGTTCGCGCGTGCTCAAGGATGCGGTCAATGCAGCCCTTCGTTCATGGGTAGCTAATATCGATGATACCCACTATATTCTTGGTTCTGCCTTGGGGCCTCATCCATTCCCAGAAATTGTTCGTGATTTCCAAAGTGTCATTGGTCGAGAAGCTAAACAACAGTATCGCGATATGACAGGTCAAGATCTGCCAGATGCCCTAGTAGCCTGTGTTGGTGGTGGTTCTAATGCTATCGGTCTCTTCCATCCATTTGTAGAAGATGAGTCAGTAGCTATGTATGGGGCTGAAGCAGCAGGACTTGGTGTGGACACGGAGCACCACGCAGCGACCTTAACCAAGGGTCGTCCAGGTGTCCTCCATGGTTCCCTCATGGATGTGCTCCAAGATGCTCATGGTCAAATTCTTGAAGCCTTCTCTATCTCAGCAGGATTGGACTATCCTGGTATCGGTCCAGAACATTCTCACTACCACGATATCAAACGTGCCAGCTATGTTCCTGTGACAGACGAGGAAGCTTTGGAAGGATTCCAACTCTTGTCTCGTGTGGAAGGAATTATCCCAGCCTTGGAATCTAGCCATGCCATTGCCTTCGCAGTGAAATTGGCCAAAGAACTTGGACCAGACAAGTCGATGATTGTCTGCCTATCTGGACGTGGGGACAAGGATGTGGTTCAAGTCAAAGACCGCTTGGAAGCAGATGCAGCAAAGAAGGGAGAAGCCCATGCCTAAGACACTAACAGAAAAATTGAACGCTATCAAAGCAGCTGGAAAAGGAATTTTTGTTCCCTATATCATGGCTGGAGACCATGAGAAAGGTTTGGTTGGTCTCGCTGAAACAATCCACTTTTTAGAAGATTTGGGTGTTTCAGCTATTGAAGTGGGTATTCCCTTTTCAGACCCTGTTGCAGATGGACCTGTGATCGAAGAAGCAGGCTTACGTAGTCTAGCTCATGGGACTTCTACCCAGGCTTTGGTTGAAACCTTGAAAACCATTCAGACTGAGGTACCACTGGTCATCATGACCTACTTCAACCCGCTCTTTCAGTACGGTGTGGAGAAATTTGTCAAAGATTTGGCAGATACAGCGGTTAAAGGATTGATTATCCCAGACCTGCCTCATGAGCATGCCAACTTTGTAGAGCCCTTTTTGGTAGACACAGATATCGCCTTGATTCCCCTAGTTAGCTTGACAACAGGGATCGAGCGTCAAAAAGAGTTGATCAAGGGAGCTGAAGGCTTTGTCTATGCCGTTGCCATCAATGGGGTGACAGGGAAGTCAGGAAATTACCGTGTAGACTTGGACAAGCACTTAGCACAATTGCATCAAGTAGCTGACATCCCAGTCTTGACAGGTTTTGGTGTATCTAGTCAAGACGATGTCGAACGCTTCAATGCGGTGTCAGATGGCGTTATCGTCGGTTCGAAAATTGTAAAAGCTCTCCACCAAGGAGAGCCGATTGAGGACTTTATCAAACAAGCAGTAGCTTACCAAAAATAATCAAACAAGCAGCAAGTAAGAGGAAAGGCACAAAAGGAAGTCTTTCCTTTTTCTTTTGTAGGAGAAAGGCTAGAATGCCCGTCGCAGAAGCGAACTGAATCAAGATCAGTAGTTCAGTCACGCTAAAGATGAGAGCGCAAGAAGCTAAAAAGAGAAAATCCCCTGCTCCCATGCGAATATCGATAAAATGAGCCAACATTCCAAGGATAAGGAAGAAGACCATGACTAGATTCCAACCAGAGCAGGCCATGAGGATTAGGTGGAAAGTCATCCAGACCAGTAAGGGATATTCCTGATGGCGAAAGTCGTAGATGCCCAAGGTCAAACCAGCAGTGATTAGAATGACTTGTCCCAAGGAAAGTAATCCCCAATAGTAAAGCAGAAAAATGAGCCCTAAGACTAATTCAAAGAGGGCATACCAGACTGGATAAGTAGCCTTGCAGTAACGACAGCGAAAGCGATTGAAGACCTGCGAGAGAATTGGAATCAAATCTAAGGGACGCAAGCGAGTCTGACAGGAATCGCAGTGACTAGCAGGTTGGATAATGGATTGCTCAGGAAAACGGTCGATGAGCAAACCAAGAAAGGAAGCGAGAATGCTCCCGACAAGAAAAAAATAAATATCAATCATACTTATCTATTCGTAAAAAATAGTAGAAGTAGTATAATAAAGAAACATAGACAAGATAGTGAGGTCAAGATGACAATTCGTTTTGAAGAAAAGATGAGCACAGAAAACGCTCAGCTCGTATGCCAATGGTCCAACTCCCTTGGAAAATCCTTTCAAGAACAATGGATGGGACCAATGATTCCTTTCCCCTTGACAATTCAAGTCTTTCAAGACTTGGAAGGAATCTTTTCAATCTTTGAAGGACAAGAGTTTGTGGGGCTTATCCAGAAAATCAGGCAAGAAGACAGCAATCTTCATATTGGAAGATTTTTTATCAATCCTCAGAAACAGGGGCAAGGCTTAGGTAGCCAGGCTTTAAGGAAATTTGTTAGTTTAGCATTTGAAAATAGAGATATAGACAGTATCTCTCTAAATGTCTTCGAGGCAAATCAAGTAGCCAAGCACCTCTATCAAAAAGAAGGATTTGAAATCGTTCAAATGGTTGAAACACCTATACGAAAATACATCATGAAAAAGGGGAGATAGAAGCAAAAAAGTGGCTAGGAAAAGTCTTTGAAATCTGAAAAACGCACAGTATCCAGTTTGAACAACCTTGATATTATGCGTTTTATTGTGGGAAGATTTACTTCGTTTTCTCCTGAAATTGAGTTCCTGTCCAGTCTTCCTCTTGTATTAAATTTTTAATCAAACTCAACATATTTCTGTTTAAATAACTTAATTTTATCATTACAGTAATTGGTTAAATCTTGAGCTTTTTCAAGTGTATACCCTTTTTCAGAAACTGTTTTGACAGTTTTATCATCAAAATAGTAGCCAGTCAAACCAATGATTTCTTCTGATAATGTAAGATAGTAGCCTGTTTCAATTCCCTCGTCTAGATTTTTGGAAAATGACTTCATCAAGCGTCCGAAGAGAGACTTTTTCGTCTTTTCATCACTGGAATAATTCCCTAAGTTTGTTGAAATTAAGCCAGGATGGTAAGAATTGATGGTGATATTTGAACCTCTTAAAAAGAAATCCCTTGCTAGATAGCGTGTCATCCAAATAGTGTAAAGTTTGGAATTATTGTAGGCCAAACCAGGATTGTAGTTCGTCTCAAATCCAAAGTCTAAATCCTTAACCTTAGCAAAATGATGCATATAGGAAGAAGTATTAATGACACGGCCGTCAGACGCTTTTTCTAACAAGGGACCTAGCTTAGTTGTTAAAATATAGGGAACCAGAACAGATAACATAAAGGTCAACTCGACATTTTCAGCACTCGCTTTTCGTTCTTTTCCAGCATAAAGGCCTGCATTGTTAAACAAGACATCAATACTTTGAAATTCTCTCTTGATTTCCTCTACAAATCGATAAACATCATCTAATTTTGAAAAATCTGCAAGGTAGCTAGAAACTCTGCCTCTCAAGGAAACGGTCCTAACCTCTTGAAGCGCCAGCTCAAGTTTTTGAGGATTTCGACCATGGAGGATGACATGATGCCCTTCACTAGCCAATTTCTTTGCCAAATGTTTACCGATACCGTCAGTAGCACCTGTAATCAGAATAGTTTTGACCATCTTAGTCCTCCAAGAAAGCAATGACTTTTTTTGAAAACTCCTCTGCATATTGGAAGATCGAACCGTGACCAGCATTTGGATAGATGATCAGCTTACTATTTTCGATTTTTGCATGCATATCGTAAGAATTTTCCGTTGGAACCTGCATATCCTTGTCCCCGTTGACGATTAAGGTTGGTTGGATGATAAATTTTAGGTCGTCTTGCGAATCTTTCCCCCAACGTTTAATAGCTTTGAGTTGAGTTAGGAATCCTGATAGGTTCATATCTTTATCCGCAAATTCCTTTGTTCTCATACCCATTCGTCCTAGGACTTTCAAGGCTTCAATTCTCCCTTGATCATCATGATTATAGAAGATATAGCGTTTAGGATCGATGCGCTCGAGTCCAGCTTTAAACATATAACTAAAGGTTTTCCCTGTGACCTTATCGACCTCTTTTCCACCTCGAGGTCCTGTTCCAGCCAAAATCAAACGGTTCACTAGAGTAGGCTTGATTCGGATGATTTCTTGGGCAATCATACCTCCCATAGAAAGGCCAAGAAGATTGATTTTATCGTAACCAAGCGCTTTTACAAAGTCAATTGTCTGCTCAGCCATTCCAGGAATAGTCGGAGCAACTTTGCCCTGACTGGCTCCTACTCCAGGAAGATCGACTACAATGACATGGTGCTTTTCAGCAATCAAGTCTAAGAGTTTAGGATCCCAGTTATCGAGAGTTGCTGCCAAATGGACCAGCATCAGAAGAGGTAGTTTTGATTTGCCTTTACTAAGTTCGCGATAAGCGATTTTGTTCCCGTCGACCGTGATGTATTGATTTTTAGTTGTAAGATATGACATTGTGTTTTCCTTTTTATTTCTTAAAGCTGAGGACTGTTTTACCACGAGAGCGACCATTAGCGACTTTGTCTAAGGCGCTATTTACCTCTTCAAAGGGATAAACTGTATCGATAGATGGTTTGATTTCTAATTTACTAAAGAGGTCAGCTACCTCTTGTAATTGAGCGCCATTGCTTTCTACAAAGATAAAATGGTAGTGGACACCATATTTTTCCGCCATCTTATCAAATTTGCGACCTGCCAAGCCAAGAATCATCTGTTTCCATTTTGGTAGGTTCATGCGTTTGGCAAAGGCAGCGTTTGGCATGGCACGAAGTGAAACAAGATGACCACCTTTTTTCATGATAGACATTTGTTTTTCAGTTTCAGCTCCACCGAGAGTATCGAGGACATAATCCACCTGGCTAACAGTTTTTGTATAATCCTCTGTTTTGTAATCGATAAATCTATCTGCTCCTAGTTTCAAGACACGCTCTGCACTATCTCCAGAACCGTTGGTAATGACTTTCAAACCTTTTGCTTTGGCAATCGGAATGGCCATTCCACCAACTCCTCCAGTCCCACCAGAAATAAAGATCGTTTTCCCAGCTTGAGCGCCCATGAGGTCAAGAGCCTGCATAATGGTCAAGGCAGTAAGAGGAACAGCAGCAGCTTCCTCGTCTGATAGATAGTCTGGAACTTTGGCTAAGGCTTGGCTATCGACAGCTACGTATTCTGCAAAGGCGCCGATATGATCAAGTGGCAGACGTCCAAAGACACGATCTCCTACCTGAAAGTTGTTAACTTTCTTGCCAATGCTTTCAACGATTCCAACCACTTCGTTACCTGCAGTTTGAGGAAGTTTGTATGGAACAATCATCTTAACCTCACCACGAGAGATCATATTATCGAGAGGATTAACGCCGGCTGCGGTGACTTTAACTAAAACTTCTTTGTCTGTAATACTTGGTTTAGCGATTTCTGTGATGTTCAGTGTGATATTGTTTTTGTTATAAGTAGTGTGTTGTGCAACTTTCATGTGTTTTCTCTTTTCTTTTTTAATATAATTCAATAGACTTGTATTTGATACAAGTTCATGTTGTCTCCAGTAAAAACTGACTTGCTATCAAATCAGTTTCGGACTTGTTTGGCTTGTTTATATAGATTGTCAATGACATCTTCTAAAGTTTGATTTGCTAATTCCTTCTCTAATTGAGATTCGGCACTAGCGAAAAGCGGTGAAACTGCTCCTTGGATATGTTTTCCAACAGGGCAATCAGGATTGCTATTTTGATGAACAGGGAATAAACTAATGTGATTGATTTCTTGAGTAGCATAGTAGATCTCTAGTAAAGTCATTTTCTTTGGAGACTTACTGAGTTGATAACCTGTTTTTCCTTGCTGGGAATGAATCAAATCTGCATTTTTCAATAAGGCAATCACCTTTCGAATGTAACTAGCGTTGGTCCCGACGCTCTCAGCCAGTGCTTGTGAACTTAAGGTATCCTTGCTTTCACTAATCATGGTTAGGATGTGCAAGGCTACTGAAAATTTCGTATCCATATAAACTCCTTTAGATAACTTGTATCTGATACAAGAACAAGTATAGCACAAATAAAAAGAAAAGCAAGACTTTTGTTTTAAATTAAAAAAAATTTTTTGAAGAGTGTCATCAGATTAGAGATGTTTGGTAAGAAAGTTCATAATCAAATGGGAGGATAAACTTGTTTTAAAGAAACAGAATCTCCCCTCTCTGCTTGATTAAACATATCTTAGTTTGTGCCTAGTAAACTTTGTTTCATAATCTAATTATATGTTATTTCATTCCGTTTTTTTGTTCTTTTCAAAGCGTTATGAGGACTTGAAACTTATTTTATAATTTTTAATTAGTAAAATGTTGAATTATAGTGAGTATTGTGTCACAATAGATAGTATATAAATCATTAATAGAATAGAAATAATACTTTCTTACCTTTACAAGTAGTATTGGTTACACATTTTTTCGTCTCAATTGTACTTATCTCTCAAGTTTAGTTAATTTTTATTAGCTTTGTTTTCGAATCAATAAAACAAATTTCAGAAGTGCAAAAGACAAGATGGTGACATTGCTACAGTCAGTCGCCATGTCTTGCTGGCACAGGCTGTTTGTGCCGTCAGCTATTTACCAGTCAATTTGATCAAAGGGCTTAATTATTATTTTTGAAAGGTCTTTTATGGAAAAAATTCTTTCTTTAGGTCTGACAGGTAAGAAATTACTTGTTCAGGGTTTCTTGTTTGTTCTGCTAGGTCTTATCTTGATGGTCACGGGAACTTGGTTGCCAGTGACGGTTATTCGACTGGTTCTGTTTTTAGATTGGATAGCAACGGTCTTAGATTTAGTATTACGTATTTTCAAAAAAAGTCAGTCAACGGACACCTTGGGAGTTGCACTGGTTAAATTGTTAGTGATGGGATATTTGCTAGGCTCGAATCTTGCTACTGATGTGCCAATTTATATTTTGGCTCTTGTGATTGGAATTTATCAGATTTTTCATGCTAGTATCAACCTTGTCACCTATGTTCTCTACCGCAAAAACAAAATTCGACCTCGTTTTCGTTTCTTACTAGATGGTCTCGTACTAGTTTTTCTTGGTGGGACTAGTCTTTTGTCCTCTACGGGAAATTCTGTCTTTCAACTCTTTGTTTTAGGGGCTTATTTTTTCCTTTATGGTCTGTCCAATATCCGTGACGGTTTCTTATTTGAAGGGGAAATTGGGAAAAACCATCTCAAACGTCGTATTAGAATTAGCTTACCTATTGTCCTAGCCGCTCTCATCCCTGCAAGAACTTTAGCAAAAGTTAACAAATTTATGCTAGAAAATGCTGATGAGGAAGAAGATATCCATCTTGGAATAGTGAAGTCTGGTAAGACAGCAGAGCTTGAAATTTTTGTTCATACAGCTGAGACCTCCCTGTTTTCAGCTATTGGTCATGTGGATATCTGCTATCAGGGTCGTGTTATTTCTTATGGCAACTATGATCCGTCATCTGAGACCTTATTTGGTATGATAGGAGATGGTGTCTTATATTTTTGTGACCGCGATAAGTACATCGATCTATGTAAACGTGAGAGTCAAAAAACGCTTTTTGGTTACGGAATAGATTTGACACCGGAAATGGAAGAAGCGGTTCAGGAAAAATTAGCTGAATTAAAACAACTAACGATTCCTTGGGAGCCAAGCGCAGATAAAATTAAAACGGAAGATGGTAAGGAAGACTACACCTACGCTTATAAAATCAGACATGAGACGGATGGGGAACTTTATAAATTTATCAAATCTAAGTTTAAATCCTACTTTGTCTTGTCCACAAACTGTGTGCTCTTGGCTGATACCATAGTCGGTCAGGCTGGCACCGATATCCTCTCACCCAAAGGATTTATCGCTCCAGGAACTTACCAAGCCTACCTTAATCGAGAGTTTGAAAAACCAAATAGTATAGTCGTATCTAAACATGTTTATTAAGGAGAATTTATGAACTTAGTAAAAAAATACACCCCGTTAATACTTTTTATAGGGCTGGTTGCTCTTGTAATTCTGAATGCATCGAGCTTTATATCAGGAGCAATCTCTCTCTTTGATGTAATATCAACCTTGATTTATGGTGCTGTTATTGCTTTTGTGCTTAATGTTCCTATGAAAAAAATTGAACAGTACTTAGTTAAATTGAAGGTAAAGGCAGAGTTGCGTCGTCCGATTGCCATGGTACTTGTTTTCCTAGCTCTTATCTTAATCGTGATTGCTCTTTTGGTTTTGGTGCTGCCAACCCTAGCCCAGACTATTAGTCAGCTGGGAACAGTCCTTTCAACAGTCCTTACTCAACTTGGGAAATTGCTAGGCAGCTCGGAATTTGTAACCAAAGACATGTTGTCAACTATCGTATCAGGCATACAGGGACAATCTAGTTCTATTAGCCAAGCTTTGATAGGTTTTTTATCAGGTCTGACTAGTAATATCGGCAATATTTTTTCAAGTTTGATGAATGCCTTTTTGATTATAGTCTTCACCTTTTTATTTTTATCCAGTAAGGAACATTTGGCAGCGATGACGAGTCGACTTCTAAAAGTTTTTCTTCCAGAGAAGGTGGTGATAAAGTTGACTTACATTGGACAAGTAGCACTAGAGACTTATGACCAATTTTTGATGAGTCAGCTGATTGAAGCAGTTATCATAGGAGTTATGATAGCGGTTGGTTACAGCGTGTTTGGGATACCCTATGGAGTAATGACAGGTATCTTTGCAGGAGTGCTATCGTTCATTCCTTATGTAGGGCCTATGATTGCTTGTGTTGTGGGAGCGATTTTTATCTTCACAGTGAGTCCTACTCAAGCCTTACTTTCTCTTCTTCTATATCAAGTTATACAGCTGATTGAAGGAAACCTTATTTATCCTAGAGTTGTAGGTCAGTCTATTGGTTTGCCAGCTATTTTCACGCTTGCGGCTGCTAGTATTGGAGGGAATCTTTTCGGACTACTTGGAATGATATTCTTTACCCCCGTATTTGCTGTTATCTATCGACTGGTTAAAGAATTTGTCGTTGCAAAGGAAAATCAGGTAGATTAAGAAAAACTAAATTTAATAAGATATACTGAGAAGAGAGTGAGAGATTCTCTTCTCTTTTATTTTTAAATACTTTTCTACAAAAAGCTATTAGACGTTAAAAAAAGCCTTGGTTTCAAGGCTTATTTCTGTTGATTTAGATGTGCCCCCTGCAGGGCTCGAACCTGCGCCCCATAGCTTAAGAGTCTACTGCTCTACCAACTGAGCTAAGGAGGCAACAGAAAAAGCTGAGAATGTAACTTCCCAGCTATTTTAATATGCCCAAAATGGCAGCTAGATTATTTACGAAAGGCATCAAGGATATAGGTGAAACCAACAATTAAAAATGCAAAGGCAACGACATAAACGACAAAGACACTTGTAGCTACTGGATTGAACAAAATCACTAGACCTAGTAAAAATGCAAGCAACGCTATCCACATGATATGGTTGCCAATAATAGGGAAAATCAATCCCAGACGATTGCCTTTAAAGAAAGCTATAATGGCTTCTACAATTAACCAAATTCCTAAAATAGTTGGAATGACAACTGGCAGCGTCACAAAGCCATAGGCAACGAGGTAAAGAGCTAAGAGAAGATTAACAATCCCTTGGAAAAGATGAGCTGGTGAGCGAAGCTCTTTTGGTACAGAGAAATAGCCTAAAATAGCTGCTATAGAAGAAACCAGTAAACCAAATGCAATCCACCAGCTGTAAGCAACAAGATTAGCTACTGGGTTTGTAAATAGGAAAAGTCCTAAAAGGACAAAAACAACTCCTGCAAGGAATAGCAGTAAACGATTAGAAAATTTCATTTCAATACCCCCTATATAGTATAGTATAGTTTGATAATAAAAATATTATACACCTTTTTAGAGGAAATGTCAATAAACAAAATGGAAAATTTGGAAGTTTCAGTTTTTATCATTTTGAAAATAAAAAGAGAAGATAAAATTTGTCTTCTCTACATGAAAATATTGTATGGCATCAAAGCAAAAGTAACTGGCTTTACACTATTTGTTAAGATGTAATTTGATTCAAAAAGAAAAGATAGATTTAAAAGTGGGGCAAATGATGGAGCAAATCAGTTATAGACAAGCAAAAAAGCCTTGAAATTAAGGCTTTTTCCTGTTGTATTTAGTGCCCCCTACAGGGATCGAACCTGTGACCCACGGATTAAGAGTCCGCTGCTCTGCCAGCTGAGCTAAGGAGGCAAAGAAAAAGCTGTATTGGTGCCGAATCTTCACGGTTTGTATTGAACCCGCGCAATTAAGCAGGTGGGCAACTCGCTCTAACTGAAGCTGTTTCCGTGTGAGACGGCTTACATGCTGTTAGAAGACTTTTGTTTCCCTAATAATACAAAAAATAGTCGGTCAACACTTAAGTGTGAAGTCGTACACCACAGCGTTTCTATGTTTATATGATACCACTTTTTTTAAAAAATTCAAGAGGAAAATTTATTTTTTTTGAAAAGGATTTCACAAGTTTCTTAATTTATCAATGGTTTCCTTACGTTGGGCTAAGGCCCGTTCGTACTTGCCAGTTTCCTCTGGTGAAAAGTAGCTATGATTGCGAATCTTTTCTGGCAAGTAGTCTTGTTTGACCCAGTGTCCAGGATAGTTGTGCGGATAGAGATAGTTTTGCGCATTCCCTAGTTCCTTGCTTCCACTGTAGTGGCCATCGCGCAGGTGGCGCGGAATAGGTAAATGACCTGATGTTTTGAGGTCAGCAAGGGCCTTGTCCATGGCCACATAGGCTGAGTTGGATTTTGGAGAGAGGGCCAAGTCAATCACGACATTGGCAATGAGAATGCGAGCTTCTGGGAAGCCAATCTTTTGAGCAGCATCTAGAGCAGTTACAGTATGAATCTGAGCTTCAGGATTGGCCAAACCGATATCTTCATAAGCGATGACGGTCAAACGACGAGCGAGACTGGGCAAATCTCCAGCCTCAATCAAGCGGGCCGCATAGTGGAGACTGGCATCGACATCCGAGCCACGGATGGACTTTTGTAGGGCTGAAAGGACATCGTAGTGACCGTCCCCATCCTTGTCCATGGTAATATAGCTCCGCTGGAGGCTATTTTCCATGATATTCAGAGTGATGTGGCGGATCCCCTTGTCATTTTCAGGGGTAGAGAGAACAGCCAAATCCAGCGAGTTAAAGGCAGAACGCAGGTCTCCATTTGTAGAGGTCGCGATGAAATCCAGTGCATCCTCATCTAGCTCTACTTGGAAATCAAAACCACGCTCAGGGTTACTTAGAGCTATTTGCAGAGCCTCTTTGATGTCTTGGTTAGACAGAGGTTCCAACTCAAAAATTTGAACACGGCTACGAATGGCAGGAGTGACAGAAAAGAAAGGATTTTCAGTTGTAGCCCCAATCATGATGACTAGTCCACTTTCCAAAAGAGGCAAGAGGAAATCTTGCTTGGTTTTATCTAGTCTATGAATCTCGTCTAGTAATAGGACGAGACCACCAGAGAATTTCGCCTCTTCCGCGATTTCTTGGAGTCTTTTTTTACTATCTACTGTCGCATTGAAAGTTCGAAAGGTATACTTGGTCGTCCCTGCGATGGCAGAGGCAATACTGGTCTTGCCGATTCCCGGAGGTCCATAAAGAATCATGGAGGACAGGCGGTTGGCTTCCACCATGCGGCGGATAATTTTTCCAGGCCCGACCAGATGTTCCTGACCAATGACCTGGTCGATGGTTTTAGGGCGCATGCGAAGCGCGAGATTGTCTGGCATAGCAGTCCTTTCTAGCGTGGATTTTCTGATGTATATGTGGTAAGATGGTAGTATCTATTTTAGCATATTTCCGAGCAATCGGGGCGATTTAAGAGTCGCATAGAAAGAGGACAAAATGGCAACATATGGATTTTTAGATGTTTTACAAGAAGAGTTGGACAAGAACTTTCCTTTTGATTATGAGATTAGTTGGGACAAGCGCAACCACGCGGTTGAAGTGAGTTTTTTGTTAGAAGCGCAAAATGCTGCAGGTGTGGAGATGGTGGATGAAGATGGAGAGGTTTCGTCAGATGACATTCTCTTTGAAGAAGCAGTTCTTTTCTACAATCCTGCTAAATCAACAGTCAATGCAGAAGACTATTTGACTGTCATCCCTTACTTGCCTAAAAAAGGATTTTCTCGTGAATTTTTAGCATATTTTGCTCTTTTCCTTAAAGATACTGCTGAGGTTGGGCTAGATGCCCTCATGGACTTTTTGGAAGACCCAGAAGCAGAAGAATTTGTCATGGAATGGAACCAAGAAGTCTTTGAAGAAGGAAAAGTAGGCTTGGAAGAGGGAGAATTTTACCCTTATCCGAGATATTAGGAGTTTGACATGGAACTAGAAATTTCTGATTTCACAGGCTGTAAGATTGCTTTGTTTTGTGGGGATAAGCTCCTGACTATCTTACGCGATGATAAGACAAGCATTCCCTGGCCCAACATGTGGGAACTGCCCGGTGGGGGACGCGAGGGGGATGAAAGTCCTTTTGAGTGCGCAGCGCGTGAAGTTTATGAAGAACTGGGAATTCATTTGACTGAGGATTGTCTGCTTTGGAGTAAGTTTTATCCAAGTATGCTTTTTGCGGATAAACAATCTGTATTTCTAGTCGGTCAGTTAACACAGAACCAGTTTGACAATATCACCTTTGGTGATGAAGGGCAGGGCTATCAGCTCATGAATGTCAAGGAATTTCTTAGCTCCAGTCAAGTTGTACCTCATTTGCAAGAGAGATTAAAAGATTATTATAAAGTAAGTGATTAGAAAGGATGGTTCGGTTAAATTTCTAAACTGAACCCGCCCTAAACACTGTGCCAAAAAGATAAACTTCTCATAGACACAAGCGTCTTCAGAGAAGTTTCTATTTTGGCTTTGTGTTTTACGGGCTTGGTATCTTAAATATGGAAACATGGCAAGAGTTAAAAGTTACAGTGAAGCGTGAGGGAGAGGAGTTGGTTTCCAATCTCTTGATTGAGCTGGGAGCGCAAGGTGTTGCGATCGAAGATAGTATGGACTATGTGGGAAATGTTGACCGCTTCGGCGAGATTTTCCCAGAGGTTGAGCAGCAAGAAGAAATCGTAGTGACAGCCTACTACCCTGATACGGTTGATGTAGCAACGGTTGAGGCAGACTTGCAGGCCCGTCTCGCGGAACTAACTGATTTTATGGACTTGGGAGAGGTCAAGATGGGGACGACTGCCTTGGCTGAGGAAGACTGGGCAGACAACTGGAAGAAATACTATGAACCAGCTCGTATCACTCATGATTTGACCATCGTGCCGTCTTGGACGGACTATGAGGCGACTGCTGGGGAAAAGATTATCAAGCTGGATCCAGGTATGGCTTTTGGTACGGGGACCCATCCAACCACTAAGATGAGCCTCTTTGCCTTGGAGCAGGTTCTTCGTGGTGGGGAAACAGTGCTAGATGTGGGTACTGGTTCAGGGGTTCTCTCTATTGCCAGCTCGCTACTTGGTGCCAAGGAAATCTTTGCCTACGACCTGGATGATGTGGCAGTTCGTGTTGCTCAGGAAAATATTGAGCTCAACCCTGGTATGGAAAACATTCATGTAGCAGCAGGAGACTTGCTTAAGGGAGTTGAGATTGAGGCAGATGTGATTGTGGCTAATATCTTGGCGGATATCCTTATTCATTTGACGGATGATGCTTACCGCTTGGTCAAGGATGAAGGCTACCTCATCATGAGTGGCATTATCAAGGACAAGTGGGACATGGTGCGCGAGTCGGCTGAGTCAGCTGGATTTTTCCTCGAAACTCACATGGTTCAAGGGGAATGGAATGCCTGTGTCTTTAAGAAAACCAAGGATATTTCCGGTGTGATTGGAGGCTAGCATGCAGCAGTATTTTGTCAAGGGGAGTGCAGTCTCTCCTGTCACCATCGAGGACAAGGAAACCAGCAAGCATATGTTTCAGGTTATGCGCTTGAAAGAAGATGATGAGGTGACCTTAGTCTTTGATGATGGTATCAAGCGTTTGGCGCGCGTCTTGGATGTTGAAAATCGTCAGTTTGAGTTGGTTGAAAAGTTAGCTGACAACGTGGAATTACCAATCCAGGTGACCATCGCATCTGGCTTTCCCAAGGGCGACAAGCTCGAGTTTATCACTCAAAAAGTAACTGAACTGGGCGCCAGCCAGATTTGGTCCTTCCCTGCCGATTGGTCGGTCGCCAAATGGGATGGCAAGAAATTGGGTAAAAAGATTGAAAAACTAGAAAAAATTGCCCTTGGAGCAGCAGAACAAAGCAAGCGTAATCTAGTACCAAGTGTCACACTTTTCGAGAAAAAATCAGACTTTCTAGCTCAACTGGACCAATTTGACTCTATCGTAGTGGCTTATGAAGAGTCGGCCAAAGAAGGAGAAGCCGCTGCGCTTTTACAAGCAGTTAATGGACTCGAGAAGGGAGCCAAATTGCTCTTTATCTTTGGTCCAGAAGGTGGTCTGTCACCTGCAGAAATCGAAAGTTTTGAAGCTAAGGGAGCAGTCTTGGCAGGTCTTGGTCCTCGTATTTTGCGAGCAGAAACAGCACCGCTTTACGCCTTATCAGCCCTTAGTGTTTTATTAGAATTAGAGAAATAAGAGGAAGAAAATGGAACAAAAACACCGTTCAGAATTTCCAGAGAAGGAACTTTGGGATTTAACAGCCCTATACCAAGACCGTGAGGATTTCTTGCGTGCAATCGAGAAGGCTCGTGAAGACATCAACCAGTTTAGCCGTGACTACAATGGCAATCTTCACACTTTTGAAGATTTCGAGAAGGCCTTTGCGGAATTGGAACAAATCTACATTCAGATGAGCCATATTGGCAACTATGGCTTTATGCCTCAGACGACAGACTATAGCAATGACGAATTTGCCAACATTGCCCAAGCTGGGATGGAATTTGAAACAGACGCCAGCGTAGCTCTGACCTTCTTTGACGATGCCTTGGTGGCAGCAGACGAGGAAGTCTTGGACCGTTTGGGTAAATTGCCTCATTTAACAGCTGCCATTCGTCAGGCCAAAATCAAAAAAGCCCACTATCTAGGGGCTGATGTGGAGAAGGCCTTGACCAATCTCGGTGAAGTTTTCTACAGTCCGCAGGATATCTATACGAAAATGCGAGCTGGGGACTTTGAAATGGCTGACTTTGAAGCCCATGGCAAGACCTACAAAAACAGCTTTGTGACCTATGAAAATTTCTACCAAAATCATGAGGATGCTGAGGTTCGTGAGAAATCTTTCCGTTCCTTCTCAGAAGGTCTTCGTAAGCACCAAAATACGGCTGCTGCAGCCTATCTAGCTCAAGTCAAGTCTGAAAAACTCTTGGCTGATATGAAGGGATATGACTCTGTCTTTGATTATCTTCTAGCTGAGCAAGAAGTGGACCGTGCCATGTTTGATCGTCAGATTGACCTCATCATGAGGGAGTTTGCGCCTGTTGCTCAGAGATACCTCAAGCATGTTGCCAAGGTAAATGGTCTTGAAAAGATGACCTTTGCAGACTGGAAATTGGACTTGGACAGCGCCCTCAATCCTCAAGTGACTATTGACGATGCCTATGATTTGATCATGAAGTCGGTAGAACCTTTGGGGAAAGAATATTGTCAGGAAGTTGCTCGCTATCAAGAAGAGCGCTGGGTGGACTTTGCTGCTAATAGTGGCAAGGATTCCGGAGGTTATGCGACGGATCCATATCGCGTGCACCCTTATGTCCTCATGAGCTGGACAGGCCGTTTGAGCGATGTCTATACCTTGATTCATGAAATCGGGCATTCTGGTCAATTCATCTTTTCAGATAATCATCAGAGTTACTTCAATGCTCACATGTCGACCTACTATGTTGAAGCGCCGTCAACTTTCAATGAATTGCTTCTCAGTGATTACTTGGAGCACCAATCTGATGACCCTCGTCAAAAACGCTTCGCTCTGGCTCACCGCTTAACAGATACCTACTTCCATAATTTCATCACCCACCTCTTGGAAGCAGCCTTCCAGCGTAAGGTTTATACATTGATTGAAGAAGGAGAAACCTTCGGAGCAAGCAAACTTAACAGCATTATGAAGGAAGTCTTGACGGATTTCTGGGGAGATGCTATTGAAATTGACGACGATGCTTCTTTGACTTGGATGCGCCAGGCCCACTACTACATGGGCTTGTATAGCTACACCTACTCAGCCGGACTTGTCATCTCGACTGCGGGTTACCTTCATCTGAAACATTCAGAAACTGGAGCTGAAGACTGGCTCAATCTCCTTAAATCTGGCGGTAGCAAGACACCGCTTGAGTCAGCCATGATTATCGGAGCCGATATCTCAACGGACAAACCACTCCGTGATACCATCCAGTTCTTGTCAGACACGGTTGACCAGATTATCGCCTACAGTGCAGAGTTGGGAGAGTAAAGGGGATTTAGGATAAGGATATGAACAGAATTAAAAAATGGCTAGAGCAAGATCCCCAAAGAATGCATTTTATCAAAATTGGTCTAGTTTTGTTGGGAATCATTTTATTGATTGCTCTTCCTACTCTCTATCTTGTTTTGAGCGGAATTGGTATTTGGTATTTTGTAAAGAAAGCACCAGATATTCGAAAAAGAAATTTAATGATCGGACTTTTCGTTGTCAGTTTTGTTGCAGTTGCTCTTCAAACTCCGACAGTCACAAAGAAAACTTCATCTTCTCAGTCAGAAACTAAGCAGACTGCGACATCTACTACTTCGACAGCTTCAACCACTGATACTTCATCTAGTATAGAGGAAGCAAAACGAATCGAAGAAGAGAAAAAAGCTAAAGAAAAAGCAGAAGAAGAGAGAATTGCCAAAGAAAAAGCTGCAAAGGAGTTGCAAGAAAAAGGTGAAACCTTAGTCAAACAATTAGAAGACAGTCAAGATGCGAGTCAAGTGAAGTCTGCTAAAGAAACAGTTAATCAGATTGAAAATAATGATAAAAAGACAGAGTTGCTTGATAGAATAGGTGCAGTTGAGTCGTTAATTTCTCAAAAAGAAGAAGAAAAAAGAATTGCACGTGAAGCTGAAACCAAAGCTCAACAGCAAGATAGAATTGTCTATGTTGCAAACCATGGGAAATCAAAAGTTTATTGGTATAGTAAGGATAGAATGCCTCCAAAAACGAATAAAGCCAACGTTGTTGAGATGACAGAGGCAGATGCAATTGCTGCAGGAAAACGTCCATCAAAAACAGAATAAGAAAGAAAGTTATCTTCGGATGGCTTTTTGAGAAGTTGCTAGAAATGTAGAGGTACTTGAGATGCGTAAAAAATTACAAAGAAAAGTGATAGAAGAAAAACCAAGCTATAGTCGAGAAGAAATTCAGTGGCTGCTTGAGCACTTGGGAGATCCCTCTCCAGAAATTCGAGATGAACTTGTTTTTACGAGTTTGGCTAGGGGGATTCAAGAAGAGTTGTTTTCCCTTGAGCAGTTTCAGTTTATCTCAGAAGAGGTCTCCTCTGATGAAGGTCTATACAAAGAGATTGATAGTAGAGGAGTTTCGGCTCTTAAACGTTCTTTTAGGGCGCTTATTTATGCCAATCTTTTGTCTGCAGATGGTAACGAACACTCTCTTTTCTATAAAGGTTTAAAAACTGATATAAGAAATGCTATGCTATCTCAAGGTTTGTATTACCTTAAAAAAGAAAAGGATACGACAGGTTTTTCAAGTCAGTATGGTTGGGTTCACGCTTTTGCGCATGGAGCGGATCTCTTGACTGAAGTCGTTTGTCATCCAGATTTTCCTAGTAACAGAGTTTCTGAAGTATTTGATGTACTGGGTCAACTATTTAAAAGAATTACCATTCGTTTTACAAATGATGAGGATTGGCGGTTAGCGAGAGTACTTTATGAACCCATTTTACAAGGGAAGTTGGAGCAAGAGCAAGTAGCCTCTTGGATAAAAACTGTTGATTTTCCGATAGAAGAAAGGGAAGATTTTTATAAATTTTCCAACTTCAGATCCTGTCTGTTGGAAGTCTATGTTCAACTTGACCAGAGAAATAGTTTACAAGATGACTTGAAAGAAGCTATTCAATCTTTTCAGTACTAAGGATAAGCGAGTCGTTTCATGATTTTCAAATAACTTTCCAGTCAATTTTCTTGAAACCCTTTCCTTCTTTTGATAGACTAATACATAGTTTGAAAAAAGGAGATTTATCATGAAAAAATTTGTTGCTGAATTAATCGGTACATTTATGCTTGTGTTCATCGGAACAGGAGCTGTTGTTTTTGGAAATGGTCTTGATGGCCTTGGACACCTTGGGATTGCTTTTGCCTTTGGTTTGGCAATTGTAGTTGCAGCCTACTCAATCGGAACTGTTTCAGGGGCTCACTTGAACCCAGCTGTTTCGATTGCTATGTTTGTAAACAAACGTTTGTCATCTTCAGAGCTTGTAAACTACATCCTTGGACAAGTAGTTGGAGCTTTCCTTGCGTCAGCTGCAGTATTCTTCCTCTTGTCTAACTCAGGCATGTCAACTGCTAGTCTTGGTGAAAATGCCTTGGCAAACGGTGTCACTGTCTTTGGTGGATTCTTGTTTGAAGTCATCGCAACTTTCTTGTTTGTCCTAGTTATCATGACGGTAACATCAGAAAGCAAGGGAAATGGTGCGATTGCTGGTTTAGTAATTGGTTTGTCATTGATGGCCATGATCCTTGTGGGCTTGAACATTACTGGCCTTTCAGTGAACCCGGCTCGTAGCTTGGCACCAGCTGTCTTGGTCGGTGGCGCAGCTCTTCAACAAGTTTGGATTTTCATCCTTGCCCCAATCGTTGGTGGTGTTCTTGCAGCTCTTGTAGCGAAAAACTTCCTTGGAACAGAAGAATAATTGAAACTCAAAAAAGCCTTGCTCCTCAGCTTGAGGAACAGGGCTTTTTCGTATGATACTCTTCGAAAATCTCTTCAAACCACGTCAGCGTCCATCTGCAACCTCAAAACACTGTTTTGAGCTGACTTCGTCAATCTTATCTATAACCTCAAAGCAGTGCTTTGAGCAACCTGCGGCTAGCTTCCTAGTTTGCTCTTTGATTTTCATTGAGTATGAGTTTAGCGGTTGTCAATTTTCTCTGGATAAAGGTCGTGTTGGAAGAGACGCTGTTCTGCCAATCCTTCATACTTAGTTCCAGGTCTACCGTAGTTGTAGTAGGGGTCAATTGAAATGCCACCGCGCGGAGTGAATTTTCCCCAGACTTCTAAATAGCGAGGGTCTAGCAAGTTGACCAAGTCTTTCCCTATGGTGTTGATACAGTTTTCGTGAAAATCCCCATGATTTCGGTAGCTAAAGAGGTAGAGTTTGAGGGATTTTGACTCGACACAGAGCTTGTCAGGAATGTAGGAAATATAAATGGTCGCAAAGTCTGGTTGAGCAGTGATAGGGCACAGCGAGGTAAATTCAGGACAGTTGAATTTGATGAAATAGTCATTTTCAACATGACGATTGTCAAAGGATTCGAGGACTTCTGGTTGATAGTCGAAAATGTAGTTGGTTTCTTTATTGCCTAGTAGGCTTAGGTTTTTCATTTCTTCTTGTTGTGACATGATTTTTTCTTTCTAATCTTAAACACCACGTTGGTTGTCGTAGAGGAGGGTATGAAGTTGAGGAAGGACGCGGACATTGCCCCAGCTATCGTCAGCAGCGACATGTTCCCAGAGTTCTTTGAGGCGATCCAGTTGGTCTTGGACAATATTGCCTGTAGCCTTGGGCTCAGGATTTCCTGCTGATAAGAAGAGGACATCTGGTTGGTAGCGTTCTTGAACCTCTTTGGCAAAGGCCAAATCGGCATCGTCAAAGACAGGGATTTTAAAGGTGACCTTGCCTGGGTCCAGTTGGGAAACGATAAAGTCCAAGGTCTCAAAGTTGACTTCCATCTTTGATGAAGGAGGTTTGGGGCTCAGAGTGACCTGATCAATATCTTTTAACCAATTTTGCCAGCGGGAGCCTTGGGTCTCAACTGCCAGAGTGACACCACGTTCCTTGAGCTTGGTGACGAGTTCGGCCATGTTGGCTGCTAGGATAGCAGGATTTCCCCCAGATAGGGTTACATAGTCGTAGCTTCCTAGCTTATCTAAGGCAGCAATGACTTCATCAGCGGTCATGCGAGTTGGCTTTTCAGAACCATCCCAAGTAAAGGCAGAGTCGCACCAGTCGCAATGGTAGTCGCAACCAGCAGTACGGACAAACATGGTTTTCTGCCCGATGGCACGACCTTCACCTTGAAAGGTTGGGCCAAAGATTTCCAGAACTGGTAGTTTGAGGACACGTTCCCTAGTCATCTAACCACTCCCGTCTAAACTCTGCAAAGGCAGTCGGAGTCTCATAGAGACGAACGTATTCCATACGGAGACCGCGTTCGTCTGGCAACTCTTGACTCATGGTTTGGAAAATCCAGTAAACCATGTTTTCAGCGGTTGTATTCATATAAGGCAGGGTTTCATTGAGATAGCGATGATCCAAATGGGGCTCTAAGTAGTCCTTGTAGATAGCTTTGATATCTCCAAAATCGTAGGTCATACCCCGTTCATCTAAAAATCCACTGACAGCAATCTGCAGATGATAAGTGTGGCCGTGCAGGGATTTGCATTTTCCCTCATAGTGAAAGAGGTGGTGGGCAGCGTCGAAAGTAAACTCTTTTGATACCAAGGTTCTGTGAGGATTGTAGACAAGAGACTCCCCAGTTTCCTGTTTGATTTCTTTGGGTGCAAAAAACATTAGCCCACTCCTTTCTGTGAGAGATAAACATCAAGGCCATGCTGACGCAGGTGGCAGGCTGGGCAATCTCCACAGCCACTTCCGATAATCCCATTGTAGCAGGTCAAGGTCTTTTCACGAACATAGTCAAAGGCACCGAGTTGGTCGGCTAATTCCCAAGTTTCAGCCTTGTCTAGCCACATGAGAGGCGTTTGGATAACGAAGTCGTAATCCATGGCAAGGTTGAGAGTAACATTGAGAGATTTGACAAAGACATCTCGGCAGTCAGGGTAGCCTGAGAAGTCTGTCTCGCAGACACCTGTCACGATATCTTTAATGCCTCGTTGCTTGGCAAGAACTGCCGCAAAGGATAGAAAGAGGTGGTTGCGGCCGTCAACGAAGGTATTGGGAACCTCTCCCTCTTTTTGCTCGATCTCCAGATCAGAGGTCAGGGCATTTTCAGTGATTTGTCCCAGCAGAGACATATCTAAGATGTGATGACGAATGCCTTGTTCCTTAGCGATTTCTCTAGCAACTTGAATTTCGAGATGATGGCGTTGGCCGTAGGCAAAGGTGACGGCTTCGACTGTTTCATAGTGTTCTTTAGCCCAAAAGAGGCAGGTTGTGGAATCTTGACCGCCACTAAAGACGACCAAGGCTGATTGACGTTTCATAGTACTCCTTCCAAAATGGGAAATGTTCAGAGCACGCAAAAAGCTCCCTTGAGGGGAGCTAAAAAATACCAAGTAGAGGTTTTTTTTAGCGATGGCATGTCCCAAACATCGTAATATTCTACCTACAGTCTAGCATATTTTTTGAAAAATGGCAAAGAGCAAGAAAAAAGAGACCAAATGAAGCACTTGGTCTCTCGTGTGATTAGCTCAATTCAGCAACGATGGCCTTGATTTGTTCTGCAGTATGAACACCTGCAACTTGTTTCACCACTTGGCCGTCTTTTTTGAAGAGAAGGGTTGGGATAGACATGATTCCAAAAGCACGAGCTGTGTTTGGATTTTCATCAACATCCATTTTAACGATTTTCAAGACATCTTCTGAAAGTTCTTCAGACAATTTATCCAAGATTGGACCTTGCATACGACATGGACCACACCAAGTTGCCCAGAAGTCTACCAAGACCAAACCGTCTTTTGTTTCTTGTTCAAATGTTGCATCTGTAATTGCTTTTGCCATTGTATTTCTCCTTTTTTAGTTATATTGGCTTAAATCTTGTTTCATGAGATAGAAGAAAACATCTCCATAAGTCCCATGGTAGTCCAAATCATGACCATTGTAGGTTAATTTTTGGACAGTATAGTAATCAGCAACGCCGATGAGGCAGGCGTGTTGAGAACGTTCAAAGTCTTGGTAAGACTCGAAAGTCATGGTTCTCTCTTGCTTACTGGCGTCTAGATAAGTAATTTCGATCATATAAAACTCCTTTGTTCGATCTTGACTTTATTGTACTCCTTGAAAAGAGGAATGTCAAGAAAAATGATTGCGCACGCAACTTTTTTAAAAAATCTGATTAAGAAATGAAATCAAGACTCGTTTCCAGTCTTTCTTCGACGGCTTTTTGCAGGTAAGCTAGGGTGGTTTGTCCCTCGTCAGTCAGGCAGATAAAACTAGCCCGTCTATCCTGATCGCAACATCTGCGACTAAGCAAACCGCAGTTTTTCTCTTCTAATCGTGCCACCATTCGAGAAACAGCGCTCGGACTGAGATGGAGTTTATCGGGTAAATCAATCTGTCGTAAGGATTTTTCATCGGCTAGATCCAAATAGTAGAGCAGGTAAAACTCTTTCAAGTTCAGCCTTTGTTCACTCTGCTGGGCAATAGTTTCTTCCAACAAGGCTTCCATTTCTTTTTGATGGCGGTTGTAGTCAAACCATTTTTCTAAGTAGGTCATTGCTTTCTCCTTTCTTTTCAAAGTAAAAATCACAAAGTCATTAGTGACTGTTTCTGCAATACAAGATGATTGCGCATGCAATGATTATACTACTTTTAACTAATCCGTGCAAGAGAGAAGAATTGCAATATTTCCTTGAAATTTTCTGAAAAAAGAGTAAACTGGTATGCAAGAAGTCTATTTCGTGGAGTTTAGAATGAAATTATATGTTCAATTAATGATTCTCTTTGTGATTTCATTGATCGGTGAGGGAATTTCTAGTTTCTTTCATCTGCCTATCCCAGGCAGTATTATCGGTTTGATTATTCTCTTTCTAGCCTTACAGTTCAAGTGGCTGAGAACCAGACATGTCAACATGGTGGGGAATTTCTTGCTGGCCAATATGACTATTCTCTTTTTGCCACCAGCAGTGGGAATAATGGAGAAGTTTGATGTGATTGCTCCCTATCTCCTGCCCATCGTTTTGATTGTCTTTTTTGCAGCTGTCATCAATATTATCCTCATAGCCGTGGTAGTTCAGTTCATTAAGAGACGATTTGAGGGAGATTATGAGAAAGGAGATGCCAAATGAGTGAATTTGTTTCCAATCCCCTGTTTGGGCTTGCCCTGTCTATCCTTGCTTATCTAGTGGGGATGCTGATTTACAGACGTTTTCCCCATCCATTGACAACGCCCTTGCTTTTGTCGGCTGTTTTCATTATCATTTTTCTAAAGCTGACGGGGATTTCTTACCAAGATTACTACCAAGGTGGGGTTTATCTGAACAATTTGATTGTTCCGTCAACAGTGGCTTTAGGGATTCCGCTTTATAAGAGTTTTCACTTGATGAAGCACCATGCTCGCAGTATTCTCTTTGGTAGTCTGTTAGCAGTAGTTGTCAATACTTGCTTTACTGCCATAGTAGCGAAAATATTTGGCATGGACTTTTTCCTAGCTATTTCTCTCTTTCCCAAGTCAGTGACAACCGCTATGGCAGTGGGGATTACAGAAAAATTGCAAGGTTTGACGACTGTGACCTTGGTCGTCGTAGTGGCCACTGGCATTTTGACCAGTGTGATCGGACCAACCCTTTTGAAATGGTTGAAGATCGATGACCCAGTGGCTGTGGGACTTTCTCTTGGAGGAACAGGTCATGCTGTCGGAACGGGAACCGCCTTTCGATACGGATCGGTAGCAGGAGCCATGGGTGGCTTGGCTATCGGTGTCACTGGTATTCTCTACGTCTTTGTCAGCCCCATCGTAGCCAGTTTGATATTGAGTTAAAGAAAAACCCAGCTTTCTAGCTGGGCATTTTTTATTGCAAATTAACCTTGTTTTTCAAGATATAGTAGGTACCAAGATAGTAGATAGCTGATAAAAAGAGATCGCGCAAGATTTCTGTACCAGCCATCACGTTAAAGTCATTGTCAACTCTTAAGAAGAGAGAAACATAACCAATGACGATAGCAATGACGATATAGGCTAAAATTCCCATAGCTGTTCGATATTCGTTAAAGAGTTGTCCGATAGAGATGGAGAGGTAAATGGATAAAATCCATGTGATTGACCCGACAAATAGTGATAGGGCATACAGCCAGCCGTAGCTGAGATAAGGGGAAATGAAGTTATAGAGGGCAGTGAAGTCTTTTTCAATTGGTGTTAAGAAGATGATAATCAATATACTTAAGATAAAGACGATATAGCTTAAGATGGACCAGACAAGACCACCTAAAAGTTTTGCGATGATGATTTGGTGCTCAGAGACAGGCAAGGTCAAGGTCAAGTAACCTTGGCGGTCATAAACACTCCCCTTGAATCTTCGGATGATTAAAAAGATTGTTGCAATCCAAAGAGTGACGCTAAGTCCTCCAAAGACTAGTACTAAAAAGAAGATGAAATAAGCAGCATTGTTAGGATTGTAACTCTGGCTAAGACTGCTAATAAAAGCTCCAATCAAAACTGAAATTGCAAGTACAGCACCGTAGAGTGCCAGATACCATTTATTGACATTTTTAAATTCATAACGAACTAGATTCCAAAACATAATAATCTCCTTTGCTTAGGCTTTAAATTCCTGGCGGAAGAGCTGGTCAATTGATTCACCTGACTCGTAACGAATATCATCAACATTTCCTTGGCGGACGACTTTTCCGTCTTTGAGGAAGATGATCTCATCCAAGATTGGCTCAATATCTGAAATCAAGTGGGTTGAAATCAGCACCGTAGAGGTTGGTGAGTAGTTATTGATGATGGTATTGAGGATATAATCACGGGCAGCTGGATCCACGCCTCCGATTGGTTCGTCCAGAACGTAGAGGCGGGCTTCACGGCTCATAACCAAGATGAGTTGGACCTTTTCCTTGTTTCCTTTTGATAGTTTCTTGAGGCGACTGTTTTCATCAATACCGAGATCGGCTAAAAGGTGTTGGGCTCTTTCGAGATTGAAATCCTGATAGAAGGTTTTAAAATAGGTTAGAGCATCCTTAACTTTCATCTCTTCATTGAGGTAGGTTGTATCTGGTAGGTAGGATACGATCGCCTTGGTGGCAGGACTTGGATCCTGTCCGTTAATGAGGACACGTCCTTTATTTGGTTGAAGGAGACCATTGATCAGTTTGATCAAGGTTGTTTTTCCGGATCCGTTTGGTCCAAGGAGCCCGACAATCTTTCCGGCTGAGATCTCTAGTGAGATATTGTCAAGTGCCGCAGTTGCTCCATATGATTTTGTTACATTTTCAAGTGCTAGTAGTGTCATAGTCTTAAACTCCTTTAATATAGTCGCTTAATACATTTGGCAGTTCTTCTTTTTTGTAGCCAAATTGAAGCATGCAAGAGACGAATTGTTGCAGTTGCTCCTCGGAAAGTTGTTTGCGGGACTGAAGGATGAGGTCCAAATCCTCGGTGACAAAACGACCAGTTGTCCGCTTGCTATATACAAATCCTTCACGTTCGAGGTCAGACAAGGCGCGCTGAATGGTATTAGGATTGACCCCAGCCTCGCTCGCCAAATCTCTCACGGTAGGGAGCTGTTGATTGGGTTCCAGTTCATGGGAAACAATCTGTAATTTGATTTTTTCCATAATCTGTAAATAAATCGGTTTTGTATTATCAAATGACCAGGACATCATAGTCTCCTTTCTTTGTCTTTGTTGTTCTAATTAAATAATACAATAAAACAAAAAACTTGTCAAGTAAAAATAAGAATTGTTTTGGGAATTGCTCAAAAAATGGTATAATGAAAAGAAAACGACAAGGAGGGAAATGCATGCGTTGTCCAAAATGTGGGGCTACCAAGTCTAGTGTTGTTGATAGTCGACAAGCCGAAGAAGGAAATACCATCCGTCGAAGACGTGAGTGCGACGAGTGTCAGCATCGTTTTACAACCTATGAACGAGTAGAAGAAAGAACGCTGGTTGTCGTCAAAAAAGACGGTACGCGAGAGCAGTTTTCGAGAGATAAAATCTTTAATGGGATTATCCGATCAGCCCAGAAACGCCCTGTTTCGAGTGATGAAATTGGCATGGTGGTCAATCGCATCGAGCAAAAACTTCGTAGTCGCAGTGAAAATGAGATCCAAAGTGAATATATTGGGTCTTTAGTCATGGAAGAATTGGCAGAGCTTGATGAGATTACCTATGTTCGTTTTGCCAGTGTTTACCGTAGTTTTAAGGATGTGAGTGAGTTGGAGAGTCTGCTCCAGCAGATCACCCAATCCTCTAAGAAGAAAAAGGAAAAATAGATGAAACCAAATGACCGTTTTTCTTTTCTAAAGAATAATCGGGTGTCGCAAGATACCTCTTCTCTGGTGCAGTGCTACCTCCCGATTATCGGTCAGGAGGCGCTGAGCCTCTATCTATATGCCATTACCTTCTGGGATGGTGGACAAAAGGAACATCTCTTTTCCCATATCCTCAACCACTTAAACTTTGGCATGCCGACCTTGCTCCAATCCTTTAAAATTTTATCTGCTTTGGATTTGTTGACCCTTTATCAGAAGGGGGAAACTTATGAATTACAGCTTCATTCTCCCCTCTCCAGTCAAGAATTTCTAAGCCATTCTGTCTATAGCAGATTATTAGAGAAAAAGATTGGGGATACTGCAGTCGCTTCCATGAAGCAGGCTCCAAGTGAGGGAGAAGCACTCTCTGTTTCTTTGAGCCAAGTCTTTCCAACCCTGACTGAAGAAGTGACCCCAAGCGAGTCTAAAAGCAAGTTAAAAAACGATTTTGATTTGGAACATTTCCAGCGTCTGATGGCTCGAGATGGCTTGCGTTTTGAAGACGAGCAAACGGATGTTTTGGAATTATTCGCCATCGCAGATGAAAAAAAATGGACCTGGTTTGAAACTTATCAATTAGCCAAGGCGACAGCGCTGGCTCAGGTTATTTCAGTCAAACGCATGCGTGAAAAGCTTGCGCAAAAGCAGGTTCCTTCTGACTTTAGCCCCAAAGAAATGACCATTATCAGGGAAGCCAAAAATAAAATACCCCTGCAATTTTTAGCCGAAATCAAGCAAACGCGTAAGGGGAACATCACCCAGAGTGAGCGAGAACTCCTTCACCAGATGGCGTCTTTAGGCTTGCTGGACGAAGTCATCAATATCGTCTTGCTTCTAACCTTTAACAAGGTTGATTCGGCTAATGTCAATGAAAAATATGCCATGAAGGTTGCCAATGACTATGCTTATCAAAAAATTCGAACAGCAGAAGAAGCTGTGCTTCGGATTCGAGAGCGTCAGAAAAAAGGGCAAGAAGACCAGAAATCGAAAACTAGCTCGACTAAGACCAATGTTCCTAAGTGGAGTAATCCAGAATATAAAAATACGTCATCCGCTGAGGAATTAGAAGAGATGGAACGCCAAACCCTAGAATTATTAGCAAAATTAGATAACGGAGGTGATTAGATGGAAAGTGTCGGAGATGTACTCAAACGTCAACCAAGTCGTTTTCACTATCAAGATTTGGTCCAGAAAATCATGAAGGATCCTGATGTTGCGGCCTTTATCCAGCAAGAATCCCTTAGTCAAGAGGAGTTAAATCGTAGCATCTCTAAGTTCAACCAATATATCACAGAACGGGACAAGTTTCTACGTGGGGATGCGGACTATATAGCGCGTGGCTACAAGCCTATATTGGTCATGAATCATGGTTATGCGGATGTGTCTTATGAAGAAACACCAGAACTAATCGTAGCTGAAAAAGAAGCTGCCATCAAGAAACGTCTCAACTTAATTAATTTTCCATCTAGCTTGAAAAATGTCAGTTTTTTAGATGTTTATCGTGATGATGTTCAGCGTTTAACTGTTCTAAATAGAATGATAGAATTTGTTAACGATTACCCCAATAATTTGAAAGGCCTCTATCTTTACGGAGATTTTGGTGTTGGTAAGAGTTTCATGATGGCGGCCTTAGCTCACGACCTATCTGAAAAGCGTGGGGCATCAACGACGATTCTCCACTATCCAAGCTTTGTCATTGATGTGAAAAATGCCATCGGTGAAGGATCTGTGAAGACCTTGGTGGATGACATCAAGTTAGCAGAAGTCTTGGTCTTGGATGATATTGGTGCAGAGCAGTCAACACCTTGGGTGCGTGATGAGATTCTCCAAGTTATTCTTCAGTACCGCATGCAGGAAGATTTGCCGACCTTCTTTACTTCCAACTTTAATTTCCAAGATTTGGAAAAACATTTTGCCAAAGGAAAGAATGGAAATGATGAGACTTGGGAAGCTAGACGGGTTATGGAACGAATCCGTTATTTGGCTGAGGAGACAAGACTAGAAGGAGAAAATCGCCGATGACAGAAACCATTAAACTGATGAAAGCTCATACTTCAGTTCGTCGCTTTAAGGAGCAAGAGATTCCTCAGGCAGACTTGGAAGAGATTTTGACTGCTGGACAAATGGCGTCGTCTTGGAAAAATTTCCAATCCTACTCTGTGATTCTTGTGCGCAGTCAAGAGAAGAAAGATGCTCTTTATGAACTGGTTCCCCAGGAAGCCATTCGCCAGTCAGCTGCTTTCCTACTTTTTGTTGGTGACTTGAATCGAGCGGAAAAGGGAGCAAACCTTCATACGGATACTTTCCAACCCCAAGGAGTGGAAGGTCTCCTCATCACATCTGTGGATGCTGCGCTCGCTGGGCAAAATACCTTGCTTGCGGCTGAAAGTCTGGGATATGGTGGTGTGATTATCGGTTTGGTTCGCTACAAGTCGGAAGAAGTGGCAGCGCTTTTTAATCTGCCTGACTATACCTATCCCGTTTTTGGGATTGCCCTCGGCGTGCCAAATCAACAACACGAGGTCAAACCAAGACTGCCTTTGAACCAAGTGGTATTTGAAGAAGAATACCAAGAACAGCCAGTTGAAGCGATTTTGGACTATGACCAAGTACAGGCAGACTATGCTGGTGCGCGTGCGACGACCTCTTGGAGTCAGCGTTTGGCAGAGCAGTTTGGTCAAGCCGAACCTAGTTCAACTCGGAAGAATCTAGAACAGAAAAAGTTATTGTAGAAAGTGAGAAAACATGGCCTTACCAACTATTGCCATTGTGGGACGTCCCAATGTTGGGAAATCAACCCTATTTAATCGGATCGCTGGTGAGCGGATCTCAATCGTAGAAGATGTCGAGGGCGTGACACGTGACCGTATCTATGCAACGGGTGAGTGGCTCAATCGTTCCTTTAGTATGATTGATACGGGAGGGATTGACGACGTCGATGCTCCCTTCATGGAGCAAATCAAGCACCAGGCAGAAATCGCTATGGAAGAAGCGGATGTCATCGTCTTTGTTGTTTCTGGGAAAGAAGGGATTACAGATGCGGATGAATACGTAGCCCGTAAACTCTATAAAACCCATAAACCTGTTATCCTTGCCGTTAACAAGGTTGACAACCCAGAAATGCGAAATGATATTTTTGATTTCTATGCGCTAGGCTTGGGCGAACCGTTGCCAATTTCGTCTATCCACGGTATCGGGACAGGAGATGTGCTGGATGCTATTGTAGAAAATCTGCCACACGAAGTTGAAGAAGAAAATCCAGACGTGATTAAATTTAGCTTGATTGGCCGTCCTAACGTTGGAAAATCAAGTTTGATTAACGCTATTTTGGGAGAAGACCGCGTGATTGCTAGTCCAGTAGCTGGAACAACGCGTGATGCTATTGATACCCATTTTACAGATGCTGATGGACAAGAGTTCACCATGATTGATACAGCTGGTATGCGTAAGTCTGGTAAAGTCTATGAAAATACGGAGAAATATTCTGTCATGCGTGCCATGCGTGCCATTGACCGTTCTGACGTGGTCTTGATGGTCCTCAATGCCGAAGAAGGCATCCGTGAGTACGACAAGCGTATCGCAGGTTTTGCCCACGAAGCCGGTAAAGGGATGATCATCGTGGTCAATAAGTGGGATACTCTTGAGAAAGACAACCACACCATGAAAAAATGGGAAGAGGATATCCGTGAGCAGTTCCAATATCTGCCTTATGCACCGATTGTCTTTGTATCCGCTCTTACCAAGCAACGTCTCCATAAACTGCCTGAGATGATCAAGCAAATCAGTGAAAGCCAAAACACCCGTATCCCATCAGCTGTCTTGAACGATGTGATTATGGATGCCATTGCCATCAATCCAACACCGACAGACAAAGGGAAACGCCTCAAGATTTTCTACGCAACCCAAGTGGCAACCAAGCCACCAACCTTTGTCATCTTTGTCAATGAAGAAGAACTCATGCACTTCTCTTACTTGCGTTTCTTGGAAAATCAAATCCGCAAGGCCTTTGTTTTTGAGGGAACACCGATTCACTTGATTGCGAGAAAACGCAAGTAAACCTTGCTTGTTTTTCTACAAAAATAAACTAAAAGAAGACTTCATAGTCTTCTTTTTTCTATCTAAGAGGGGAGAAAAGAACCTATCAAATTGGAGGAGAATCTGTCATAAAAATTCAATCTTTTTCCTAGCTTTTGTAATCTATTTGTAATGAAAATGCACTTTCTTTGTAAAAATCAAAATGCTATAATTCCTTAAATCAATTTTCCTTTATCAGGGAGGTTATTATGAAAAAGAGCAGATTATTTAAACATAGTTTGTTGGTTCGCTTGCTTGGGTTGCTGATGGTCTTTCTCTTCTTGTCAGCATTCACAGCACCTGAAAAACCTGAGTACGGGATTTATGACCCGGATCATTATTTAACGGATGAGACTATAAGTCAGATTCGGGAATTGAATAATGTCAATAGTAAAAAATCAGAAAAATTCCAGATGGGTGTTTACGTTGTGAAAAGCCTGGATGGAGAAACAATCGAGACTGTAGCCAATGAAACAGCTAGAGCTTGGAAGATTGGCTACTCGGGAGACAATCACGGTGTCTTGATTGTGGTAGCAGTCCAAGATAGAAAATCACGGATTGAAACCAGTAATAATGTGGCCAGTAAAATCACAGACTATCAGACTCACAGGTTCTTGACAACGGCACGCCCTTACTTTAAAAATGGTGACTATAACAAGGGTGTTCTCTCAATAGTCAATAATCTCAACTACATGTTCTATAGTGGATCGAGTACAAGTGCTTCAAGTTCTAAAAGTAGCTACGGCTATACTACCAACTCTAGTCGCTTAAGGGAACTTGAAAGGTATGCTGGTGAGAGCAGTTCTTCGAGACGGCATCGAAAAAGCAGTTCGAGTGACGGAGTTATCGGATTTGGAATTCTCATTTACTTCATCGTGATGATTATCGGATTTATATCTGGAGGTCGTGGTAGCGGTTCACATGGTGATGATTCTGGCAGTGGCTGGTGGGGCGGTGACTCATCAGACTCAGGTTCCTCTTGGTCTGATTCGGGCTCCGACTCATCTGGAGGCTGGGACGGCGGTGGCTTTGATGGCGGTGGTTCGTCTGATGACTGGTGAGTGATCATATATTGCACAAACCGATTTCTCCATACAGTAAGGTGACTCCTTTGCAAGAGTTCACTCCTTAATTAAAAATAAAAACAAAGTTTGGGAAATTGATTTAAAATCTGAGTATTTTCTCAGAAAAGTTAATAAAAGAAAGTGTTAAGGTTTTGATATGAAACAAAATAAAGTAATTCTCTCAATAGTGGCGATTTTCTTTGGACTACTAATTCTGGGAAGTTGTTCCGCAGTGACGACCTATAATGGTCTGGTTGGTGAACAGACTAAAGTGGAGCAGGCTCAGGCTGATGTCTCGACAGCCCTCCAACGTCGTTCGGACTTGATTGGTAACTTGGTGGAGTCCGTTAAAGGACAAATGAATCATGAAACCGAAGTCTTTACCAAGATTGCTGATGCTAGAGCTAAAATCGGTAGTAGCTCAGTAACTTCGGAAGAAAACCAAAAGGCTCAGGGAGAGTTGAGCTCAGCTCTTTCCCGCTTGATTTCCTTGACGGAGAATTATCCAGAACTCAAGAGCAATCAAAATGTTGAGCAACTAATGGTCGAACTTTCAGGCAGTGAAAATCGTATCTTTGTAGCACGCAAGGATTATAATAAAGTCGCAGCCGAGTACAATCAAAAGTTGAGAAGTTTTCCAACCGTGCTTTTTGCGAATATGATGAACTTCAAAGAAGCTGAAACCTTTAAAGAAACAGAAGAAGCCAAGACAGTTCCTAAGGTCGATTTTGGAACATCTTCATCAAGTCAATAAAGTGAATCAGCCTATGAATAAAGGAATTTCTCTAGTAGGACTAGTGATTTCAAACTCAAACCTGGAAAGTCTTTTCCAGGTTTTTTTGGTATAATAAAAGGGAAGAGACAGTGACTCAAATGGAGGTTTGCTATGGAGAAAACAAAAGCCTTTCTTGAAGCGCACTACAAGAGATATATTCTTACGATTTGCCTTCTCTGGTTCCTCATGTTTTTCCTTCCTTGGGATTGGCAAATAGGAGGAGTTTCAATTTATTATTTCCTTATGAAAAAACTCTTCGTGGTTTTTGGTGTTTTATCCATCCTATACTCGGTGCTGATTAAAAAAATCAGTCTTCTCATCTTTGGCATCATCTTTTGCATGGCCTTCTGGATCAATCTCTTTTTGTATTTTGGGATATTGCCTGCATTCTTGGGAAATTAAACATTAAAAATTGATGGACTAGACGAGCTTCTAGTCCTTTTTTCTTCCTTATTAAAATAGTTGGAGATATAAAAATAATTTTGTTGACAGCTGTCTGTATGATATAATAAGTCCCGTAAAAAGAAGATTAAGGGATTTGAAAAATGGCTAAAAAAGTAAAAGATTATTATGACTTGGCTTATGCTAGTGATTTGAGTCGACGGTTGAAAGAAGCGTCCCCTGCATTTGATGAGCGAAAGTTTAGGTTGTTGTTAGAAAAAGACTTGGAAGAGTTGGAGTTTAGCCAGCGTCAAGAACTCTTGGCTAGAAGCATCAAAGAATGTCTTCCCCTATCTTATGAGGACTCTCTCAAGGTTTTTGAGAAAATTTTGGGTCCTGAGTTAGAGGGTGGTTTAGGTATGTTCTCAGAAGGATATTGGCTTTGGCCAATCGGCAAATATGTAGAGCTATATGGAGACAAGGAATTTGAATTGAGCGCGGCCTTTAGTAAGGAACTAACCAAGCGATTTACTGGAGAATTTTCTATGAGACCTTTGCTGGCTCGTTATCCTAAAGATACAATGACTTTGCTGTTAGAATGGAGTCGGGATGAAAATTTGCGCGTTCGTAGACTTGCCAGCGAATGTATGCGTATCCGTCTGCCTTGGGCTAAGAGACAAACCGTGGTATTGGATTATTTTGAGGATTTTACCACTATTTTGACCAATCTAAAGGATGATAGAGACAAGTCTATTCAAAAAAGTGTAGCCAATAATCTAAATGATTTGTATAAGGAAAATCCTGATAAGTTTGAAAGGATTCTTCAAACTTGGCAAAAGGAGGAGCTAAGTCCAAGTTGTGCTTGGATCATCAAGCATGCATCTCGAACAAAAAACAAAAAAAGACTCAACGAAGATTTATGCAAAAAAAGCTGAATTTTGGCTGGCCTTTTCCGTTGTAAATTAAGGATTCTTTCTTGAAAAATAATGGTAAATATGCTAAAATTAAAAGAACATTCTAAAATATTCAGAATAAAAAGTAAGGAAAATCATGGCTAATATTTTAAAAACGATTATTGAAAATGATAAAGGAGAACTTCGTCGTCTGGAAAAGATGGCTGATAAGGTTCTTAACTATGAGAGCCAAATGGCTGCAATGTCAGACGAAGAACTAAAAGCGAAAACTGACGAATTTAAAGAACGATACAACAAGGGTGAATCACTTGATTCATTACTATATGAGGCTTTTGCGGTAGTTCGTGAAGCTGCAAAACGTGTCCTTGGGCTCTTCCCTTATAAGGTTCAGGTCATGGGTGGGATTGTTCTTCACCATGGTGACGTTCCAGAGATGCGTACGGGTGAAGGGAAGACCTTGACAGCGACTATGCCAGTGTACCTCAATGCCCTTGCAGGTAAAGGGGTTCACGTAGTTACAGTCAACGAATACCTAACAGAACGTGACGCGACTGAAATGGGTGAGTTGTACTCATGGCTCGGTTTGTCAGTAGGGATTAACTTGGCAGCTAAATCTCCAATGGAGAAAAAAGAGGCTTACCTTTGTGATATTACCTACTCAACCAACTCAGAGATTGGTTTCGACTACTTGCGTGATAACATGGTCGTTCGTGCAGAAAACATGGTGCAACGTCCACTCAATTATGCCTTGGTCGATGAGGTTGACTCTATTTTGATCGACGAAGCTCGTACACCATTGATCGTTTCAGGTGCCAATGCAGTTGAAACAAGTCAACTCTACCATATGGCGGACCACTTCGTGAAATCCTTGGACAAGGACGACTATATCATTGACGTTCAGTCTAAGACGATCGGTTTGTCAGATTCTGGTATTGACAAGGCTGAAAGCTACTTCAAACTAGAAAATCTCTACGACATTGAAAATGTAGCTCTTACTCACTTTATTGACAATGCCCTCCGTGCCAACTATATCATGATTCTCGATATCGACTATGTGGTTAGTGAAGAGCAGGAAATCTTGATTGTCGACCAATTTACAGGTCGTACTATGGAAGGTCGTCGTTACTCTGATGGTTTGCACCAAGCGATTGAAGCAAAAGAAGGTGTCCCAATCCAAGACGAGACCAAAACTTCAGCTTCTATTACCTATCAAAACCTCTTCCGTATGTATAAGAAATTGGCAGGTATGACAGGTACTGGTAAAACAGAGGAAGAAGAATTCCGCGAAATCTACAACATTCGTGTTATCCCAATCCCAACCAACCGCCCAATTCAACGTATCGACCACTCAGACCTTCTCTATGCAAGTCTTGATGCGAAATTTAAGGCTGTAGTTGAAGATGTAAAAGCTCGTTACCAAAAAGGTCAACCGGTCTTGGTAGGTACAGTTGCCGTTGAAACGAGTGATTTCCTCTCCAAGAAATTGGTAGCAGCAGGTGTTCCTCACGAAGTCTTGAATGCGAAGAACCACTACAGAGAAGCGCAAATCATCATGAACGCTGGTCAACGTGGTGCCGTTACCATCGCGACCAACATGGCCGGTCGTGGTACCGACATCAAGCTTGGTGAAGGGGTTCGTGAACTTGGTGGACTTTGCGTCATTGGTACAGAACGCCACGAAAGTCGCCGTATTGATAATCAGCTTCGTGGACGTTCAGGACGTCAAGGAGACCCAGGTGAGTCACAATTCTACTTGTCTCTTGAAGATGATTTGATGAAACGTTTCGGTTCTGAACGTTTGAAAGGTGTCTTTGAACGTCTCAACATGTCTGACGAAGCTATCGAATCTCGCATGTTGACGCGTCAGGTTGAAGCAGCTCAAAAACGTGTCGAAGGAAATAACTATGACACTCGTAAACAAGTCCTTCAATACGACGACGTTATGCGTGAACAACGTGAGATTATCTATGCACAACGTTATGATGTCATTACTGCAGATCGTGACTTGGCACCAGAAATCCATGCTATGATTCGTCGTACCATTGGACGTATCGTGGATGCACATGCTCGTTCGAAAGAAGATGAAAAATTGGAAGCGATCTTGAACTTTGCTAAGTATAACTTGCTTCCAGAAGATTCAATTAGCCGTTCAGATCTTGTAGGTTTGTCAGACCAAGCTATCAAAGATGAACTTTTCCAACGTGCCTTGAAAGTCTATGACAGCCAAGTTGCTAAGCTGCGTGACGAAGATGCAGTGAAAGAATTCCAAAAAGTCTTGATTCTACGTGTTGTAGACAACAAGTGGACAGACCATATCGACGCCCTTGACCAGTTGCGAAATGCTGTTGGTCTTCGTGGATATGCTCAAAACAACCCAGTTGTAGAATATCAAGCAGAAGGTTTCCGCATGTTTAACGACATGATTGGATCAATTGAATTCGATGTAACGCGCTTGATGATGAAAGCACAAATCCATGAACAAGAACGTCCGCAAACTGAACACAATATCAGTACAACTGCGACTCGTAATATCGCAGCGCAACAGGCAAGCCTTCCTGAAGATTTGGACTTGAGCCAAATCGGACGAAATGACCAATGCCCATGTGGATCAGGTAAGAAATTCAAGAACTGTCATGGAAAGAGACAATAATATGAGATAAGATACAGGCGGATACCTGGTAAAAATCATTTTTTGCTTGGTGTCCGTTTGCTTTATAAGGAGATGAATCATGGTATTTAAAGCTAAAAGTCCTAAAATTAACATTGAAGAAGTTCGCGCCTTGTCTAAATTAGAGGGAGCGGCTCTTGCGAGAAAAAATCAACGTGATCAGGAATTGGAAGCCATCATTCGTGGGGAAGACCAGCGTATTCTCTTGGTGATAGGACCATGTTCATCTGATAACGAAGAGGCGGTTCTCGAGTATGCCAAGCGTCTATCTGCTTTGCAAGAAGAGGTCAAAGACCGTATTTTTATGGTCATGCGTGTCTATACAGCTAAACCTCGTACCAATGGGGATGGCTATAAGGGCTTGATTCATCAGCCAAATGCGACAGAAGCTCCTAGCTTGATCAATGGGATCAAGGCTGTTCGTCAGCTCCACTACCGCGTGATTACCGAGACGGGAATGACAACAGCGGATGAGATGCTTTATCCTGAAAATCTTCCGCTGGTGGATGATTTGATTTCTTATATGGCTGTTGGAGCTCGTTCTGTAGAGGATCAACAGCACCGTTTTGTAGCGAGTGGAGCAGATTTCTCGACAGGATTTAAAAATCCCACATCTGGAAATCTCAATGTCATGTTTAACGGGATTTATGCAGCACAAAATAAACAGAGTTTCCTCTTCCTCGGTAAAGAGGTGGAAACAACGGGGAATCCATTGTCCCACGCCATTCTTCGTGGTGCCTTGAATGAATATGGGAAAAATATTCCTAACTACTACTATGACAATTTGATGGATACCATTGATCAGTATGAAAAGATGGGCTTGGAAAATCCCTTTATCATCATCGATACCAATCATGACAATTCAGGCAAGCAATATATGGATCAAATCCGTATCGTTCGTCAGACCTTGATTAACCGTGACTGGAATGAGAAGATCAAAAAATATGTTCGTGGTTTTATGATTGAGTCCTATCTAGAAGATGGACGTCAAAATGAGCCAGAAGTTTTTGGTAAGTCTATCACGGACCCTTGTCTAGGATGGGACAACACAGAAGCACTTGTTCGCGAAATTTACCAAACGCTAGGAGAGTAAGATGGCATTTATCGAAAAAGGTCAAGAAATTGATATTGAAGCAATCAAGGCTGCGACCCAGTTGTCACCTGAAGCCTTGCGAAAGAAAGAAGCTCGCGATAGAGAGTTGGCAGCCATCATCTCGGGTGAGGACGATCGTATCCTTTTGGTGATGGGGCCGTGCTCTTCAGACAATGAAGAAGCAGTGCTTGAATATGCTCGTCGCTTAGCAGACTTGCAGAAAAAAGTTGCGGATAAAATCTTTATCGTGATGCGTGTCTATACGGCTAAACCTCGTACTAATGGAGATGGCTATAAAGGCATGATTCATCAACCAAATACCAGCGAAGCGCCTAGTCTCATCAATGGTTTGCAGGCTGTTCGTCAGCTGCACTACCGAGTGATTACCGAAACTGGATTGACAACAGCTGATGAGATGCTTTATCCGTCAAATCTCGTTTTGGTTGATGACCTGGTCAGCTACCATGCTGTAGGGGCTCGTTCAGTAGAAGACCAAGAACACCGCTTTGTAGCCTCTGGGATTGATGCTCCAGTTGGGATGAAAAATCCAACATCTGGGAACCTTGGGGTCATGTTTAATGCCATCTATGCGGCTCAAAACAAGCAAACCTTCCTTTACCATGGCCAAGAAGTGGAAACTTCAGGAAATCCTTTGGCCCACGTTATCCTTCGTGGTGCCATGAACGAATATGGTAAAAATGAACCCAATTTCTACTATGAAACCCTCTTGAATGCCATCAATCGCTATGAGACTATGGGACTTGAAAATCCCTTTATTATCATCGATACCAATCATGACAATTCAGGCAAGCAGTATATGGAACAAGTTCGCATTGTTCGTCAAGCCTTGCTGAATCGTGACTGGAATGAAAAGATTAAAAAGACGGTTCGAGGCTTTATGATCGAATCTTACCTAGCAGACGGTCGCCAAAACCAACCAGAGGTCTTTGGCTGCTCCATAACTGACCCTTGTCTAGGTTGGGAAAATACAGTAGCCTTGGTAGAAGAAATTTATACCACCTTAACAAAATAAGTGAAAAGGATGGAGTTGGGGGAATCTCAGCTCCTTTTATGAGTATGATAGTTGGACACGGAATTGACATCGAAGAATTGGCTTCGATAGAAAACGCAGTTACACGACGTGAGGGCTTTGCTAAACGCGTGCTGACCCCTAAAGAATTGGAGCGTTTTACCAGTCTCAAAGGGCGCAGACAGATCGAATACTTGGCAGGTCGCTGGTCAGCTAAGGAGGCCTTTTCCAAGGCTATGGGAACTGGTATTGGCAAACTGACCTTTCAGGATTTGGAAGTTTTGAACAATGAACGAGGCGCGCCTTATTTTAGTCAGGCACCATTTTCAGGAAAGATTTGGCTATCTATCAGCCATACAGATCAGTTTGTGACAGCCAGTGTCATTTTGGAGGAAAATCATGAAAGCTAGTCCACATAGACCAACCAAGGCTCTGATATTTCTGGGAGCTATTCGACAAAATATTCAGCAAATGGGGGCTCATATCCCTGAAGGAACGCTCAAGTGGGCAGTGGTCAAGGCCAATGCCTATGGTCATGGGGCTGTTGCCGTTGCCAAGGCTATTCAAGATGATGTTGATGGATTTTGTGTTTCCAATATTGATGAAGCCATCGAACTTCGTCAGGCTGGACTTAGCAAGAAAATCCTCATCTTAGGAGTTTCTGAACTAGAAGCTGTTGCTCTAGCTAAAGAATACGACATCACCTTGACAGTGGCTGGGCTGGAGTGGATTCAAACGCTCTTAGACAAGGAAGCAGATTTGACTGGCTTGACTGTCCACCTCAAGATTGACTCAGGGATGGGACGGATTGGTTTTCGAGATTCCAGTGAGGCAGAGCAGGCTCAAGCCTTGCTCCAACAACACGGCGCTCGTGTTGAGGGGATTTTTACCCACTTTGCTACTGCAGATGAAGAATCAGATGACTATTTTAATGCCCAGTTAGAATGCTTTAAAGCTATTTTGGCAAGTATGAAGGAAGTTCCAGAACTGGTTCATGCCAGTAACTCGGCAACGACCCTCTGGCATGCAGAGACTATTTTCAATGCAGTCCGTATGGGAGATGCCATGTATGGTCTCAATCCAAGTGGAGAGGTCTTGGACTTACCCTATGATTTGACACCAGCCTTGACCTTGGAGTCTGCCCTTGTTCATGTCAAGACAGTTCCAGCTGGAGCTTGCATGGGCTATGGAGCAACCTATCAGGCGGATAGTGAGCAAGTCATTGCGACCGTGCCAATCGGCTATGCGGATGGTTGGACACGAGATATGCAAAATTTCACTGTCTTGGTAGATGGCCAAGCTTGCCCAATCGTCGGTCGGGTTTCTATGGACCAAATTACCATTCGTTTGCCTAAGGTTTACCCGCTAGGAACAAAAGTAACCCTGATCGGCACAAACGGTGACAAGAAAATCACAGCTACTCAGGTAGCGACCTACCGTGGAACCATTAACTATGAGGTGGTTTGCCTCCTCAGCGACCGCATTCCGAGAGAATATTATTAAAAAAGAAAGGAGTGGAGCATGAATCTACATCAACCCTTGCATGTCTTGCCTGGTGTGGGGCCAAAGTCAGCCGAGAAATACGCCAAACTAGGAATTGAAAACTTGCAAGACCTCTTGCTCTACTTTCCTTTCCGTTATGAAGATTTCAAGACCAAGCAAGTATTGGAACTAGAAGACGGCGAAAAGGCAGTCCTTTCTGGTCAGGTAGTGACTCCTGCCAGTGTCCAGTATTATGGTTTTAAGCGAAATCGCCTGCGCTTTAGTCTCAAACAGGGAGAAGTCGTTTTTGCGGTTAATTTCTTTAACCAGCCCTATCTGGCTGATAAGATAGAGTTGGGAGCAACCCTTGCTGTCTTTGGAAAATGGGACCGCGCCAAGGCCAGTCTGACTGGGATGAAGGTCCTAGCTCAGGTGGAAGATGACCTCCAACCTGTCTATCGTCTGGCTCAAGGAATCAGTCAGGCAGGGCTGGTCAAGGTCATCAAGACAGCTTTTAATCAGGGATTGGATCTCTTGATAGAGGAAAATCTTCCCCAGTCTTTACTTGATAAATACAAACTCATGTCCCGTTGCCAGGCTGTCCGCGCTATGCATTTTCCTAAGGATTTGGCAGAATACAAGCAGGCCCTTCGCCGTATCAAATTTGAGGAACTCTTTTATTTTCAAATGCAGTTGCAGTCACTCAAGTCTGAAAATAGAGTTCAGGGAAGCGGTCTGGTTCTGAATTGGTCTCAGGGAAAAGTGACAGCCGTTAAAGAAAGTCTTCCTTTTACCCTGACTCAAGCTCAGGAAAAGAGTTTGCAGGAAATTTTGACAGACATGAAGTCGGACCACCACATGAATCGTCTCCTGCAAGGAGATGTAGGGAGCGGAAAAACGGTGGTTGCTGGCCTGGCCATGTTTGCGGTGGTGACAGCTGGCTACCAGGCTGCTCTCATGGTGCCAACAGAAATCCTTGCGGAGCAACACTTTGAGAGTTTACAGAACCTTTTTCCAGACTTGAAACTGGCTCTCTTGACAGGTTCCTTGAAAGCTGCAGAAAAAAGAGAAGTCTTGGAGACTATTGCCAAGGGTGAGGCTGACTTTATTATCGGAACCCACGCTCTGATACAAGATGGAGTGGATTATGCTCGTCTTGGCTTGATTATCATCGATGAGCAGCACCGTTTTGGTGTGGGCCAAAGGCGTATTTTACGGGAAAAAGGGGATAATCCTGACGTTCTCATGATGACGGCGACACCCATTCCGCGAACACTGGCTATCACAGCCTTTGGAGATATGGATGTTTCCATTATTGACCAGATGCCAGCAGGGCGGAAGCCTATTGTGACGCGCTGGATTAAGCATGAGCAGCTGCCTCAGGTTTTAACTTGGTTAGAGGGAGAAATTCAAAAAGGTTCTCAAGCCTATGTCATCTCACCCCTGATCGAAGAATCTGAAGCTCTGGATCTGAAAAATGCCATTGCCTTATCTGAGGAGTTGACATCACATTTTGCAGGAAAGGCAGAGGTTGCTCTACTACATGGTAAGATGAAGAGTGATGAAAAAGACCAGATTATGCAGGATTTCAAAGAGAGAAAGACGGATATTCTGGTTTCGACAACGGTTATCGAGGTTGGGGTCAATGTTCCCAATGCGACCGTCATGATCATCATGGATGCCGACCGGTTCGGTCTCAGTCAGCTTCACCAGCTCAGAGGCCGTGTTGGTCGGGGGGACAAGCAGTCCTATGCTGTTCTCGTTGCTAATCCCAAGACGGACTCTGGGAAAGATCGCATGCGTATCATGACAGAAACGACCAATGGATTTGTCCTTGCGGAGGAAGATTTGAAAATGCGTGGTTCTGGTGAGATTTTCGGAACCAGACAGTCAGGACTTCCAGAGTTTCAAGTGGCTGATATTATCGAAGATTTTCCGATTTTAGAAGAAGCTAGAAAGGTTGCCAGCTACATTAGTTCGATAGAAGACTGGCAAGAGGATCCAGAATGGCGCATGATTGCTCTCCACCTGGAAAAGAAAGAATATCTAGATTAATACTCTTCGAAAATCAAATTCAAACCACGTCAACGTCGCCTTGGATTATATATGTAACTGACTTCGTCAGTCTTATCTACAACCTCAAAGCAGTGCTTTGAGCAACCTGCGGCTAGTTTCCTAGTTTGCTCTTTGATTTTCATTGAGTATAAGCTTTCTCTAAGGAAAACTTAAGCTAGCTTTTAGGTTTGGGTCTTATACTAGAGTCATCAAAAAGAAACGAGGGCTCTCACATGACGATTAAAGTAACCTACCAAAAGAAATTCCAAACCGTCAAACTAGAGAAAGGAGCTAGCACCTATTGATACACAGAGAGCGGAAACGCTCTTTTTATTTTTAAAACTACTTTCAGACGATCAGTTTGAGGGAGGAGAATCTAAAATCACTTTCTGTTTACCATTCTTTCTTGCATTGCTTTTCTAGATATGCTAGAGTTATGATAGCGATTACAAAATAAAAGGAGCATGCTATGAAAAATCCAGCTTTGTTAGAAGAAATCAAGACCTATCTAGGACGGGATGAGGTGCCAGAAGACTTTGATGCTTTCTGGGATGAGGAAGTCAAAAAAGTATCATCTCTTCCAGCCTACCAGTTGGAGGAAAGAGATTTCCATATTCCCCAAGTCAAGTGCTATGAACTTACTTTTGAAGGAACCAATGAAGGCAAGGTCTATGCACGCGTCGTCCTTCCAAAAAGTGAAGGGAAAGTTCCGTTAATCTTCCATTTCCATGGTTATATGGGACGTGGTTGGGACTGGGCCGACATGCTGGCCTATACTGTGGCTGGTTACGGTGTTGTTTCCATGGACGTTAGGGGCCAGTCAGGTTACTCGCAAGACGGCTTGCGCTCTCCACTAGGAAATACGGTGAAGGGACATATCATCCGTGGTGCTGTTGAAGGTCGAGACCAGCTCTTTTATAAGGATGTTTATCTGGATATTTATCAGTTGATTGAAATTGTTGCTAGTCTACCTGAGATTGATGAGAAGCGACTTTCTAGTTATGGTGCCTCACAAGGCGGTGCTTTAGCCCTGGTTGCAGCAGCGCTCAATCCTCGGATTCAGAAAACAGTGGCCATCTATCCTTTCTTGTCAGACTTTAGACGAGTGCTTGAGATTGGCAATACCAGTGAAGCCTATGATGAACTCTTCCGATATTTCAAGTTCCACGATCCCTTCCATGAAACAGAGGAGGAAATCATGGCGACTCTTGCCTATATCGATGTGAAAAATCTTGCCCATCGTATTCAAGGTGAGGTCAAGATGATTACGGGCTTGGACGACGATGTTTGCTATCCTATTACCCAGTTTGCGATTTACAACCGCCTAACTTGCGACAAGGCCTATCGCATCATGCCAGAGTATGCTCACGAAGCCATGAATGTTTTTGTCAATGACCAAGTCTATAACTGGCTCTGTGGCAGTGATATTCCTTTTAAGTACGTAAGATAATGAATGAGAGAGCCAAGGAGCTCTCTTTTTATGTCCAAAACCTGAAAGTACTTTTATAAAATTTAAAATATTAAAATATTCTTAAAAGTAAAATCTATTCTGTAGGAACACAGATGTAAATATAAGACTTTATTGTATAATAAAGGAAAAGTCACTTGTGAAAGGAGGAAAAAGGCTGCTGGGTGATTAAAAACTCGGGCTCAGCAGAAAATGGGAGAGGATTGGGAGCTCTCATTAAGTTGGATACTTTCTTGTAAAACTTGTCTCTTGAGAGACAATAAAAATTTTTAAAGAAAAAGAAAGCGCTTTATTTTATGAAAAATGAAAGGACAAACATGAATTACAAATCTTTAGATCGGAAACAGCGATACGGAATTCGAAAATTTGCAGTTGGGGCGGCATCTGTAGTGATTGGTACAGTAGTATTTGGAGCAAATCCAGTCTTAGCTCAAGAGCAAGCCAATGCAGCAGGGGCCAATAAAGAAACTGTCGAACCTGGTCAAGGTTTATCAGAATTGCCAAAAGAAGTGTCCTCGGGAGATCTTGCTCATTTGGATAAAGATTTGGCTGGCAAATTGGCAGCAGCTCAAGACAATGGCGTTGAGGTGGACCAAGATCATTTGAAAAAAAATGAGAGTGTAGAATCAGAAACCCCATCCTCTACGGAAACCCCTGCAGAAGAAGCAAATAAGGACGAGGAATCAGAGGATCAGGGAGCGATTCCTCGTGACTATTACTCAAGAGATTTAAAAAATGCTAATCCTGTCCTTGAAAAAGAAGATGTTGAAACCAATGCAACAAATGGTCAGAGAGTCGATTTATCAAATGAACTAGATAAACTAAAGCAACTAAAAAATGCTACAGTTCACATGGAGTTCAAACCGGATGCATCAGCTCCACGCTTTTACAATCTCTTCTCTGTATCCAGTGACACCAAGGAAAATGAGTACTTTACTATGTCGGTCCTTGATAATACAGCTCTTATTGAAGGGCGTGGCGCTAATGGGGAGCAGTTCTATGATAAGTATACAGATGCTCCTTTGAAAGTTCGCTCTGGACAATGGAATTCCGTGACCTTTACTGTCGAACAACCGACAACAGAGTTACCTCATGGTCGAGTTCGTCTCTATGTGAACGGTGTCTTATCTCGAACAAGTCTAAAATCTGGGAACTTTATCAAAGATATGCCAGATGTTAATCAAGCTCAACTTGGAGCAACCAAACGGGGCAATAAAACAGTTTGGGCATCAAACCTACAAGTTCGAAACCTAACCGTTTACGATCGTGCTTTAAGCCCAGATGAAGTTCAAACACGGAGTCAATTATTTGAAAGAGGTGAATTGGAACAGAAACTTCCTGAGGGAGCAAAAGTCACTGAGAAAGAAGACGTATTTGAAGGGGGAATGCATAACCAACCAAACAAAGATGGCATCAAGAGTTATCGTATCCCAGCTCTTCTCAAGACAGATAAAGGAACGCTGATTGCAGGAACGGATGAAAGACGTTTGCACCATTCTGACTGGGGAGATATTGGGATGGTTGTTCGTCGCAGCTCAGATAATGGAAAAACATGGGGAGACCGAATCGTAATCTCAAATCCTCGTGACAATGAGCATGCTAAACATGCAGATTGGCCATCTCCAGTCAATATTGATATGGCCTTGGTGCAAGACCCTGAAACAAAGAGAATTTTTGCAATTTACGACATGTTCCTTGAAAGTAAGGCAGTATTTTCATTGCCGGGACAAGCTCCGAAAGCTTATGAACAAGTGGGAGATAAAGTTTATCAAGTTTTATATAAGCAAGGAGAATCAGGTCGCTATACGATTCGAGAAAACGGAGAGGTTTTCGACCCTCAAAATAGAAAGACAGATTATCGTGTTGTCGTTGACCCTAAAAAACCAGCCTACAGCGATAAGGGAGATTTGTATAAAGGGAATGAGCTAATCGGAAATATTTATTTTGAATATAGCGAGAAGAATATTTTTAGAGTTTCCAATACCAACTATCTATGGATGTCCTACAGTGATGACGATGGGAAGACTTGGTCTGCACCAAAAGATATTACTCATGGGATTCGGAAAGATTGGATGCACTTCCTAGGAACTGGACCTGGTACGGGGATTGCCTTGCGTACAGGACCTCATAAGGGAAGACTGGTGATTCCAGTTTATACAACAAACAACGTTTCCTACCTAAGTGGTTCTCAATCATCTCGTGTAATTTACTCAGATGATCATGGTGAAACATGGCAAGCAGGGGAAGCAGTTAATGATAACCGCCCAGTAGGCAACCAAACCATTCACTCTTCAACCATGAATAATCCAGGCGCCCAAAATACGGAGTCAACTGTTGTTCAGTTGAATAATGGGGATCTCAAGCTCTTTATGCGTGGGTTGACTGGTGATCTTCAGGTTGCGACCAGTCATGATGGGGGAGCAACGTGGGATAAAGAAATCAAACGTTATCCTCAAGTAAAAGACGTTTATGTTCAAATGTCCGCAATTCACACCATGCATGAAGGAAAGGAATACATTCTACTCAGCAATGCTGGTGGTCCTGGACGAAACAATGGTTTGGTTCACCTAGCTCGTGTTGAGGAGAATGGTGAGTTGACATGGCTGAAACACAATCCTATACAAAGTGGTAAGTTTGCTTACAACTCACTCCAAGAACTCGGAAATGGCGAATATGGTTTGCTTTATGAGCATGCGGATGGCAATCAAAACGATTATACTTTATCCTATAAGAAATTCAACTGGGATTTCTTAAGCAAAGACAGAATTTCTCCTAAAGAAGCAAAAGTAAAATATGCTATCCAAAAATGGCCAGGCATCATTGCCATGGAGTTCGATTCGGAAGTATTAGTCAACAAGGCTCCGACCCTTCAATTGGCAAATGGCAAGACAGCAACCTTCATGACCCAATACGATACAAAAACTCTCCTATTCACAATAGATCCAGAGGATATGGGTCAAAGAATTACAGGTCTAGCTGAGGGTGCAATTGAAAGCATGCACAATTTACCAGTTTCTTTAGCTGGCTCTAAACTAAGCGATGGTATTAATGGCAGTGAAGCTGCTATCCATGAGGTTCCAGAGTTCACAGGTGGTGTTAATGCAGAAGAAGCAGCGGTTCATGAAGTTCCGGAGTATACAGGTGCATTGGCAACAGTAGGTGAAGAAGCAGCTCCAACAGTAGAAAAACCTGAATTCACAGGAGGTGTTAATGCTGAGGAAGCCCCAGTGGCAGAGATGCCAGAGTACACCGGTCCATTATCAACAGTAGGCGAAGAAGCAGCGCCAACGGTTGAAAAGCCAGAATTTACAGGTGGAGTCAATGCAGTTCTAGCAGCCTCAAACGAGCTTCCGGAATATAGAGGAGGTGCTAACTTTGTCTTGGCAGCTTCAAATGACCTGCCAGAGTATAAGGGTGGTGTCAATGGTGCTGAGGCGGCAGTCCATGAACTTCCAGAGTATAAGGGAGACACCAATTTAGTATTGGCGGCAGCAGACAACAAACTGTCTCTAGGCCAAGATGTGACCTATCAAGCGCCAGCAGCTAAACAAGATGAACTTCCGAATACGGGAAGTAAGGAAACAAACTCACTGATTTCCCTTGGTCTTGCAGGTGTTCTTTTATCCTTGTTTGCATTTGGCAAGAAGAGAAAAGAATAATAAGCAAAAGTATTTGAATAAGTCTCAGAAGAGATAGCAGGTTTTTCAGCCTGCTATCTTTCTTTATTAAATTCAGCTTGCTTCGAAATCATAAGAAGTCTGAAACTACTTTCAGGATAGTCTGTTCTATAAAATAGTTTTGAAACTGAAATCTATTCTACTACAAGCTATTGAAAGCGCTTAACAAATGATATATAATAAGCCCATAAGAACAAGAAAGGGAGGAAAGAGGATGCCACAGATCAGCAAAGAAGCCTTGATTGAACAAATCAAAGATGGAATCATTGTCTCTTGCCAGGCACTTCCTCACGAACCGCTTTATACAGAAGCGGGAGGAGTCATTCCCTTGCTAGTCAAAGCGGCTGAGCAAGGTGGAGCAGTCGGTATCCGAGCAAACAGTGTTCGCGATATCAAGGAGATCAAGGAGGTTACGAAACTCCCGATTATCGGGATTATCAAACGTGACTATCCGCCACAGGAGCCTTTCATTACAGCTACGATGAGAGAAGTGGATGAACTGGCTGAACTAGATATTGAGGTCATTGCTCTGGATTGTACCAAACGTGAACGTTACGATGGTTTGGAAATTCAGGACTTTATCCGACAAGTCAAAGAAAAATATCCGCATCAACTCTTAATGGCTGATACTAGCACGTTTGAAGAGGGTATAGCAGCAGTTGAAGCAGGGATTGATTTTGTTGGAACAACCCTATCAGGTTACACCTCTTATAGTCCCAAAGTGGATGGTCCAGACTTTGAACTGATCAAAAAACTTTGTGAAGCAGGGGTGGATGTCATCGCGGAAGGGAAAATTCATACACCAGAACAAGCTAAGCAAATCCTTGAGTATGGGGTGCGAGGTATCGTGGTTGGTGGAGCGATTACTAGACCAAAAGAGATTACGGAGCGCTTTGTTGCCGGTCTTAAATAACACAATCTCAAAAAAGAGGAGAGTGGTCGATGCGTCGGACAAAATGAAAACGTATACAAATATAAAGAACTCATTATCCAATATGGATACGCTTATCAATTAGGAGAATACAAATGAAATTTAGAAAACTAGCTTGTACAGTACTTGCGGGTGCTGCGATTCTTGGCCTTGCGGCTTGTGGTAACTCTGGTGGAAGTAAAGATACTGCAAATTCAGCTAGCGATAGCGGAAAAACAGAAATCACTTGGTGGGCATTCCCAGTCTTCACACAAGAAAAAACGGGTGACGGTGTTGGAACTTATGAAAAATCAATCATCGAAGCGTTCGAAAAAGCAAATCCAGATGTAAAAGTGAAATTGGAAACCATCGACTTCAAGTCAGGTCCTGAAAAGATCACAACAGCCATCGAAGCAGGAACAGCGCCAGACGTACTCTTTGACGCACCAGGACGTATCATCCAATACGGTAAAAACGGTAAATTGGCTGAGTTGAACGACCTCTTCACAGACGAATTCGTCAAAGACGTCAACAACGAAAACATTGTACAAGCAAGTAAGGCTGGCGACAAAGCTTACATGTATCCAATCAGTTCAGCTCCATTCTACATGGCTATGAACAAGAAAATGTTGGAAGATGCTGGAGTTGCAAACCTTGTAAAAGAAGGTTGGACAACTGATGACTTTGAAAAAGTTTTGAAAGCGCTTAAAGATAAGGGCTATACACCAGGTTCATTGTTCAGTTCTGGTCAAGGGGGAGACCAAGGAACACGTGCCTTCATCGCAAACCTTTATGGCGGTTCTGTAACAGACAAAGACGTAACCAAATATACAACAGACGATCCTAAATTCGTCAAAGGTCTTGAAAAAGCGGCTAGCTGGATCAAAGACGGTTTGTTGAACAATGGTTCACAATTTGACGGTGGGGCAGACATCCAAAACTTTGCGAACGGTCAAACATCATACACAATCCTTTGGGCACCAGCTCAAAACGGTATCCAAGCGAAACTCTTGGAAGCAAGTAAGGTAGATGTGGTAGAAGTACCATTCCCATCAGACTCTGGTAAACCATCTCTTGAATACCTTGTAAACGGATTTGCAGTATTTAACAACAAAGACGATAAGAAAATCGCAGCTGCTAAGAAATTCGTTCAATTCATCGCAGATGACAAAGAATGGGGTCCTAAAGACGTAGTTCGTACAGGTGCCTTCCCAGTTCGTACTTCATTTGGCAAACTTTATGAAGACAAACGTATGGAAACAATCAGTGGTTGGACTAAATACTACTCACCATATTACAACACTATCGATGGATTTGCTGAAATGAGAACACTTTGGTTCCCAATGTTGCAATCTGTATCAAATGGTGACGAAAAACCAGCAGATGCTTTGAAAGCCTTCACTGAAAAAGCTAACGAAACTATCAAAAAAGCTACAAAACAATAAGCACTAAGTCAGATTGATTCCCCCTTTTCCCTGTGCACTAAGGTGTAAGAAAAGGGGGACTTTTGTTTGAAATGGTAGGAACTGTCACGAAATTAAAATGAAGTTCTTACATAAGCGAATCTTAAAAAATTTCATTTTGATTTTAAAACAGTTTAAGAAAATCAAAAACTATTCTATTTGAAAGAGAGGTGCCGACTGTGAAAGTCAATAAAATTCGTATGCGGGAAACAGTGATTTCCTACGCTTTCCTAGCACCAGTGTTATTCTTCTTTGTCATCTTTGTCTTGGCTCCTATGATTATGGGATTCATTACAAGTTTCTTTAACTACTCCATGACTAAATTTGAGTTTGTGGGCTTGGACAACTACATTCGCATGTTTAAAGACCCTGTCTTTGTGAAGTCTTTGATCAATACCGTTATCCTGGTTATTGGATCTGTTCCGATTGTGGTTCTCTTCTCGCTCTTTGTAGCATCTCAAACCTATCATCAAAATGCCATTGCCCGTTCTTTCTATCGTTTCGTCTTCTTCCTTCCTGTAGTTACGGGTAGTGTTGCCGTAACGGTTGTATGGAAATGGATCTATGACCCCCTATCAGGGATTCTAAACTTTGTCCTTAAGTCAAGCCACATCATCAGCCAAAACATTTCTTGGCTGGGTGACAAAAACTGGGCTTTGCTAGCGATTATGATCATTCTTTTGACAACATCTGTTGGTCAACCGATTATCCTTTATATCGCTGCCATGGGAAATATTGACAACTCACTTGTTGAAGCAGCGCGTGTAGACGGTGCGACTGAATTCCAAGTCTTCTGGAAGATCAAATGGCCTAGCCTTCTTCCAACAACTCTTTACATCGCAATCATCACAACCATCAACTCATTCCAATGTTTCGCCTTGATTCAGTTGTTGACTTCTGGTGGTCCAAACTATTCAACAAGTACCTTGATGTACTACCTTTACGAAAAAGCCTTCCAATTGACAGAGTACGGCTATGCAAATACCATCGGTGTCTTCTTGGCAGTGATGATTGCCATTGTCAGCTTTGCTCAATTCAAGATCCTCGGAAACGACGTAGAATACTAAAGAAAGGAGACAGTTATGCAACCTACACAAAAGAAACCTTTAACAGCTTTCACTGTTATTTCAACGATTATCTTGCTCTTGTTGACCGTACTGTTCATCTTTCCATTCTACTGGATCTTGACAGGGGCCTTCAAATCACAGCCTGATACCATTATGATTCCGCCACAGTGGTTCCCTAAAATGCCAACCATGGAGAACTTCCAACAACTCATGGTGCAAAACCCTGCTATGCAGTGGATGTGGAACTCTGTATTTATCTCGCTAGTAACCATGTTCCTAGTCTGTGCAACCTCTTCTCTAGCAGGTTATGTCTTGGCTAAGAAACGTTTCTATGGTCAACGCATCCTCTTTGCAGTCTTTATCGCTGCCATGGCTCTTCCAAAACAAGTTGTCCTTGTACCATTGGTACGTATCGTCAACTTCATGGGAATTCACGATACACTTTGGGCAGTTATCTTGCCTTTGATCGGATGGCCATTCGGGGTCTTCCTTATGAAACAATTCAGTGAAAATATCCCTACAGAATTGCTTGAATCAGCTAAAATCGACGGTTGTGGTGAGATTCGTACCTTCTGGAGCGTAGCCTTCCCTATCGTGAAACCAGGATTTGCAGCCCTTGCAATCTTTACCTTCATCAATACTTGGAACGACTACTTCATGCAGTTGGTTATGTTGACTTCACGTCAAAACTTGACTATCTCACTCGGGGTTGCGACCATGCAGGCCGAAATGGCAACCAACTATGGTTTGATCATGGCAGGTGCAGCTCTTGCAGCCGTGCCAATCGTAACCGTCTTCCTTGTCTTCCAAAAATCCTTCACTCAAGGTATAACTATGGGAGCGGTCAAAGGTTAAGAAAAGTAAATTAGTGTATCAAGATTGCAGAAGTGGTCTTGACATGCCATGGAAATATAGAGTTATAAGTGTCTACAAAATGGAGAGTATGCAGTTACTTCGTGAAGTTTTGTCAGACACTTATAAACTTAAGAATGAACTCTTTTCATGATACTAGTTAGAGTAGGTTCGTTTTATGGTGGCTATTTCCCGCTTTAGTAGTATCTAAGATAAGAATCTTACGCTTATCTTAGAAGGAATTTTTGAGACTGACGATGAAAGAGCAAAAGGCTCAAAAATTAGGAATGAAATACCGAAGGAATTTGCTTCCGTCCGCACTATTACAGGGAAATAGAGAAAAGATAATTCGAAACTGAAAAATAGTAATTATCAGAAACGAAGGAAACAGTATGATTTTTGACGATTTGAAAAACATCGCCTTTTACAAAGGAATCCATCCCAATCTAGACAAGGCTATCGACTATCTCTATCAGCACCGTAAGGATTCTTTCGAACTAGGTAAGTATGAGATTGACGGGGACAAGGTCTTTCTAGTTGTTCAGGAAAATGTCCTCAACCAAGCTGAAAATGATCAATTTGAGCACCATAAGAACTATGCAGACTTGCATTTGCTGGTAGAAGGACATGAATACTCGAGCTACGGTTCACGTATCAAAAATGAGGCAGTAGCATTTGACGAAGCGAGCGACATTGGCTTTGTCCATTGTCATGAAAAATACCCACTCTTGTTGGGCTATCACAATTTTGCGATTTTCTTCCCAGGAGAACCTCATCAGCCAAATGGCTATGCAGGGATGGAAGAAAAGGTTCGCAAGTATCTCTTTAAAATTTTGATTGATTAAAAGAATCAGGAGGAGCAAACATGGCACAAAAAGGAGTAAGCCTTATCAAGGCAGCATTTGATACAGATAATTTTCTCATGCGTTTCAGTGAGAAGGTCTTGGATATCGTGACAGTCAATCTTCTTTTTGTCGTCTCTTGTTTGCCTATTGTGACGATTGGAGTGGCGAAAATCAGCCTTTACGAGACCATGTTTGAGATTAAGAGAAGCAGACGAGTTCCAGTTTTCAGAACCTATCTAAGAGCCTTCAAGCAAAATCTGAAACTGGGGCTTCAGTTGGGTCTGTTAGAGTTGGGCATTGTGTCATTAAGCCTTCTAGACCTCTATCTCTTCTGGGGACAGACTGCTTTGCCTTTCCAGATTGTGAAAGCCATTTGTTTGGGGATTCTCATCTTCCTCACTCTGGTGATGTTGGCTAGTTATCCCATCGCTGCGCGCTATGATTTATCTTGGAAAGAAGTGCTGCAAAAAGGGCTTATCTTGGCAAGTTTTAACTTTCCTTGGTTCTTCCTCATGTTAGCCATTCTCTTTCTCATAGTGATGGTTCTTTATCTATCCGCCTTCACTCTCCTTTTGGGTGGGTCAGCTTTTATCCTCTTTGGTTTTGGTTTGCTGGTCTTTCTCCAAGCAGGATTGATGGAGAAAATTTTCGCCAAATACCAGTAGGATGAGGTATTTCTGAAACTACTTTCAATCGTTACAGTTTCTAAAATACAAGTAGAAACTAAAATCTAAGTGTATACAAGATATTGAAAGCGATTTTCACAAGGTGTATACTAAACTTGTAAAAAATAGAACTGCTCTCAGCAGAAAAAAAGAAATCTTAGGAGAAAATCTATGTCAGATTTGAAAAAATACGAAGGTGTCATTCCAGCCTTCTACGCATGTTATGATGATCAAGGAGAAGTCAGTCCAGAGCGTACGCGTGCTTTGGTTCAATACTTCATTGATAAGGGAGTTCAAGGTCTCTATGTCAACGGTTCTTCTGGTGAATGTATCTACCAAAGTGTGGCAGACCGCAAATTGATTTTGGAAGAAGTCATGGCAGTTGCCAAAGGGAAATTGACCATTATCGCTCACGTAGCTTGCAACAATACCAAAGATAGTATGGAGCTTGCTCGCCACGCGGAAAGCTTGGGTGTAGATGCCATTGCAACGATTCCACCGATTTACTTCCGCTTGCCAGAATACTCAGTTGCCAAATACTGGAATGATATCAGTGCTGCAGCTCCAAACACAGACTACGTGATTTACAATATTCCTCAATTGGCAGGTGTTGCTTTGACTCCAAGTCTCTACACTGAAATGTTGAAGAATCCTCGTGTTATCGGTGTTAAGAACTCTTCTATGCCAGTTCAAGATATCCAAACCTTTGTCAGCCTTGGTGGAGAAGACCACATCGTCTTTAATGGTCCAGATGAACAATTCCTAGGTGGTCGCCTCATGGGTGCCAAAGCTGGTATTGGTGGTACTTATGGTGCTATGCCAGAACTCTTCTTGAAACTTAATGAGTTGATTGCAGAGAAAGATTTGGAAACAGCGCGTGAATTGCAATACGCTATCAACGCAATCATTGGCAAGCTCACTTCTGCTCATGGAAATATGTACGGTGTGATCAAAGAAGTCTTGAAAATCAATGAAGGCTTGAACATTGGTTCTGTCCGTTCACCATTGACGCCAGTGACTGAAGAAGATCGACCAGTTGTAGAAGCAGCAGCGCAATTGATTCGTGAAACCAAGGAGCGCTTCCTCTAATCCATAAGGAGGTATTTATGACACACTACGTTGCAATTGATATCGGTGGAACCAACATCAAATATGGTTTGATTGACCAAGAAGGCCAACTTGTTGAATCGCATGAAATGCCAACCGAGGCGCATAAGGGTGGACCTCATATCTTACAAAAGACAAAAGATATCGTAGCCAGCTATATAGAAAAAGGCCCAGTAGCAGGTGTTGCCATTTCTTCTGCAGGAATGGTGGATCCTGATAAGGGTGAGATTTTCTATGCTGGTCCTCAGATTCCCAACTATGCAGGAACCCAGTTCAAGAAGGAAATCGAGACGAGTTTTGCTATTCTTTGTGAGATTGAAAATGATGTCAACTGTGCAGGTCTTGCTGAGGCAGTATCTGGTTCAGGTAAGGGAGCGAGTGTCACACTTTGCTTGACCATTGGAACAGGTATCGGTGGTTGCTTGATTATGGATGGGAAAGTCTTCCATGGATTTAGCAATTCGGCCTGCGAAGTCGGTTACATGCACATGCAGGATGGAGCTTTTCAGGATCTTGCTTCTACGACAGCCTTGGTTGAGTATGTAGCAACAGCTCATGGAGATTCAGTTGATCAGTGGAATGGGCGACGCATTTTCAAGGAAGCTACCGAAGGAAACAAGATCTGTATGGCTGGCATTGACCGCATGGTAGACTATTTAGGAAAAGGTCTGGCAAATATTTGCTACGTTGCCAATCCAGAAGTGGTCATTCTCGGTGGCGGTATCATGGGGCAAGAAGCTATCCTCAAACCGAAGATTCGCGCAGCCTTGAAGGCCGCCTTGGTACCAAGCCTAGCTGAAAAAACACGATTAGAATTTGCCCATCACCAAAATACAGCAGGGATGTTGGGTGCCTATTATCATTTTATACTCAATGAAAATCAAAGAGCAAAGTAGGAAGCTAGCCGTAGGCAGTACTTGAGTACGGCAAGGTGAAGCTGACGTGGTTTGAATTTGATTTTCGAAGAGTATCAAGACAAAACAATCCTAGTTTGGAGCTATAGAATTAAGAAAAACACTGAATCACTACTTGAGTGAAAACTGTTTTGCTTAATTCTTTTTTTATTGAAAAATTTGAGCCAAAGGAGGTAATCGTGAGAAACTAGGAGAAAATAACTACCTTGCATAAGAAGTTAAGGCGAGAGCAATTCTATCATCCATTTAATTGATATTTAGCTTGACTAAATGGGAAAATGTGGAAAAATGATATAATGAGATGGACGAAAAATTGATAAATTAGAATTTCTAGAGGTGAGAGAAGTGTGGCAACACATCCAACTTAAATCGAAATCATATAAAATTACGAGGAGATTGTAAGATGAGTAATTATATAAAATTAAATGAAGATAGATGGAATAATGTAAAAAACGACTATACTGAGCCATTGACACATGAAGAATTAGAAGAAGCTAGAAAGCATCCAATTTCTGTCGCCTTAACTGTGGGGAAAAAAGTTCCGACAGAATGGTTTGAAAAAGCCAAGGGAAAAAAGATATTAGGGTTAGCTTGTGGTGGTGGCCAGCAGGGTCCCGTTTTTGCTGCAAAAGGTTATGATGTCACCATCATGGATTTTTCTAAATCACAATTAGAAAGAGATGAAATGGTTGCCAAAAGAGAAGGCTTAAAAATCAATACCGTTCAAGGCGATATGACAAAACCATTTCCATTTGAAAATGAAACTTTTGATATTATTTTTAATCCGGTTTCAAATGTATATATAGAAGATTTAGAAAACATGTATAAAGAAGCCTCTCGCGTATTGAAAAAGGGCGGTTTGTTAATGGTCGGATTTATGAATCCTTGGATCTACATGTATGATGCTGACACTGTATGGGACAAACCCGATGAGGAATTACTGTTAAAGTTTTCAATCCCTTTTAATTCAAGAGAGCTTGAAGAGGAAGGCAAAATCACCATCAATCCAGAATATGGATATGAATTTAGCCATACCTTAGAAAGTCAGATTAGAGGACAACTTAAAAATGGTCTCGCTATGATCGATTTTTATGAATCATGTGATAAAAGACATCGATTATCACCTTATGGAAATGATTATATCGCTACACTTTGCATTAAACTATAATCTTATAGAACGTACTTCTGAAGAATAGCTCGTTTTATTTTACGATTAGAATTTGTCCATCACCAAAATACAGCAGGGATGTTGGGAGCCTACTATCATTTCAAGACAAAACAATCCTAGTTTGGTTCAACCAAACTAGGATTTTCTAACGCGTTTTTGTCTACGATAGCCGTTGAGTTTTTTATTTTCCCAATAGCTGTTAAAGATTTTTTCTTTGCTATCGCGATTGATTTCTAAAAAGTAGGCATAAATCAAATCTATTAAAATGAGCATAGGGAGTTGAGCGGAAATACGCTGGATGTAAGAAGATTGACTATGGCTTGCCACAAGGACCGTTTCGGTGTAGGCCTGACTGTTTTTGTTTGGTGCGCTGGTAAAGAGGATGGTCTTGGCACCCATTTCCTTGGCATCCAACAAACTATCGAGGACGGATTGGGTAGTTCCTGATAGGGAAAAGCCAAGTACCAGACAGTTTTCATCCATGATACTGGTCGTCCAAGCAAAGCCATCCCGATCGGTCAAAGCTTCACAGACAACACCTAGTCGCATAAAGCGCAGTTTCATCTCACGGGCAATCAGACCAGAACTTCCCGTCCCAAAGAAGTAAACTCGTTCTGCGTCATCGATTAATTGGGCGACGCGTTCCAGTTGTTCTTCGTCAATCAAATCCTGTGTTTGTTCTCGCATGATACTGTAGCTTCGCAAAACACGTTTGGTCAAAGGACTGTGTTTGTGCGAATGAGTGTCCGGTTTACTAGCCTGGTGCTGATATTGAAAGACGAATTCTCGGTAGCCTGTAAAACCACACTTTTTGGCAAAGCGGGTCAAGGCTGCTTGGGAGATATGTAATTTCTGGGTAACTTGCTGAGAAGAGAGATCATCTTGGATTGTTTCAGCTTGCAAAAAATAGCGAGCGATTTCTTGCTCGAGCTCGGTTAATTCTTCAAAATGGAGGTCGATTATGGTTGCGATATCTGGCTTGTTCATGAGGCTCCTTTTTATGAGTCAAAGTCTTAAAGGTTAACGCTTTCCTAACTATTACTATCATTATATCATAGAAAATAGGATAACCAAATAAAAAGGCATTTTCAGTTAAAAGTCAAAAAATGCTTCGACTTTTCCAAGAGTTTCTCCGTAAAATATGGTACAATGAAATGTACTGAGCTTTACCTATTTACTCTATTATTTTAGGGAAAATAAAGGTGGAAATCGGGAATTTTTCTAGAAAAGAGTCTTAGTTGTATGAGAAAATTTAATAGCCATTCGATTCCGATTCGGCTTAATTTATTATTTGCGATTGTTATCCTGCTCTTTATGGCCATTATTGGTCGTTTGTTATACATGCAGGTGCTAAATAAAGATTTTTATGAAACAAAATTGGCTTCAGCCAGCCAAACAAGGGTAACAACCAGTTCAGCTCGTGGACAGATCTATGATGCGGCAGGGAAACCCTTGGTAGAAAATACTGTCAAGCAAGTTGTTTCTTTCACACGAAACAATAAAATGACAGCAGCTGAATTGAAGGAGACAGCCAAGAAACTCCTCACATATGTAAATGTAACCTCCCCTGATCTGACTGATCGACAAATTGCAGACTATTACTTGGCGGACCAGGATATTTACAAAAAAACAGTCGAATCCTTGCCAAGCGATAAACGCCTGGATTCAGATGGGAACCGCTTATCGGAAGCGACACTTTACAATAATGCGGTTGAAAGCATTGACGTGAGTCAACTTAATTATACAGATGACCAGAAAAAGGAAATCTATCTCTTTAGTCAGCTCAATGCTGTTGAAAATTTTGCAACAGGAACCATTTCTACGGATGCCTTAGATGATACCCAAGTTGCTCTCGTTGCATCAGCGTCCAAGGAATTACCAGGTATCAGCATTTCAACCTCATGGGATCGTAAAGTCTTGGACACTTCTTTATCGACAATCGTCGGTAGCGTTTCAAATGAAAAGTCAGGACTTCCAGCTGAGGAAGTTGATGCTTATCTCAAAAAAGGGTATTCTCTCAATGACCGAGTGGGAACTTCCTATCTTGAAAAGCAATATGAAGATGTTCTTCAAGGCAAACGTTCCGTCAAGGAAATCCACCTCGACAAACACGGAAATATGGAAAGTGTGGAAAATGTTGAAGAAGGAAGCAAAGGAAACAATATCAAGTTAACGATTGACCTAGCTTTCCAGAATGGTGTGGACGACCTACTCAAGAGCTACTTCAACTCAGAGTTGGGTAACGGTGGAGCAAAGTACTCTGAAGGGGTTTACGCCGTAGCCCTCAATCCTAAAACCGGTGCAGTTTTGTCTATGTCAGGGCTCAAACATGACTTGAAAACGGGAGAGTTAACACCTGATTCCTTGGGAACGGTAACCAATGTCTTTGTCCCAGGTTCGGTTGTTAAGGCAGCAACTATCAGCTCTGGTTGGGAAAATGGAGTCTTGTCAGGCAATCAAACCTTGACAGACCAACCGATTGTCTTCCAAGGTTCAGCTCCGATTAATTCTTGGTACACTCAGGCCTACGGTTCATTTCCGATTACAGCTGTAGAAGCTTTGGAGTATTCATCTAATGCCTACATGGTTCAAACGGCTTTGGGTATCATGGGTCAAACTTATCAACCTAATATGTTTGTTGGAACTAGTAATTTGGAATCAGCTATGGGGAAATTGCGTGCGACATTTGCGGAATATGGTCTAGGTGCTTCAACGGGCATCGACCTTCCAGATGAGTCAACTGGTTTTATACCAAAAGAGTATAATTTTGCTAATTACATTACCAATGCATTTGGCCAGTTTGATAACTATACTCCAATGCAATTGGCCCAGTATGTTGGAACCATTGCCAACAATGGTGTTCGGATTGCACCTCACATTGTTGAGGGGATTTATGGAAATAATGAACAAGGTGGTTTAGGCAGTCTGGTTCAAGAAACAGCCACTAAGGAACTAAACAAGGTCAATATCTCAGAATCAGATATGGCTATCTTGCAGCAAGGTTTCTATCAAGTTTCGCATGGAACGAGTGCTCTGACAACTGGTCGTGCCTTTTCAAATGGCGCAGCCGTTTCCATCAGCGGGAAAACAGGTACTGCCGAAAGTTACGTTAATGGCGGTCAAAAAGCCAATAATACCAACGCAGTCGCCTATGCACCGACCGAAAATCCTCAAATCGCGGTCGCAGTCGTCTTTCCTCATAACACCAACCTTACAAACGGTGTCGGACCTTCTATTGCACGCGACATTATCAATCTTTATCACCAACACCATCCAATGAATTAGAAAGGAACTTATGCTGTATCCAACACCTATTGCCAAGCTGATTGATAGCTATTCAAAGTTACCAGGTATCGGGATCAAAACGGCTACCCGCCTAGCCTTCTATACCATTGGAATGTCTGATGATGATGTCAATGAATTTGCCAAAAACCTTCTATCTGCCAAGCGGGAATTGACCTATTGTTCCATCTGTGGTCGCTTGACGGATGATGATCCCTGCTCTATCTGCACAGATCCGACTCGAGACCAGACAACGATCTTGGTGCTAGAGGATAGTCGTGATGTGGCTGCTATGGAAAATATCCAAGAATACCACGGACTCTATCATGTCTTACATGGTCTTATTTCTCCAATGAATGGTATCAGTCCAGATGATATCAATCTCAAGAGCCTCATGACTCGTCTTATGGACAGTGAAGTTTCAGAGGTTATTGTGGCAACCAATGCGACGGCAGATGGAGAAGCGACATCTATGTATCTCTCTCGTCTCCTCAAGCCAGCTGGCATCAAGGTCACTCGCCTAGCACGAGGACTAGCCGTGGGAGCAGATATCGAGTATGCGGACGAAGTCACACTCTTACGAGCCATTGAAAATCGGACAGAGTTGTAGAAGTCAGTTAAAACGTAGCTCTTTTTGACACATAAGACGAGCCCTAGGAATTTTTCTAGGGCTTTGTTTTTTCTGTTTCTCACCAGAGAAGAACAAACCTTGCTAATAAAACTACTCAAACTATAAGGCATCAGAAAACCGGTCTCCAAAATGACTAGTACCGTCTTTGTCAAACACATTCAGTGAGCGATAGAGTTTATTCTAAGGAGATGAGCGCTTTTGCCCTTAGGATTTGTTTTGAAATCATACTATTTTTGTGTTATGATATGGTCAATATACAATGAATAAGGGGAGTTTGAAGTATGGGTGGAAAGATAAAATCTAGCACGATAGCAGCAGAGGCAGCTATTAATGAATTGGTCGGGTATGACACGAGCAAGAAGCAAAATCAGCAAGTAGAATTTTCATATACTTCTGAAATCGCTGGGATGGAAGCGGGACGTCAGGCCTGCAACCAAATGCTTCAGGCAGTCAGTGATTTCAGCTCGGCTGTTTTGACCCAAGCAAATAAGTTTCCAGAAATTGCTCATAAGATTGAAAAACGCGACGTAGAGCTGGCTAAGAGATGGGAACATTAAAAATGGCAGATAAGAACGAAGAAAAACGCTACAAACTTTGGCGAGAAATTGTCAAGATTGACGATAAAGAAGAAAGTCTTCAGACTCTAAAAAGACAATATGAACAGCAGGTAACTCACTTTCACTCAGAAATCCAGAGTATCCACCATCGTATGGCGACTCTATTAGCTATCTCGCCTAGTTCTCGTCAAGTGATAGAGCAAATCGAAAGTGATAATAGAACCATTCAACGACAGATCAACTCTTATGTAGATGAGGAACTGGATGAATTGGGAAAACAAACGAAGAAGGCTCGTCGGTCTTTCGATGAAGCTAGAGAAGAACTGATATCAGAAAGGAATCGGCTACCATGGGAGTAAAATACAGCGCACAAGAATCCCAAGAATTGATTCAAGCTATGACTAACAATCTCCAGGTCGCAAATGAAGTCACGGACCGCTTATCTAGTGGATGTGACCACCTGATTTCCTCTTTAGACTCAGGTGAGCTGACAGGAGCAGCCTACACAGCTGGGAAGGGTCTTTTTACAGAGATTATCATCCCCAGCATCAAGAAGTTACAAGCAGCGATAGATGATATCCAACTAGAGTTGACCTCCTACAAAAATGCGGATGCTCAGGTCTCTGGATATGGAGATTTGGACATGGACCAGCTCAAGGAACTGAAAAAATTGAGGGAAGAGCAGTTAGCTATCGTAGAAGCTCAGATTCAAGCGAGGGAGAATTGGTTAAATCAAATCAAAGATTTCTTTACACTGAATTGGGGGAAAGCTTTCTCTGAGAAGACCATCCTCTACAATACCAAGTCTCAAATCGAGTCAGGTATTCAGGATTTGGATGACAAGATTGAAAAACTAGAATTTTTTGTCTCAGAGGTTTCCCAGTATTTCAGCGATAGTCTAGAAGTCCTTAGCTTAGCGATTCAAGGAGCTACGCAACTAAGTAAAGTCATTGTCGATAGCGATGGCAACTACTATGCGGACGGTCTGGACATGAGCTGGGTGCAAAAGATGAAGGATGTGAAGATTGTTTCGCATGCAAAAAGAGATTTTCAAGATTCAGAAACTCGTGCAATCAATAAAGCTTCTAGGGATATGATGCTATCGGACGATGGTGATGCCTACTATCGTGCCGAATTAAAGAAGCGCTTAAAAGGCCATGACAAGTCCGAATGGGATAAAATAATTGACGACTACAATCACACTCTTAAGATTGATGAAACAGGGAATATCATTGAAATTCATTCCTTGGAACAAGGCTATGTCGTTTTAAAAAATGGGAAATATGATGCTGACTATACTCATTTGGTTAACAAAAAGCTTGATGAACTAAAAGCCCAAAACTTTGAAGCAAATTCAGTCGAATTTTGGAGTGGAGTAGCTCAAATTTTCTCTGGATTGGGAGTTTACTTTGCGAGTGGAGCCCTAGAAGTCTTGAGTGTAATGGCTGGTCCGCCAACAGCAGGGACAAGTATCGTAGCTGGTACCGCAGCATCTGTAACAGGGGTTCAATATGGGAATGTACTGATAGCTAGTGGAGCAGTAACTAGCTTATCAGCTATCACAAAGACAGCCTTACAAAATGGCGAAATTCAGGTTGATTATTCCAGTAACTATGACAGCTGGAAGGCAAATAAACCGACGAGTAAGTCTTTTGGAAAAAAGATTTCTGGACGAGTTAACGGTAAAAAAGTCGATAATATTCGAGTTGATGCGGAGCCAGATAGTGGGAAAATCCAAGTTCAATCGGGGAGTGGAAAGTCAGGTTATAACCTCGACATAGATATTGAAGCCTCAACTATTTCAAGTAGGCAGGATATTGTAAACTGGGTAAATGAACAATCTGAACTAAATGGACTTGGAAAAGGAGCTAAAGAAGAAGTTATCAAAAATATGTGGAAAGCTTTTAAATACTTGACGCAATAAGGAGTGAACAATGAAATTATATTTAAAAGGTGATTATACAAAAAGAGTACCTTATGGTTATTTAGAACTAGCTGGTAAAATGTGGTTTCCAGAAGATGAGCAAATTTCTTACTCAAATGCTGGGAACAATGATGCATTACAAGAAGATTTTTTCTCAAATTTATCCTTGAGGAAAGGCACTGCCGATAAGAGATGGTCTAGTGTCCCCCTAAAGGAAGGGGTACGAAGACTCTTTTCACATATTAAGGAAAGTATTGAAATTAATTTTGAAGATGCATTTGCTACGGATTATAATGAAAAGGGAGACTATCTCCGTATTTTAACCACCCATCTAGAAGTTTTGACAGTTGATAAACGAGCTATGTACATTATGGCGCTTGAGATTGCAAAGGTGATTGATGGGCAAATTAGCGAGGATAATAAGAAGACATGGCTAACAGTCGAGGAGTTTAGGAAAAAGCACGAGGCTATTCTATCTCTAACTTTTGAAGAAGCAAATGAACTAAGTTTGACTGAAATTCAAACGATGGATGTGGTAGACGACCCTCTTTGGGAGGAAGAAGCCAATCGTCGAAAAGAATATATACTAGCACATGGAGGCGATATCTCAGATTTATGAGACTATATATCAAAAGTGATTTTACGAAAAAAATAGACTTCACAACTAGAGAGCTTGTTTGGAAGATGTGGTTTAAGGAACGGAATGGCAAGAAAATAAGTTTCTCCAATGTTGGTGATGATGCTATGTTACAGGATGATTTCTTTTTTGGAGTTCAATTTGATAAATGGCGATTTAATGATAAACGATGGAATCATATACCATACGATAAGAGCAATCCTTGGACTTCGTTTTCTGATGAAAACATTCAATTGGAATTTGAAAATGATTTTATTACTGATGGGAGAGAACGTGGAGAAAACCTTAGGATTGCTACGACACATACGGATATTTTAACGGTTGATAAACGAGCTATGTATATCATGGCAGTCGAGGTAGCTTCTGCAATTGATGGTCAGATTAGCGAGGAAGACGAGTGAGACTATACATCAAAGGCGATTACACCAAAGAAATTCCATTTGATTACATGGAACTAGCGAAAAGGATGTGGTTTGAGAAAAAAGATGGAATAGAGCCAGATTTATCGTATGCTGGGTATCTAGATTTACCAATCGATAAACTTTCTATTCACTTAGAATTAGACAAGGAAACTCATGATGTTAGATGGAGGAGTGTCCAAATAAAGGAAGGGATAAAATATGATTTTTTATCACATAAATGTGAATATATACAGCTAGATTACGAAGATGCTATCATGTCGGACTTTCGTGAGAAAGGCGAATGTTTAAGAATCGCTTCTACCCACCTTGACCTTCTCACTGTTGATAAACGAGCTATGTATATTATGGCTATTGAAATTGCGACTGCTATTGATGGTCAGATTAGCGAAGATGATAAAGAGAGCTGGTTAAGTGTGGAGGAATTTAAAAAACGGCATGAGGATATCCTTTCGATGAGTTATGAAGAGGCTAATGAGCTGAGTTTGGAAGAAATTCCATTTATGGACGATGTGAGAGACCCAGTCTGGGAAGAAGATGACCGCAGGAATGAAGAATACATCAAAATCCATGGCGAGCCAGTTTATGATGACGAGGAAGATGAGTGAGAATATACATCAAAGGTGATTATACTAGAAAAGTGTCATTTGGCTACAGAGAACTCGCATGGAAAATGTGGTTTAAAGAAAGAAATGGTAAAAAAATAAGTTTCTCAAATGTCGGGGATGATGAGATGTTGCAAAATGACTTCTATTTATCTTTACGGTTAGATAAGTGGGGAGCAAGTGGCTCTCGTTGGAAAGATGCCAAGGTTAAAGGTGGCAGTGCAATCAATTCCCAAATGTATGAAAATATTGATTTGGATTATGAAGGAAGTTATGAAAGCGACGGTAGAGAAAAGGGAAAATACCTAAGAATCGCTTCGAATTATCTAGATATATTAACAGTTGATAAGCGAGCTATGTATATTATGGCACTCGAAATTGCGACTGCGATTGATGGAAAAATTAGTGAAGATGATAAGAAAACATGGCTAACAATCGAGGAATTCAAGAAAAAGCACCAAGATATCTTATCTTTAACCTTTGATGAAGCAAATGAGATGAGTTTGGAAGAAATTCAAACGATTGATGCTATTGACGATCCCATCTGGGAAGAATTGGATAAGAAGCGTGAGGAGTACATCCAAATCCATGGTGAACGAGTTTATGAAGATGAGGAAGATGAGTGAGACTATACATCAAAAGTGATTTTACGAAAAAAATAGACTTCACAACTAGAGAGCTTGTTTGGAAGATGTGGTTTAAGGAACGGAAAGGCAAGAAAATAAGTTTCTCCAATGTTGGTGATGATGCCATGCTACAGGATGATTTTTACTTTGGTGTTCGGTTACACAAATGGGCTTCTGTTGATGAAAGATGGGATAAAGCTTCTTTTATAATTCCGAGCAATCCTTGGTTGTCTTTGGAATATGAGAGTATAACATTGGAATTTGAAAAAACTTTCATTACAGAGTGGAGAGAACGTGGGGATTATCTACGTATCGCAACCTCTCATACAGATGTGTTAACAGTTGATAAACGAGCTATGTATATCATGGCAGTCGAGGTAGCTTCTGCAATTGATGGTCGGATTAGCGAGGATGACAAGGAGACCTGGATGGATGTAGAGACTTTTAAGGAGTTGCACAAGGATGTCTTATCACTAAGTTAAGATAAAGCAACCGATATCAGCGTGGAGGAACTGAAAAGTTTGAAACCTGTAGAGGAACCTTTGTGGGATGAAGAAGAACGTCTTCGTGAAGAATACATCAAAATCCATGGTGAACGTGTGTATGACGACGAGGAAGACGAGTGAGAATTTACATCAAAGGTGATTACATCAAAGAAATTCCATTTGATTACATGGAACTAGCGAAAAGGATGTGGTTTGATACTAAAGATGGGAAGACAGTAGATATTTCTTATTTTGGGAATACTCGCCCATTTAAAACAGACCCAACTATTCACTTGAAATTGAATAAGTGGATGCATGATAATAGATGGAATAATGTTCAGTTGAAAGAAGGGATTATCAATAAATTTGGGAGTCATGTATATGAAAATCTTGAATTAGATTTTGAAGACAATCCAGCAACAGACTATCGAGAAAAAGGAGACTGTCTACGTTTAGCTTCTACCCACTTTGACCTTCTCACTGTTGATAAACGAGCTATGTATATTATGGCCATTGAAATTGCGACTGCTATTGATGGTCAGATTAGCGAAGATGATAAAGAGAGCTGGTTAAGTGTGGAGGAATTTAAAAACCGGCATGAGGATATCCTTTCGATGAGTTATGAAGAAGCTAATGAGCTGAGTTTGGAAGAAATTTCATTTATGGACCATGTGAGAGACCCAGTCTGGGAAGAAGATGACCGTAGAAATGAAGAATACATCAAAATCCATGGCGAGCCAGTTTATGATGATGAGGAAGGTGAGTGAGAATTTATAATCCCACCTATTTGAAAGAGAGTGTTGATAGAGGAAAGGCGAATGTTAGATAAAGTAAAACAGTTTAAGTGGTTGATTGTATTGTCCTTGTTCCTATTAGCGATTCCTTTATATTTTACTTACAATCATTTCCAACAATCTAGTGCTTTAAAAGAAGCTTTTGAAAAAAATGAAAGAATTGAAGTTCTTCATCGTTTGACATCATCAGAAAAATATGCGTCTGACATCCACAAGGCAGGATATACTATTCCTTCTGACGGAGCTATTCGATTGGATGGAGTTATTTATCCATTAGAAATAGAAGGAGAGTTACATTTGAAAATTAGCCCTCCTAAAAAGGATGCTAAGGATTTTCAGTTATTTTTCATTACACAGATTAATGAAAAACAAACGCATGTAGCTTTCATTTTAGATAAAAATCTGAATTTAATTTATTCCAGCTATTCTCAGCAAAATGGAAACGGGAAAAGAGAGATTGTTTCTGTCTCACAAGCCGAAGAAGATTACTTGTTGAGAAGTGTTCAAAGCGAGATTGATGACTTCATGAAAAAAATGTATCAAACCTTGTATGGTTAGATTGTTTGAGAAAGTAACTTCTTGCTCAACGCAATGCTGTATGAACAAGACTTCTAAGATTACTTAGACAGAGGGGGTGAAAAGAATGTCGGGACTTAAAAAAATACTGATCGTTATTGGTTCTGTAATTGCCTTAGCTACTGGCTTGAATCTTTATTTTCAGTATCAAAACCACCAAGAATATATGCAATTAAAAACCTCCTTTGAAGAGAGGGACAATATAGCCGTCTTACAACGTTTAATGGCGTCAGAAAAATATGCGTCTGATATCCGTAAAGCGGGCTATGTCGTTCCTCCCGATGGAGCTATTCGCTTGGATGGAGGAATTGACTCCATAGAGATAAAAGGAGACATCGATTTGAAAATATCACATCCTGGACGTAATGGGGTTACTGCTTATTTTGAAATAGAGATAGATGGTAAAATAACTAGCGTACTATATGAATTGGATAAGAACTTTGATTTAACTTCTAGCGCCTATTTTCAAATAAATGAAAAAAATATAAATGAGAGGGTGACTATTCCCAAAGTCGAAGAAGAGCGCCTATTAAAGATTGTTCAAAAAGAGCTTGATGGCTTCATGAAAAAGATATATCAGACTTTGTATGGATAGTTTGCCAGAGAAAGTAGCTTCTTGCTCAACGCAATGCTGTATGAACAACGGGGTGTGTTGAGGGATTTTACTAGAAAAAGATACCGTAGATGAGATACAAAAAAATTACCCAAGTACTTATAATTTCATTCGAAATATTGAAACAGGGAATCAAGAGTTGACAGAGATGAGGTGATTAGATGAAGAAGAGAAAATTTGTAATTTTTTCGTTGCTAATAGTTCTATTATTATCTTTCTCTGGTTTTCAGTACTATAAATATCAGAGAGTTCATAATATTTTTGATGAAATATACTACGAAGAAAGTGATTATCACAATTATACATTTCTCTGGAAAGGACGAGCTTTTTATAAGTTAAAAAGTTTAAAATTTGTGGACAACGATTCTCAAGAAATTTCTATTCATTCTATTGATTATAAAAGTGTAGATTTACCAAATACTATTCAATCTCTAGGTTATTATTTTTAATTTGGATTTCAGGAGATGACGAAAGTTGGGATAGAGATGCGTTTGAGACTGCCAGATACAGAGACAACCATAAATGTAGATTACCTGTACGATGTAAACAATCGGCAATTAGAACGGTTTATGTGGTACTATGATGATGAGAGTACAGGATATTTTCAGTAGTCTCAAGTAGAGGACTTTCTTGCCAAACGCGGTAAGACTGTTGATGAGATTCGCAAGGAAGCAGACAATGTACTCCGTAATAAAGTCCTTAAAGACTGGACCACTATCTACTCTAGTCGTTTTAGCACAGATAATTGGGGAGAAGTGACAGTTAAGGATATATGGAGAACAGAATAACAAACGAAACGGCGAGGCAATAGTGTTATACAGGTGGAGTGCTATGACAGAGTTCTTAAGAATATTTTATTTTATTCGATAGCTTTGGTCTGCTTTCTTTTGGTGTGACGAAAGAAACTCCCTATACTATCACCATCACCAATGTAGACAACAAGCCAGCTTACTTTGAAGCTCAAGTGGTGGATCGGTAGATTTAGGAACCGTAAACTAGGCCTCAGTTGTTGTAATTGTTTGGTAAAGGAGACTTATTTGCTTTGAAAGTAACAATCAGCTTGTTTCTTTCGAATATGCAAGAGAGGCTCTAGTGGCGAATACTAGTCAAAATGTCAAAAAAGATTTAGATAAACCTAATCCCGCAGTTGGAGAGTAAAATGTTAAAAAGAATAAGAAACTATTATAAAAACAAACCAACTCAAGCTGTCCTAATGCTCATAGTTCTTATTTGGTCAGTATATGAGATTGGTGCGACCAGCTTGGCAAGTAACTCGGCATTAACTAAGGAATTCATGCATAGTCGGTATGTTATAGTTTGGCCAATGGTAGATAAGAAAATGAAATTATACCATTATGCGGAAGAATGGACTAATGACGTTTTAGTTGGAATGATGCATTTAGACTATGGAAATATAAGAATAACTAGTTTTCCTAAAAAATGGGAGAGTGAAGCTGAAGTTTACTATACGCTGTCTCAGGATGAGTATGCTGATAGAGTATATTTTTTCTTAGACGAGCCAATTTCCAAAGCCTATATCAGCAGATTAGAACAAAATTATTATTTGATTTCAAAGAATGCAGTTGCTATTAAAGAGGAAACAGGTAAAACGGTTGAACAGTTAGTTCAAGAAGTGGGGAATGCAAGGAAAACCTTCTTATCAGCTCTTGGAAAGATGAAAATCCTTCGTTTGGTTTATTTGATTCTTCGTATGATAGTATTGTTGCAGTGTATCAGGTGGTCGGGTCAGCGTAGAAAAAGGAAAGAGAACGAAATTTTGCAGAATAGATAGAGCTCCCAAAAGGTATGATGATAAAGAGCTTCCAAACAATCAAAAAGATATTCATTTGGTAAAGAATGGGATTGTTGTCAGCTACCAAGGGGAGAAAGTTTTTTATGTAACCAATAACAAGTCCTACACGATCACCATCACCAATGTAGACGACAAACCGGCGCACTTTGAAGCTCAAGTGGTGGATAGGTAAAATTTCAGCTCTCAAATGAGGGCTTTTTTAGATACAAGTTTCAAAAAAGAAGCAAATATGATATACTAAAGAACGAATATTCTATTAGAATTAGGACAAGCAATATGAAACAAACGATTATTCTTTTATACGGTGGGCGTAGTGCAGAGCGTGAAGTCTCTGTCCTTTCAGCTGAAAGTGTGATGCGTGTGGTCAACTACGATCGTTTCACAGTCAAGACTTTCTTCATCAGCCAATCAGGTGACTTTATCAAAACGCAAGAATTTAGCCAGACTCCAGGTCAAGAGGATCGACTCATGACCAATGAGACCATTGACTGGGACAAGAAAATCGCGCAAAGTGCCATCTATGAAGAAGGTGCAGTGGTCTTTCCAGTTCTTCATGGTCCGATGGGAGAAGATGGCTCTGTTCAAGGATTCCTTGAAGTTTTGAAAATGCCTTATGTCGGTTGCAATATCTTGTCATCAAGTCTTGCCATGGATAAAATCACGACCAAGCGTGTGTTAGAATCTGTCGGGATCGCTCAAGTTCCTTATGTGGCCATTGTCGAAGGAGATGATGTGACTTCTAAAATCGCTGAAGTTGAAGAAAAACTGACTTATCCAGTCTTCACGAAGCCGTCAAACATGGGTTCCAGTGTCGGTATTTCTAAGTCTGAAAACCAAGAAGAACTCCGCCAAGCTCTAGAACTTGCCTTCCAATATGACAGCCGTGTCTTGGTAGAGCAAGGGGTAAATGCCCGTGAAATCGAGGTTGGTCTCTTGGGCAACTACGAAGTGAAGAGCACGCTTCCTGGTGAAGTGGTCAAGGATGTTGCCTTTTATGACTACGATGCCAAATATATCGATAACAAGATTACCATGGACATCCCAGCCAAGATTAGTGATGATGTAGTAGCTGTCATGCGTCATAATGCAGAAACAGCCTTCCGTGCAATCGGTGGCCTCGGTCTGTCTCGTTGTGATTTCTTCTATACCGATAAGGGCGAGATTTTCCTAAATGAGCTCAATACCATGCCAGGTTTTACCCAGTGGTCTATGTATCCACTGCTTTGGGACAATATGGGGTTCAGCTACCCAGAACTAATCGAGCATTTGGTTGACCTTGCTAAGGAAAGCTTTGACAAGCGCGAAGCGCATTTGCTATAAAAATGAAAGAAGGGGTAGAAGTCAGAACGATCACTGCATGGTGACTAGAGTTCTTGGACTTCAACCCTTTTTAAAGGAGTAGAAATGAAATTAACAATCCATGAAGTGGCCCAAGTTGTAGGAGCTAAAAATGACGTTAGTCTTTTTGCGGACGTTCAGTTAGAAAAGGCTGAGTTTGACAGTCGTTTGATTGGGACAGGTGATTTGTTTGTGCCACTTAAAGGTGCGCGTGACGGTCACGACTTTATCGAAACAGCTTTTGAAAATGGTGCAGTAGTAACCTTGTCTGAGAAAGAGGTTGCAAATCATCCCTACATTCTAGTAGACGACGTTTTGACTGCCTTTCAAACCCTTGCAGCCTACTATCTTGAAAAAACGGCAGTTGATGTCTTTGCAGTAACGGGTTCAAATGGCAAGACGACGACCAAGGATATGTTGGCGCATTTACTGTCAACAACCTACAAGACCTACAAAACGCAAGGCAATTACAATAACGAGATTGGTCTTCCCTATACGGTTCTCCATATGCCTGAGGAGACTGAAAAGTTGGTCTTGGAGATGGGGCAGGATCACTTGGGAGATATCCATCTCTTGTCTGAATTAGCTCATCCAAAAACAGCCATTGTGACCTTGGTTGGAGAGGCTCATTTGGCCTTTTTCAAAGACCGTTCGGAGATTGCTAAAGGGAAGATGCAAATTGCTGATGGTATGGCACCAGGTTCTTTGCTTTTGGCACCAGCTGACCCGATTGTAGAGGACTACTTGCCTACAGATAAAAAAGTGGTCCGTTTTGGGCCAGGAGCTGAGTTAGAAATCACGGACTTGATTGAGCGCAAGGATAGTCTGACCTTTAAGGCTAATTTTTTGGAACAAGCCCTCGATTTGCCAGTGACAGGTAAGTACAATGCCACCAATGCTATGATTGCTGCTTATGTGGCTCTACAAGAAGGAGTGCCAGAGGAGCAAATTCATCAGGCCTTCCAGAACCTAGAATTGACCCGCAATCGTACTGAGTGGAAGAAAGCAGCCAATGGAGCAGATATTCTGTCTGACGTATACAATGCCAATCCAACTGCTATGAAGTTGATTTTGGAGACATTCTCTGCCATTCCAGCCAACGAAGGAGGCAAGAAAATCGCAGTCTTGGCAGACATGAAGGAACTCGGCGACCAGTCAGTCCAACTCCATAACCAGATGATTTTAAGCCTATCGCCAGATGTGCTGGATACCGTTATTTTCTATGGAGAAGACATTGCCGAATTAAGCCAACTTGCTAGTCAAATGTTCCCAATCGGTCACGTTTTCTACTTCAAGAAAACAGCTGACGAGGACCAATTTGAAAACCTAGTCAAGCAGGTTAAGGAAAGCCTTGGAGCCAATGACCAAATTTTGCTCAAAGGATCGAACTCCATGAATCTAGCCAAGCTGGTAGAAAGTTTAGAAAATGAATGCAAGTGATTTTACCAAGTATCTGCAAAGAATGCTAGCCATTACGGATACTGGATTAACCTTTACAAAAGATCCGTTTGACCGTGAGCGCTACGAGGACTTGCGAATCCTGTTATCTGAAATGTTGAATCAGGTATCAGACCTCGATGCAGAAGAAGTTGCAGAAGTCTTGAAACCAACTTCCGCTTATGCAACTCCTCTGATGGACGTCCGTGCTTGGATTGTTGAGGATGAAAAAGTCTGTTTAGTTAGAGGAAAAGGAGAGGATAGTTGGGCTTTGCCAGGTGGTTTTGGTGAAGTCGGCTACTCTCCAACCGAAAATATTCTCAAAGAAATTGTAGAAGAAACCGGTTTTACAGCAAAAGCTGAAAGGTTACTTGCAGTTTTTGATACCAATCGTTTCCAACTACAGAGCAAACAATATGCAAAGTTTGTCTTTGAATGCCAACTTCTTGATGGACAATTTCAAGAGAATCAAGAAATTGCTGAGCTTCAATTTTTTGCCATTGACCAATTGCCAGTTTTATCTGAAAAACGCATCACCAAGGAGCAAATGGAGATTCTTTGGCAAGTTTATAAAGGACAAAGAGACCAATATGTTGATTAGTTTATGCTAGAGAAGTTGACAAATCAAAAAAGGGTATCTACAAGGTGCATTTCTGCAATACAAATGATATAATAGGTTGCGAATTTAAGACTCAAGTATTCTATGCATGGCATAGAATCAAGTTTTTTCAAAAAATTTAAAAGCTGGGGGGAGTGAATTTTTTTTACTGCCTCTAGCTAGATGAATGAGGAATAGAATATGAATTTGTGGGATAAATTATTTACCACACAGATATCAGAACCGCCCCAGTTTGAACTTCACTGGTACATTGGTTTGTTATGTTTATTGGCTCTTACTTTTTATGCTTCTTATCGTTTTCGCGACAAAGTTGCTTACCAGCGTTTTATTCAGATTCTTCAGTCTGTTCAACTGATTGTTCTGTATAGCTGGTATTGGGGGAATCTCATGCCTCTGTCAGAAAGTTTGCCCTTCTATCATTGCCGTATCGCCATGTTTGTGATGCTCTTAATTCCAGGGACATCCAAGTACAAACAGTACTTTGCCCTTTTAGGAACTTTTGGAGCAACAGCAGCACTGGCTTACCCACTCTTTGATCCCTACCCATTTCCACACGTGACCATTTTGTCCTTCATTATCGGACATGTTGCCCTTTTAGGAAATGCGCTCCTATACTTGTTTAGAAACTATCAACCTTCCCTTCTCGATTTGAAGAATGTGGTGGTGATTACCTTCGCCTTAAATGGCTTGATATGGGTTGTCAACTTAGTTGTAGGTGGAGATTATGGATTTTTAAACAAACCACCACTTGTTGGAAGCTTCGGCCAGCCCTTAAATTATCTCATTGTTTCGACTGTTATCGTGATAGCAATTCGCTTAACAGGGAAATTAGTAGAAAATTTTTTACAACAAAAATCGGAAGAATTTATTCAAGAGAAGATCTAAAATGATCTTCTCTTTTTTGGATTTTTAAGAAACAAAAAAGAAATTGTGAACGTTAACTTCAAATAATCTCTTAGAAGAAGAATTTTTCTAGAATTTTCTCAAAAAACATGCAGGAATTTTATCAAAAACTAAGCACGATTGGATTTTTTGTGTTATAATATTCTTTGAATAGCTATGCCCAAACATAGTTATTAAATAGAAGTGAGAAACTTGGAAGACAGAGAGGATGCGATGTAATGACTAGAGATGGTTTTTTTACAGGCTTAGATATCGGAACTAGCTCGATTAAAGTGCTAGTAGCTGAGCATAGAGATGGCGAAGTAAATGTAATTGGTGTTAGTAATGCCAAAAGTAAAGGTGTCAAAGACGGAATTATTGTTGATATTGAAGCAGCTGCTTCAGCAATCAAATCTGCAATCACACAGGCAGAAGAGAAAGCTGGTATTTCTATTAAGTCTGTCAATGTTGGCCTTCCAGCAAACCTCTTGCAGGTTGAACCAACACAAGGAATGATTCCTGTAACTTCAGATACCAAAGAAATCACAGATCAAGATGTTGAAAATGTTGTCAAATCAGCTTTGACAAAGAGCATGACTCCTGACCGTGAAGTGATTACCTTTATTCCAGAAGAATTCATCGTGGATGGATTCCAAGGCATCCGTGACCCTCGTGGTATGATGGGTGTCCGCTTGGAAATGCGTGGTCTGCTTTACACAGGTCCTCGTACGATTCTACACAATCTTCGCAAGACGGTTGAGCGTGTAGGTATTCATGTTGATAACGTGATTATTTCACCTTTGGCAATCGTGAACTCCGTTCTCAATGAAGGTGAACGTGAATTTGGTGCGACTGTCATTGACATGGGTGGAGGTCAGACTACTGTAGCGACTATTCGCAACCAAGAATTGCAGTTCACTAACATCTACCAAGAAGGTGGAGATTACGTTACTAAAGACATTTCTAAAGTCTTGAAAACATCTCAAAAAATTGCAGAAAGTTTGAAACTGAACTATGGTGAAGCTTACGTTCCACTTGCAAGTAACGAAACTTTCCAAGTTGAAGTAATTGGTGAAGTAGAACCTGTTGAAGTAACCGAAAGCTACTTGGCAGAAATTATCTCAGCACGCATCAAACATATCTTTGACCAAATCAAACAAGAGTTGGAAAGAAGACACTTGTTAGATTTGCCAGGAGGTATCGTCCTTATCGGTGGAAATGCAATTTTGCCAGGAATTGTTGAATTAGCCCAAGAAGTATTTGGTGTTCGCGTAAAACTTTATGTACCAAATCAAGTTGGAATTCGCAACCCTGCATTTGCGCACGTGATTAGCTTGTCTGAGTTTGCTGGTAAATTGACTGAAGTCAATCTTCTTGCTCAAAAAGCAGTTAAAGGAGATGAATTCCTTCGTCAAAAACCAATCAACTTTGGCATTCCAAATCAACGTTTGAATCCTGTAGCGCAACCAAGTCCAGCACAAACAGCTCCAGCTGAAACCGTGCAGGAAGCTCCAGTTGCTCCCAAGGAAGAATTCCAAGCAAGTTCTCAAAGTAAACCGAAGCTAACAGAACGTTTCCGTGGTTTGATCGGAAGCATGTTTGATGAATAAAAGAGGATAAGAAATTATGACATTTTCATTTGATACAGCAGCAGCTCAAGGCGCAGTTATTAAGGTAATTGGTGTCGGTGGTGGTGGTGGTAACGCCATTAACCGCATGGTTGACGAAGGTGTTGCTGGTGTAGAATTTATCGCAGCCAACACTGATGTACAAGCCCTTAGCAGTACGAAAGCAGAAACAGTTATCCAACTTGGTCCAAAATTGACTCGTGGTTTGGGTGCTGGAGGTCGTCCGGAAGTTGGACGTAAAGCTGCAGAAGAAAGTGAAGAAGCTTTGACGGAAGCTATCACTGGAGCAGACATGGTCTTTATCACTGCAGGTATGGGTGGTGGATCTGGTACAGGTGCAGCCCCTGTTATTGCACGTATCGCTAAAGATCTTGGTGCTCTTACAGTTGGTGTTGTGACACGTCCTTTCGGATTTGAAGGAAGCAAACGTGGCCAGTACGCTGTAGAAGGAATCAACGAACTTCGCGAGCACGTTGATACTTTGTTGATTATCTCTAATAACAACTTGCTTGAAATTGTTGATAAGAAAACGCCACTTCTTGAAGCTCTTAGCGAAGCAGATAACGTTCTTCGCCAAGGTGTTCAAGGGATCACTGACTTGATCACGAACCCAGGATTGATTAACCTTGACTTTGCTGATGTGAAAACTGTAATGGCAAATAAAGGAAATGCCCTTATGGGTATCGGTATCGGTAGTGGTGAAGAACGCGTTGTTGAAGCCGCTCGTAAAGCTATTTACTCTCCACTTCTTGAAACAACTATTGATGGTGCAGAGGATGTCATCGTCAACGTTACTGGTGGTCTTGACTTGACTTTGATTGAAGCAGAAGAAGCTTCAGAAATTGTCAACCAAGCAGCTGGTCAAGGTGTAAACATCTGGCTTGGAACATCAATTGACGAAAGCATGAAGGATGAAATCCGTGTTACTGTTGTAGCGACAGGTGTTCGTCAAGAGCGCGTGGAAAAAGTAGTTGGAGCTCGTAACAACCAACCAGTTGGACGTCCATCAACTAAAGCGCCACAAGCACACACATTTGACCGTCAATTCGACTTGGAAGAGACAGCAGAATTGCCTAAATCAAGCCCACGTCGTTTTGAAACAAACCAAGCCTCTGCTTTTGGAGACTGGGACTTGCGTCGTGAGTCAATTGTTCGCCAAACAGATCCAGTTGTTTCACCAGTAGAACGCTTCGAAACACCAGTTTCACAAGATGAAGATGAATTGGATACACCTCCATTCTTCAAAAATCGTTAATCAATGAATTTGAAAAAAAATACTGAATTAGTTTTTCAGCAAATAGCTGATGCTAGTCAAGAAGCCAACCGTGCTCTAGATGCTGTTTCAGTAATCGCAGTGACAAAGTATGTAGATGTACAAACAGCGGAAGCCTTGCTTCCGCTTGGTGTCCGTCATATAGGTGAAAATCGAGTCGATAAATTTTTAGAAAAATATCAGGCCTTGAAAGATTACCCAGTTACTTGGCATTTAATAGGAACACTACAGAGACGGAAAGTGAAAGAAGTAATCCCATTTGTGGATTACTTTCATGCTTTAGACTCCTTAAAGTTAGCCCAGGAAATTCAAAAGAGAACAGATCATGTTATCAAGTGTTTCTTGCAGGTCAATATTTCTGGAGAAGAAAGCAAGCATGGGTTTTCAAAAGAAGAATTGCTAGAACTTTTGCCAGAATTGGCTAAGTTAGATCAGATTGAGTATGTTGGTTTAATGACCATGGCTCCTTTTGAGGCAGACAGTGATGAATTGAAAGAAATTTTCAAGGATACGCAGGCTCTGCAAGCAGAAATTAGAGAAAAACAAATCCCTAATATGCCGATGACAGAGCTAAGCATGGGAATGAGTCGTGATTTTAAAGAAGCGATTCAGTTCGGCTCAACCTTTGTTCGAATCGGTACAGCATTTTTTAAATAGGAGAGAGCTATGTCTTTAAAAGATAGATTCGATAAATTTATAGATTATTTTACAGAAGACGGAGAAGAAACGACTAACTACCAGACTCAACAAGAGGAAACAGTTAGCCCAGCCATCTCATCTTCTAAAGAATTACCAGCACCTGCTCAGTCAGGATCAGCTAAAGATGCAAATATCACTCGTCTTCATGCGCGACAGCAAGAATTGGCAATGCAAAGCCATCGTTCAGATGAGAAAGTGACAATTGATGTTCGCTATCCAAGAAAATATGAAGATGCAACTGAAATTGTAGATTTGTTGGCTGGAAATGAAAGTATTTTGATTGATTTCCAATATATGACAGAAGTACAAGCCCGTCGGTGCCTTGATTACTTGGATGGAGCCCGTCATGTCTTGGCTGGAAACATGAAAAAAGTTGCGAGTACGATGTATCTATTGACGCCTGTCAACGTTGTCGTGAATATTGAAGATATCAAGCTTCCAGATGAATCACAAAGCGCTGAGTTTGGTTTTGATATTAAACGAAATAGAGCAAGATAATGATTTTCTTAATTCGTTTAATCCAAAATGCGGTTAGCATTTATTCCATCATTCTCGTTGCATTTGCTCTTCTTTCATGGTTTCCAAATGCCTATGAAAGCCAACTAGGTCGCTTAGTTATCAGACTTGCTCGCCCAGTTATTGAGCCACTTCGTAAGCTCAATCTACAATTTGCTGGTCTTGATTTTACGGTTTGGGCAGCGCTGATTCTGATTCAATTTGTTGGAAATCTCTTAACACGACTAGTCCTATTACTATGACAGTAAATCGAGCCATTTATCAGCATTTTTCCCAAGATGATATTCCCTTTATTGATAAGGGATTAGAGTGGATCAAGCGGGTAGAAGATACCTATGCGGCGGTACTTACTCCTTTTATCAATCCCCATCAGGAACAGATCTTGAGGGTGCTAGCTGGGACATATGGACTGGCTTGCCAAAGTAGTGGTGATTTTCTTCCGACAGAGTCGGTTCGAGTTCTTCTCTATCCAGATTACTTTGAACCGGAGATATCAGACTTTGAAATAGCCTTGTTGGAAATTTGCTATCCGAGTAAGTTTGAGCAACTGAGTCATGGAAAAATATTGGGAACAATCATCAACCAACTAGGAATTGACCGTAAATTATTTGGTGATATCTTGGTAGATGAAAAGAGAGCACAGATTTTTGTCAATCGTGATTTCATTCCTCTTTTTCAGGGGGGAATAAGAAAGATTGGCAGACTTCCTGTATCGCTGGAGGAACGTCCTTTTACCGATAGGATTTTGTCTAAAATTGACTATAGAGAACGGGAAATTTTAGTTTCGAGTTTTCGATTGGATGCCCTCTTATCAAGTGCCTTGAAATTATCTAGAAACCAAACTAGTCAACTGATAGAGAAAAAATCTGTCCAGGTAAATTATCATGTTGTTGAAAAATCTGATTACCAGGTTGCAGTTGGAGATTTGATCAGTGTGAGAAAGTTTGGTCGTTTGAAAGTTGTCGAAGACAATGGTCAGACCAAAAAGGATAAGAAAAAACTAACAGTCCGGCTACTTTTAAGCAAGTGAGAAAAAATATGTCGATTACACCACAAGAAATAAGTGATAAAGCTTTCTCAAGAACATTCAGAGGCTACAATCAGGAAGAAGTTGACCTCTTTCTAGATAAGATTTACTTTGAATTAGAGGAGATGATTCGATACAAAGATGAAACTGAACTCTATATCAAAAAACTAGAAGAACGTCTTTCCTATTATACGAATGATATTCCTAAGAGAACAGTAACAAGCGAGCAAGAACCAGAAGCAATTAATGATTCTATTTTTTATTAAGTAAGTGAGGAAAAGTATGCCAATTACATCGTTAGAAATTAAAGATAAAACCTTTGGCACAAGATTTAGAGGTTTTGACCCAGAAGAAGTAGACGAGTTTCTTGATATCGTTGTTCGTGATTATGAAGACTTGGTTCGTAGTAATCACGATAAAGAGACACACATCAAAAGTTTGGAAGAACGTTTGTCTTACTTTGATGAGATGAAGGATTCCTTGAGTCAGTCAGTTTTGATTGCTCAAGATACAGCTGAGCGTGTCAAACAAGCTGCTCAAGAACGTTCAAACAATATTATTCAACAAGCTGAACAAGATGCTCAGCGTTTGCTTGAAGAAGCGAAATACAAGGCAAATGAAATTCTCCGTCAGGCTACAGATAATGCGAAGAGAGTGGCTGTTGAGACAGAAGAGTTGAAGAACAAGAGCCGTGTATTCCATCAACGCCTCAAGTCTACGATTGAAAGTCAATTGGCTATTGTCGAGTCATCTGATTGGGAAGATATTCTTCGCCCAACAGCTACTTACCTTCAGACAAGTGATGAAGCCTTTAAAGAAGTGGTGGGTGAAGTTCTTGGTGAATCTGTATCTTTACAACCAGAAGAAGAGCCTATTGATATGACTCGTCAATTCACACCAGAAGAGGTTGCTGAATTACAAGCTCGTATCGAGGCTGGTAACAAAGAATTAGCTGAGTTTGAAGCTCAACAAAATCAACAGACAGAAGAAAGTGACCAGCATGAAGAGCCAGTTGAAGTAGAGGCTACTGCGGCAACTGAGGACGATGCAAACAAAGAATCTGTTCTTATCCTATAAAAAAATGTGAGAACAAGATCCAACCAACTATATTTTCAGCGAGCGGGAGATGGTGAGAGTCCTGCAATCCCTAGTGGTTAGATTATCCTCTCAACGAATCTAGTCTGAAAGCAGTAAGACTAGACGTCCCCCACGTTACGGGAAAAGAGGAAAAGAGACCCTGTCTTTTTTCGAACAAAGGTGGTACCACGATTTTCGTCCTTTTTGCGAATCGTGGTTTTTATTTTGTCAGTTTAAATTAAAGGAGTAACAATGAAACTTAAAGAAACCCTCAATCTACGGAAAACAGACTTTCCTATGCGTGCTGGTCTTCCAACCAAAGAACCAGTTTGGCAAAAAGAATGGGAAGAAGCAAAACTTTACCAACGTCGTCAAGAATTGAACCAAGGAAAACCACATTTCACCTTGCATGATGGACCTCCGTATGCAAACGGAAATATCCACGTTGGACATGCCATGAACAAGATTTCTAAAGATATTATTGTTCGTTCTAAGTCTATGTCAGGGTTTTACGCCCCTTACATCCCAGGTTGGGATACTCATGGTCTGCCAATCGAACAAGTCTTGGCAAAACAGGGTGTTAAACGCAAAGAAATGGACTTGGTTGAGTACTTGAAACTTTGCCGCGAGTACGCTCTTTCTCAAGTTGATAAACAACGTGAAGACTTTAAACGTTTGGGTGTTTCTGGTGACTGGGAAAATCCTTATGTGACTTTGACTCCAGACTATGAAGCAGCTCAAATCCGTGTCTTCGGAGAAATGGCTAAAAAAGGCTATATCTACCGTGGTGCCAAGCCAGTTTACTGGTCATGGTCTTCTGAGTCAGCCCTTGCAGAAGCAGAAATTGAGTATCATGACTTGCTTTCAACGTCCCTTTACTATGCTAACCGTGTCAAAGATGGAAAAGGTGTGCTCGATACAGATACTTACATCGTTGTATGGACAACTACTCCATTTACCATCACAGCTTCTCGTGGTTTGACAGTTGGAGCAGATATTGATTATGTATTGGTACAACCAGCTGGTGAATCTCGTAAGTTTGTAGTTGCTTCAGAATTATTGAATAGTCTTTCTGAGAAATTTGGTTGGGCGGATGTTCAAGTTTTGGCGACCTACCGTGGTCAAGAATTGAACCACATTGTGACAGTCCACCCATGGGATACGGCTGTAGATGAGTTGGTAATCCTTGGTGACCATGTTACGACTGACTCTGGTACTGGTATTGTCCATACAGCCCCTGGTTTTGGTGAGGACGACTACAATGTTGGTGTTGCCAATGGCTTGGAAGTGTTTGTTACTGTCAATGAACGCGGGATTATGATGGAAAATGCAGGTCCTGACTTTGCAGGTCAGTTCTATGACAAGGTTGTTCCAACTGTTATCGAAAAACTAGGCGATTTGCTCCTTGCTCAAGAAGAAATTTCTCACTCATACCCATTTGACTGGCGTACCAAGAAACCAATCATCTGGCGAGCTGTTCCACAGTGGTTTGCTTCTGTATCTAAATTCCGCCAAGAAATCTTGGATGAAATTGAAAAAGTGAAGTTCCACTCAGAATGGGGGAAAGTTCGTCTTTACAATATGATTCGTGACCGTGGTGACTGGGTTATCTCTCGTCAACGTGCTTGGGGTGTTCCGCTTCCAATCTTCTACGCTGAAGACGGAACGCCAATCATGACTGCTGAGACTATTGAACATGTAGCTCAACTCTTTGAGGAACACGGTTCTATCATCTGGTGGGAACGTGATGCTAAGGACCTCTTGCCAGAAGGATTTACTCATCCAGGTTCACCAAATGGCGAGTTCAAAAAAGAAACAGATATCATGGACGTATGGTTTGACTCAGGTTCATCATGGAATGGAGTAGTGGTCAACCGTCCAGAACTCAAATACCCAGCAGATCTTTACCTTGAAGGTTCAGACCAATACCGAGGTTGGTTCAACTCATCTCTTATCACATCAGTTGCCAACCATGGCGTAGCTCCTTATAAACAAATCTTGTCACAAGGATTTGCCCTAGATGGTAAGGGTGAAAAGATGTCTAAATCACTTGGAAATACAATTGCTCCAAGCGATGTAGAAAAACAATTTGGTGCGGAAATCTTGCGTCTCTGGGTAACAAGTGTGGACTCAAGCAACGACGTGCGTATCTCTATGGATATCTTGAGCCAAGTCTCTGAAACTTACCGTAAGATCCGTAACACTCTTCGTTTCTTGCTTGCCAATACATCTGACTTTAACCCAGCTCAAGACGCAGTGGCTTACGATGAGCTTCGTTCGGTTGACAAGTACATGACCATTCGCTTTAACCAGCTTGTGAAGACCATTCGTGATGCTTATGCCAACTTTGAATTCTTGACAATCTACAAGGCCTTGGTGAACTTTATCAACGTTGACTTGTCAGCCTTCTACCTTGACTTCGCTAAAGACGTTGTCTACATCGAAGGTGCCAAATCACTCGAACGTCGTCAAATGCAGACTGTCTTCTATGACATTCTTGTCAAAATCACCAAACTCTTGACACCAATCCTTCCTCACACAGCAGAGGAAATCTGGTCATATCTTGAGTTTGAAGCTGAAGAATTTGTGCAATTGTCAGAATTGCCAGAAGCGGAAACTTTTGCCAACCAAGAAGAAATCTTGGATACATGGGCAGCCTTCATGGATTTCCGCGGACAAGCTCAAAAAGCCTTGGAAGAAGCTCGTAATGCAAAAGTTATCGGTAAATCACTTGAGGCTCACTTGACAGTTTACCCAAACGAAGTTGTGAAAACTCTTCTTGGAGCGGTGGATAGCAATGTGGCTCAACTCTTGATCGTGTCAGAATTGACCATCGCTGAAGGTACAGCTCCAGAAGGTGCCGTTAGCTTCGAAGATGTAGCCTTTACAGTAAAACGCGCTGCAGGTGAAGTTTGTGACCGTTGCCGTCGTATCGATCCAACTACTGCAGAACGTAGCTACCATGCAGTTATCTGTGACCACTGTGCAAGCATCGTAGAAGAAAACTTTGCAGATGCAGTTGCAGAAGGATTTGAAGCGAAATAATCAGATTAGAAATATGTCTTCTCATAGTTTAAGATGAGAGGAAAGGTAAAAGAGAGGAAGTCATTTCTCTCTTTTTTTGCTGGAAAAAGCTTTGGACAAAGAAAAATCTAATAATTTTAGGGCTCGTTTTAAGTTGATTTTTTGAGATTTTTTTAAAAAGTGATGTTGTTTTTTGGTACTTTTCAAAAGCATGTGTTGTTTCTAAAAATCGCGACAAATAATTTGAATAATCAAGTGAAATCAGGTAGAATAGAAAAGATTGAATAATATATTGAAGAGGAAATTTTGAGAATGAAACATCGGTTTTATGGAGAAAAACGACAGCGTTTTTCTTTCAGAAAGTTGTCTGTCGGGCTCGTTTCGGCGACTATTGGAAGCTTCTTTTTGAATGGGCAAATGGCTGGGGGCTTGACTTCTGTGAAGGCAGCAGAAATTCAAAGTCAGCAGTCTGCTCAGGTCAAATACCACTACGTAGTGGAGTCTGAATTAACGGAGGCAGAGAAGAGTGCCTTGATAAGGGAGATTCCAAAGTATGTTGAGGATGCTTCAGAGACCTATTACTTAGTTTATCGTCCGACTACTCAAGGGGATACATCTGGAGTATTACCTAAGACAGGTCACTCCGGTCTTTGGGAATCAACATTTACAGCGATGGGTCTTGCATTACTAGTGCTTGTAGTTGTTAGAGGCAGAAACGGGAAGAGGTATCTATCTTCGATCTTGTTGGTAACTGGGATGGGATCTATACTTCTATCTCCAACAGTCTTAGCAGTGACGAATATCGAACTCGCTGCATATAATCAAAGTCTTAACTTGGGTCTTGGAGATGCACTGCTAGCACCATTGAAAATTGACGGTTATGACTATATCGGTTACTTAAAGAATATAGAACAAAATGATAGTCATTTAGCTCATTCTGTTCAGAAGGAAAACCCGACACTTGACTGGGAGAAAGGAAAGGAAAGTGAACTTAAACCGAGTGAAACAAATCTTGATATGAAAGAGATTGTTTCAGATCAGGGGGATGCTTTAACTGAGGAAGAAAGAGAAGCTATAGCTGCTAAGGAAAGAGAGTCTGCTCGTCTAAGCACCATTTATGACTTGCCAGAACTAAAAATTAGTGAGCAGGAGTCAGTTCAAGAACTTCCTTATCAGACAAAATACCAATATACCGATGAATTGGCTCAAGGGCAATCAAAAGTCATACAATCAGGTGTTCGAGGTCAACGTACAGTGGTGACTCGTCATTATCATGAGAATCAAGAAATCGTAAAAAGCGAAATGATTTCTGATCAAGTGACGCTTGAACCTGTTTCTGAAATTATTTTAGTTGGAACAGCTCCAACTAACTCGATACCAAAAGAAACTCCAGTTCATGAAGTTCCAGAATTGGCAGAATATGGCACAACTCCTGAGACAGCGCCAGTTCATGAAGTTCCAGACTTAGCAGAGTACGGTACAACTCCTGAAACATCCCCAGTTCGTGAGACTCCAGAATTGACGGAATATGGTACAACTCCTGAAACAGCGGCAGTTCACGAAGTTCCAGAATTAGCAGAGTATGGCACAAGTTCTGATACGCCTCCAGTTCAAGAGATTCCAGAACTGACGGAATATGGGAAAAATCCTGATACATCTCCAGTTCACGAAGTTCCAGAACTGACGGAATACGGTACAACTCCTGATACAGCCCCAGTTCATGAAGTTCCAGAATTGACAGAATATGGCACAACTCCTGATACAGCCCCAGTTCATGAAGTTCCAGAATTGGCAGAGTATGGCACAAGTCCTGAAACCTCTCCAGTTCACGAAGTTCCAGAATTGACGGAATATGGTACAACTCCTGAAACAGCGCCAGTTCACGAAGTTCCAGAATTAGCAGAGTATGGCACAAGTTCTGATACGCCTCCAGTTCAAGAGATTCCAGAACTGACGGAATATGGGAAAAATCCTGATACAGCTCCTATTCATGAGAATTCTGAGTTGGAATTGACTACAAATGATGAGGTTAGAATAGAAAAGATTGATTTTTCTATTGACGAGCAATATACAGATGAGCTTCCAGAGGGAAGTCGTCAAATTGCAACTCCAGGAGTCCAAGGTGAGCGTACGATTAAGACTCGTGTTTACAGCTCTAACGGTCAGGAAATCGATCGTCAAGAGTTATCTAATGAAGAAACCATGGCTCCCGTAACACAGATCGTCAAAGTCGGAACTGCTAAACCCAATATGGTACCAAGTGATGCACCGAAAGCAGATGCTTTGCCAGAGTATCCGCTGACATATACAGATGAAACGCGCGTAGAGAAAATAGCCTTCAACATTGAGGAGCAATATACCGATGAGCTTGTTCGAGATGCTCGTCAAATCACAACTCCGGGTGTCCAAGGCGAACGTACCATTAAGACCCGTGTCTACAGTTCCAACGGTCAAGTTGTTGACCGTCAAGAATTGTCTAATGAGGAAACCTTGGCTCCAATAACACAAATCGTCAAAGTTGGTACGGCTAAGCCAACTATGGTACCGAGTGAAGCACCGAAAGCAGAGGCTTTACCAGAGTATCCGCTAACTTACACTGACGAAATTCGCGTTGAGAAGATTAACTTCACTATTCGTGAAGAAGAAACGGATGAGCTTGTTCGAGATGCCCGCCAAATCACAACTCCGGGTGTTGAGGGTGAGCGCACGATCAAGACTCGTGTCTACAGTTCTAACGGTCAGGAAATCGACCGTCAAGAACTTTCGAATGAAGAAACCTTGGCTCCTGTAACACAAATTGTCAAAGTCGGCACAGCTAAGCCAAACATGGTACCAAGCGATGCGCCAAAAGCAGAGGCTTTACCAGAGTATCCACTGACTTATACAGATGAAACGCGCGTAGAGAAAGTCAACTTTAGCATTCGTGAAGAAGAAACGGATGAATTGGTCCAAGATGCTCGTCAAATCGCAACTCCGGGTGTCCAAGGTGAACGTACGATTAAGACCCGTGTCTACAGTTCCAACGGTCAAGTTGTCGACCGCCAAGAGTTGTCTAACGAGGAAACTCTAGCTTCTGTAACGCAAATTGTCAAAGTCGGAACGGCTAAGCCAACTATGGTACCGAACGAAGCTCCGAAAGCAGACGCTTTAGAGGAGTTCGATTTAATTTCACTGCATAATCTCTTGGCAGAAGCGGATCAGATTAAAGCTCAGGCCCGTTATTTCAACGATAGTCAGAGTCATCAAGCTAACTATGATGTTGCTTTGACGGCTGGTCAAGCGATTCTGAGCCAATCCCAAGCCAGCCAAGCAGAAGTCAACCAACTGGTGGAACAAATCAATCAAGCCAAGGCTCAATTAAGTGGTTTTGAAGTTGTTAAAACAGCTCTTCAGACTGAGTACGATTTAAATCCAAGAGTTAAAACTTCGGTTAAATATAAGAATGCGGATTCAGATAAGCAGACAGCTTATACTGACGAATTGACCAAGGCAGACAAAGTTTTGAACAATCAAACAGCTACACAAGTACAGGTCAACCAAGCTCTTGTTAGTCTGACAGCAGCCAAAGAAGCACTAAATGGAGTGCCTAAAGTCAAGCCGACAGTTTCCATTCTAAGTCTGACTGAGAATACTGATGATAAGTCGGTGACGGTCCAATATAGATTGGAAGACCAGACCCAGTCCTTCCGTTCAGCGACTGCAGAATTGTACCAGGGAGACCAGCTGATTCGCACTCTTCCAATTACCAACTTTGCTGGCAGCTTGAAAATTGGCGACTTAGACTACTACACAGGCTACACTCTAAAAACTAAGTTGACTTATGAATTGGATAATGGTAGCTTTACTGAGTTTGAAACAGACAGTCGTAACTTTGAGCTAGAATACAAGAAGATTGCCTTCCGTGATATTGATTCCGTTGAGTTTTATCATAAAGAAAACGACCAATACAAGCGCTTTGTATCGATGAACTCTATGCCTACGGATCTGTCTACTTACTTCGTCAAGATCAAATCAAGCGAATCCAAGGAAATTCTCCTACCAGTTCACAGCATTTCTGAAGCAGAGAAAGATGGCAAGGCAGTCTATAAGGTTAATGTAACCCTTCCTGAACTCGTCCAAGAAAGTGAAACGGGCTATAAGTCTGGGCACGACTTCTACATCAGTAAGGCAGTCCCAAGCCAGCAAAATGTCTACACTAGCTTTGCTAGATTGGTAGACGCTATGAAGCGAAATATGGCAGGAAATTATGTGTTGGGAGCTGATTTGGATGCTAGTGAGGTTAGTCTTGCACCTGCAGATTATGTCTACCTCAAAGGGAACTTCACAGGTAGTCTGACAGGTAGTCATAATGGTAAGCAATACGCCATTTATAATCTAGCCAAACCTTTATTTGAAAACCTCAAGAGTGGGTCTACCATTTCCAATATCGACTTTAAAGATGTGAATATCGTGGGTACCTATGACTCAGCTGCGCTGGCACGCAATGCGGAGAATGCGCGAATCACAGATGTTTCTGTTCAGGGGAGAGTATCGGTAGTAGGAAATGCTTCTAACGTGGCGGGTCTAGTAGTTAATGGAACCAATACGAAAATTACAAATAGTTCCTTTACGGGAACTATCCTATCTAACAGTCAACACATCAAAGCTTATAATGTAGGTGGTTTGGTTGCAAACCTTAAAGGAGGAGAATCTCTTCTTAGCCAAAGTAAAGCAGATGTAACGATTATTAGTGGTTTACGATCAAATGAACAACGTATCGGTGGTTTGGTTGGACGTCTAGAAAACAATGCTCGAATCACCAAGTCGTATGTGACAGGAAAAGTATATAATGCAACCACTAGCGGTCAAATCGGTGGAGTGGTCGGCTCGAACTACTTTAATGGTTTAGTTGATAATGTGATCAGTAATGTTAGCGGTACAAATGTTTACAGTATTTCTGGGGATCAGGGCTACAAAAACGACCGCATTACGCAAGCATATAAAGTTGCTAAAAGTGAAACCTTGAAAAACGATCAGTTTGTTACTTCTACTATTACTCAAGAAGAAATGGAAGAAAAACTGACTGCTATGGACATCACGACTAGCCTAGATGACACGAATCTAAATATGCGTTATGTCGACTATGGTGAGGTAAACAATGCTCAATTCGACCGTGGATATTCTTATGCAAATATGGAGAAACTGCTTCCTTTCTACAATAAAGAAACCATTGTTTCGTTTGCGAACAAGATTCCGAAAGAGCATAAGTTGAATAAGGAGTACCTACTGGATGTTGTTCCGATGAAGGGTGACCAGGTTATCACTGATATCAATAGCAACAAGACCGGAATTAACCGTTTGATGCTTCACTACATGGACAATACCATTGATTACCTAGAAATATCTTATAAGGAAGATTTCGTAAATCGAGGTATTGCTGAGTATAGTATCAAGGGCTTAGACCTTCTTTATACTCCAGAAGCCTTTGTATCAGATTACACTAGTATTCTAAATCAAGTCTTGCCAGAGCTGAACAAGGTCGTTCTTGATTCGCCAGCTATGCGAACAGCTCTCGGAGTAGCCGCAGATACTTCTTTGGATGAACTATACTTAGACACTGCATTTACGCAAGTGAAAAGCAAGCTATCAGGTGAGCTCCGCAAAGTGCTGGCTATGGATAAGGCTATCAATACTGAAGGTGAAGTAGTTAAGGATTATCTTGTTAAGAAGATTCTTGCTGATAAAGAAGCTTTCCTATTGGGTCTGACTTACCTTAACCGTTGGTACAATATCAACTATGATACCTTTAATGTTAAGGACTTGTCGGCTTACAAGATGGATTTCTACGGTAAGAATGACGTTTCGGTTCTTGATACAATCATTGCTTTAGGAAAATCAGGACTTGAGAATCTCAAGGCTAAGAACAACTATACAGCGTATGATAATTCGCTCTCTGAAGCAACTGGCAAGCGAGGACTCTTCAATTACCTTGAAGGCTACCGTCAGCTCTTCCTACCATACAAGACCAATAATGAATGGCTCAAGACCAATACAAAAGCCTACATCGTTGAGGCTAAGTCCGATGTAGCAGAAGCGAGACAGCTTCAGGACGCAGCCGAGGGCAAGAGCAAGTACTCTGTCGGTGTTTATGACAAGATTACAGCAGATAATTGGGAACACAAGGGCATGCTCCTGCCACTCTTGACCATGACGGAGAAAGGTGTCTATGCTATCTCTAATATGTCTACCCTCTCTATGGGAGCTTATGATCGCTACCGCCTGGATGCCAATAACAGAGTGCGCACAGACGCAGAACTAGTTGAATATGTCGAAGACAGAGTGAGAAAAACAGCTGAATACCAGCGCGACCACTATGATTTCTGGTATAAGATTCTGAGTCCAGAAAGCAAGGACAAGCTCTTCCGTTCGGTTCTGGTTTATGATGGATTCTCATTGGTTGACAAGAATGGTCAAAGATATTGGGCTCCAGCTAATGACAAAAAATCACAGGCTATGCAGGAATTCTTTGGACCAGCTGGCAAGTGGTATCCAAGCAAGGGCTATAATGCCTATGCTACGGGTAGTGTAACTCACTTTGATGCTGCTAAATTGTTAGAAGACTATGGAAACTCTGTCTACACCCATGAAATGACCCATAATTCTGACGGTGCAATTTACTTTGAAGGTTATGGCCGTCGTGAGGGCTTGGGTGCGGAACTCTATGCTCGGGGGCTCTTGCAATCTTCGCCGAGCGCAGATGAACCAACTATTACGCTCAATACTCTCTTCAAGGTGGACAAGGATTCTAAGACACGTATGCATACCTATAATTTCAAGGAGCGTGTTCAAAATGAAGCAGATCTGCAACACTATGTTCATGGTATGTTTGACATGATCTACACCTTGGACTATCTAGAAGGTACTTCTATGCTGAAGCAGAGTGATGCTGCCAAGTTACAGTGGTTCAGGAAGATGGAGAATTACTATATTACAGATAAGTATGGTAAGGAGACCCACGCTGGTAACCAGACGCGAAGCTTCACTGCTGAAGAAATCAAGCAGCTGAAGACCTTTGATTCCCTGATTGAAAATGATGTGATCACTCGTCGGGAGAACAAGGAAAGCGGAAAATATGGTCGAAATGGCTACCTCAGTCTTAGCCTCTTCTCACCGATTTACTCAGCCTTGAGCAATCCAAATGGAGCTCCAGGTGACGTTATGTTCCGTCGCACAGCCTATGAATTACTGGCAGCCAAGGGATACCATGAAGGATTTGTCCCTTATGTTTCTGGTCAGTACTCTCAGGAAGCCTTCGATGAAGGCAAGAAAACGTGGGACGGATGGTCTGGAAGAGATGTCGGTCTCGTGACAGACCAGAAAGTCTTGGAAAATGTATTTAAGGGTGAATACACTTCTTGGGCAGCCTTCAAGAAGGCCATGTACAAGGAGCGGATTGATCAGCTGACCAAGCTGAAGCCAATTACCATTGAGTACGAGCTTAAAAATCCAAACAGTACCAAGAAAGTAACCATTCGTTCTTATGCAGAGATGCAGCAGTTGATGGATGCAGCAGTGGCAGAGGATGTACGCAACATTACCAATGCCACTAGCCGTGTTGAAGCTAGCTGGGTCAACCTGCTCAAGAAGAAGATTTACAACGCTTATCTTCGTGAGACAGACGACTTCAGACAGTCTATTTTCAAGAAATAAGGAAACGATTCTGTTTGATTAAAATTTGAAAAATTCCTAGGTTTAAGGCTACCTAGGAATTTTTTCTGTGATTCTCCCTGATCTTGTTTGTGCATTCAAGACCTGATAAGATAAGGATTTTTAAAGCGCAAATGAACTGAAAAGATTAGCAGTTTTTTGTGGCTATTATTTATAGCAAATAAATTGAATAATCTAGTAAATTTCGGTAGAATAGAGGGGATTCAAATCATGATGAAGGAAAGATTAGAAATGAAAAGAAGTTATTTAGGAGAAAAGCACCAGCGTTTTTCATTGAGAAAGGTTTCGGTTGGTCTAGTTTCTGCTCTGGTAGGGGTTTTCTACCTTTTTAGTGGAGGAGGTTCTCTTGCTAGTGTAGCAGCCAGTGAACAGACGCCATCCGTCACAAAACAGATTCACTATAAGTACGTGACAGAGAGTGAACTCACGGACCAAGAAAAGCAGTTGGTAGTCAAAGAATTGCCACAGTTTGCTGAGGAAACAGATGATACTTACTATTTGATTTATCGTCCGACGAGACAGTTGCCTGCAACTGGTCATAGCCAACTCATTAGCTCAATTGCAGCAGGGGCAGGTATAGTGCTACTGGTCGTAGCGATTAAACTGGGCAGAGATGATCGCAAAAAGCTAGCTTCTTTCATGCTCTTGACCAGTCTAGGAAGTCAGCTAATTGCGCCAACTTCCTTGGCTTTGACAAATCAAATGCTCGCTGACTACAATCAGGAATTGACTGTACAGGTCGGGGAAACATTGCAATCCCCACTTACGATTGAAGGCTACCAATATGTAGGCTATTTGAAATCTCAAAAAGAAGTGAAGCCTTCAGTTGATGGCAAGAAAGAGTTGAATCATTCGGCTCCTATTGATACTCCAGTTCAAACTTCAAACGGAAGCCAAGCGCAGGAAGAGTATCGTGCTCAGAAACCAAGTGAAGCTCCTGTCTTTGAACAACCAGAGTTAAAGGTTGATAGTAAAGAAACGAGTCGTACAGAGATTATTCCTTTCCAAGTGGAGGAAGTAGAGGCAGCTGATTTGCCGCAAGGTCAAACTGAGGTGATTCAGGCAGGGAAAAATGGTAGTCGTACCATTGTGACCCGCAGCTACATTTTAAATGGTCAGGTGATCCATACAGAGGAGGTTTCCAATCAGGTAACGACTGAGCCGACTTCTGAGATTAGAAAAGTCGGAAGCAAGGTCCCTTCTCCTACAAAACCAAGCCCAGGGGAGTCTGTTAGTGACAAACCAACAAACGCTCCAGTGCACGAAGTTCCGAGCTTAAACGTCGAAGAAAAGGATGTTACCACGACGGTAGCAGAACCCTACACTCGAGAACGTGTTGAGAGTGATAGCTTGCCAGTTGGCCAGACCAAGATAACCCAAGCTGGTCAAGATGGTGTGCGTACGATTGTTACTCGTCAGTACATGGTAGATGGTAAAGTAGAGAGAAGTCAGGAAATCTCTAACGAAGTGACAACTCCAGCAGTATCAGAAATCGTAACAGTCGGAACAGGCCCTGTTAGCGAGAAACCAACAGACGCTCCTGTAAATGAAGTTCCAAGTCTAGAGGTTGAAGAAAAGGATGTTACTACGACGGTAGCAGAACCCTACACTCGAGAACGTGTTGAGAGTGATAGCTTGCCAGTTGGCCAGACCAAGATAACCCAAGCTGGTCAAGATGGTGTGCGTACGATTGTTACTCGTCAGTACATGGTAGATGGTAAAGTAGAGAGAAGTCAGGAAATCTCTAACGAAGTGACAACTCCAGCAGTATCAGAAATCGTAACAGTCGGAACAGGCCCTGTTAGCGAGAAACCAACAGACGCTCCTGTAAATGAAGTTCCAAGTCTAGAGGTTGAAGAAAAGGATGTTACCGCAACAGTGGCTGAACCCTACCCAACTAAGGAAGTGGAAAGTGCAGACCTGCCTTTGGGGCAAAGGGAAGTTAGCCAAGCTGGTCAAGAGGGTGTCCGTACGATTGTGACTCGTCAGTATTTAGTAGATGGAAAAGTCGAAAATACAGAGGAAATCTCTAACACTATCACAAAAGAAGCAGTTCCTCAGATTATCAAAGTCGGTACAAAACCAATTTCTACAAATGCGGATCACGCTCCTGTGGAACCAGAAAAAGGAACCCTCGACCTCGACCCCTTGCACCAATTAGTGGAAGAGGCCGAGAGCATCCAGAAAACGCATCAGTATTTCAATGATACCACTGCAGATCAAGAGTCTTATAAACAGGCAGTTGCAAATGCTCAAGCTCTCTTTGAGGCATCTCATGCCAGTCAAGAACAGGTTGATTCTTTGAAAAAAGCCCTTGAAACTGCTAAGAATAATTTAGACGGCCAACCTGTTGATAAGAAAACTCTTGGAGTTGAATTTGACATGAAGGATGTGACTCAGTCTACAGTTGCTTACCAGTATGCTGATGAACAAACTAAACTCCGCTATCGCCGTGCTCTAGATCAGGCCAAGCTCGTTTTGGACAATCCTTTCGCCAATCAAGCCTTGGTCGATCAAGTTCGGACGGATCTCGAGGCAGCTCGTCAAGCTCTGGATGGTGTCAAGAGAAAACCAACCCTCTCTCTAGTCCGTGTCGAGAAGGAAGAAGATCAACGCCAAGTTTCTCTTAGCTATCACTTGACGGATGCTACAGCTAGCTATCAATCAGCCAAAGTGCAGCTATACAAGGGTGAAATGTTAATTAAGGAAGTCGACCTTGTGGACCTCGCTCAAAAATTGACACTTGATGACTTGGACTACTATACTCCTTATACTCTCAAAACTGTCATGAAATATGACCTGGGTCAAGGGGAACAAACTAGTATAGAGGATCAACGTCCAGTTCAGCTAGATTATAAGAAGGTTGAAATCAAAGACATCGACCGTATCGAACTGTACGGTAAAGATGGTAGTCACTACCGACGTTACCTATCCCTGTCGGAAGTTCCATCTGATTTAGACAACTACTATGTCCGCATTCAGTCAGACAAGTTCAAGGATATGCTCTTACCTGTTTCTAAGATTACAGATAAGGGCAATGCCTATTCCGTAACGGTATCAGCTAATCAGCTCGTCGAGGGAGAAGGGGATCATTATCGTCCAGATTACTCTTTTGAATTGCCAAAAACGCCTCTTAGTCAAGAAGGTGTCTATACGTCCTTCAAAGCGCTCATAGAGGCCATGAAGTCAAACCCGACTGGAAACTTCAAACTAGGAGCGGATGTTTCAGCAGATGAGGTTGAGTTAGAACATTCTGCGACAAGCTATGTTCCAGAAGAATTTTCAGGTAGCCTAACTAGCCGAGTGGATGGCAAAGATTATACCATCTACAACTTGGCAAAACCACTCTTTGCAACCTTGAAAAATGCCACCATCCAGCAACTGACCTTGAAATCGGCTGCAGTTACAGGCAAGGATTCTATAGGGGCCTTGGCTAGCAATGCTCAAAATGCAACGATTACGGATGTTTCTGTAAGTGGTAGTCTATCTGGGAACAAGCATATCGGTGGACTCGTAGGAGTTGCCCAAAACACAAAACTAACCAATGTTGCCTTTAAAGGATCCATCACCAGCACCCAAGATGGGGGGCAGGAGTACAATATTGGTGGCCTGGTCGGTAATTTCCACGGCAATCAATCACTGGCGCAGAAGAGTCAGGCAGATGTATCTATCCAAGTAACGGGTCGAAATGGAGACCAGCGTGTTGGAGGATTGATCGGTCGTTTGCAGAATGGAGCTAGATTAGAAACTTCTTATGTGTCTGGTTCTATCCAAAATGGAGGTCATTCTGGCCAAGTCGGTGGAGCGATCGGGTCTACTTGGAACAATGGACAGGTCCGAAATGTCTTGACCAGTGTCAAGGTTCAAAATGGTCATGCGATGACAGGAGATCCGTATCCTGAGGCTTCTGTTCGGGACTCTTATGTTCTTGAAGGAACTACAGCAAATCGAAAAGATGAGCGTTTTGTCCGTTCTATTTCAGAGGCCGATGCGCAAGCCAAACGTCAGTCCTTTGGAATCACTTCAAACTTGACGGACCAGGAGCCATTGCAGCAAGCTTACCAGCATCAAACAGACTATAGTCGAGTGAGGGGAGCCCAAGAGTCCAGAAAACAAGCCTACAAAAATGTAGAAAAACTATTACCATTCTACAACAAAGACTTCATCGTTCATATAGCCAACCAATTAGCTGAAGATGATAAACTCAACAAAGTAGCCCTGCTAGATGTAGTTCCGATGAAAGATGAGACGCTGACAACGGACGTCAATAGCCATAAGGGTGAAATCAATAGACTGATGCTGCATTATGCAGATAAGACGATCGCTTATCTTGATCTGACCTACAAGGGAGATTTTGCCAATGGTCAGATTGCTGAATATAGCATCGCTGATAAGAATTTGCTCTATACACCAGAGGCCTTCCTATCGGACTACCAGTCCATTAAAGAGAGAGTCTTGGATGAACTCAAAGCTGTGACTTATAACTCAACTGCTGTGCGTAAGGTACTGGGAATTGGTGAAACAGCTTCCTTAGATGATCTTTATCTGGAAAAAGCCTTTGAACAAATCAAAGCTGACCTAGGTCAGGAGCTCCTCAAGGTACTTTCAGTTGATAAGTCGATTAACACTCTAGGTTCTGCCGTAGCGGATGCAATTAGCCAAAAGATTCTGAAGAACAAAGAGGCTTTCATGCTTGGTCTGACCTATCTCAATCGTTGGTACAATGTCAACTATGGAACTTTCAACACCAAGGACCTTAATGCCTATAAGTTTGATTTCTTTGGCAATCATGCCGCTTCGACACTCGATACCATCATTGCTCTCGGTAACTCTGGAATGGGCAATCTTCGAGCGCAAAACAACTTCAATACTTTCCGACAATCCCTAGCTAAGGAAAAAGGCAAAGGAGACCTCTTTACATACTTAGAAAGTCTGCGTGAACTCTTCTTGCCAAACAAAACCAACAGTGAATGGTTCAAGGAAAATACCAAGGCTTATATCGTAGAAGCTCGTTCAAGTCTGCCAGAAATTCAGGCCAAGCAGGACAATGCGGATCGTAAGAGTAAGTATACAATCAAAGTCTACGACAGACTGACTCAGGGAGATTGGGGCTTCAAGCAAATGGTCCTCCAGCTTCTGACCTTACCTGAAAGAGATGTCTATATCATCAGCAATATGTCGACCATTGCCTTTGGTAGCTTTGGAAGCTACAGGAAAGAAGGTGGCAGAGTTCTCTCAGGTGAGGAACTCCATCGACACGTTGAAAAACTTGTGGATCAATCAGCTGAATGGCAACGAAACCACTATGACATGTGGTACAACATTTTAAGTCCAAACAGGAAAGATACTCTATTCAGACGGGTGATCGTTACAGATGGTTTCTTTGTTTACAATGATCAAGGCCATCAATATTGGGCTCCGCGTAATGATAAGACCTCTGTTGCTATGTACAATTTCTTTGGCCCTGCTGGCAAGTATCACGGAGACAATGGACTAGGAGCCTTTGCAAATGGTTATGAAGTCTTCTACGTCTATGACCAGATGCTGGGAGCTTCTGGAACCATGGTCTATACCCATGAAATGACCCACAACTCGGATGGTTCTATCTATTTTGAAGGACATGGTCGTCGTGAGGGTGAAGGACCTGAGAGCTTTGCTACAGGGATGTTAGAGTCTGTAACCAATGTTAGCGAAAAAGGTCTCGTGCTCAATAGCTTCTATCAGGGAGATAAAGATTCGACCACACGCTACCATACCTATGATCCTGTTGCCCGATTCTCCTCAGCAGATGCTCTTCGCGACTACATGCATGGAGTCTTTGATGTACTGAACCTTCTGGATTATGTAGAAGGGGATATTGTTACTGGAGTTCTAACTGATCAACAGAAAATGAAATGGTACCGCAAGGCTGAAAATTATAACTTTGAAAAAACTTCTTATGGTAAACAAGCCCACGCTGATGATCGCATTGTCCCTATAACTGCCGAAGAAGCAGCCAAACTAAAATCTGTCGATGCTCTGGTTGATCATAATATCATTGGTCGTCGCGATGGTTGGGATAGAGCTAGCTTTGGACGAAATGGCTACTATGTCATCAATATGTTTGCTACCTTCTATGCAGCTCTGGACAATCCAACTGGTGCTCCTGGGGGACTTATGTTCCGCCGTAGAGCCTACGAATTGCTAGGAGACAAGGGCTACCAACAAGGATTTGTCCCATATGTATCTGGCCAATACGCTGGTCAAGCCCTCAAAGAAGGTGATAAGACCTACTCAACTTGGAACCGTGGAGATGTCGGAGTAGTTGGAGATGATCGGATCCTTAAAAACCTCTACGGTAGTCAGTATGAATCGTGGAAGGATTTGAAGAAAGCTATGCTAAATGAGCGATACAACAAGGCTCAAAACTTCCTTCGCCCTATCACCATCGAGTTTGAAGCAGGAAAACTAGATAGCAAACGACAAATTACGATTTCTTCTTATGAGGAATTACAAGATTATATGTACTTAGCAGTACTAGCGGATGCCTCAGCTAAGAACATTGATCGTGCCTTATCAGACAGCTCTAAGAGCAGTGTTGCCCAACTCAAGTATCGTATTTTCAATGCTTATCTACGTGCTACAGACGATTTCAGACAGTCTATCTTTGAAAGATAGGCACGAAAAAAGAAGATCCAAGTGATCTTCTTTTTTTAGGTGAATGGCTTGCTCAGTGGAGAAGACGAATGAATTTACAAACAATCTGATACATGACCTATTTTTTACTCTAAATGTCTGTTTAGAAATTGGAAATCATTCACCATCTAGTATACTCGTTTTGAAATTTCTTTTGTTTTTCATGAAAATGTGATAAAATGATAGTTGTAAAAATTTTTTAAGGAGATTTGGATGAAAACAAAAGCACTTGCTCGCGTAAATGCGATTTTTGGTCTTATTTCAGGTATCGTCTTGCTGTTGGCTCCAGTTGTTATGTTTATGATAGCTGTCGGTGCTGCTGCGGCAACGGAGGACTCGGATGCAACAGTTGGTCTATTGACGATTTTTTCAATTATTTTATCATTGGTGAAAATTGCAATCTTGGTTTTAGGAATTGTAGCTATTATTTATTACAAGGATGACGAGCGTGTGACTCCTGCACCTTCTGTCTTGTTTATCGTAGGTGGTGCTGTTGGATTGATCCCATTCTTGGGCTGGGTAGGAGGAATTCTGACAATCATTGGTGGATCCCTCTACTTTGGACTTTTGAAAAAATTCGAGATTCAAGAATAATGGCTTTTTGTTAGGAATATTTTGAAATAAGAGAAGGCGCTTAGCCTTCTTTTTTTGTCATCAAGCAGGGGTAAAATTGACAGGATAAATAAGCTTTGACATTCGTGAAATCTAAAGCATTTATTTGAGACAAGGAAGTATTTTTATAGTATAATGGTGGATGTGAAATACCTATATCAAAATATAATACTAGTTATTTTCTTGATAGAGGTTGAAAAGTTGAGAGGATATAGAATGAAAAAGATTTTTGGAGAGAAGCAGCATCGTTTCTCCTTACGAAAATTAGCAATTGGACTTGTGTCAGCTTCGATTTCAAGCCTATTTTTTGTGTCCGTTGCGAGTAGTGGGACCGTATTTGCTCAAGAAAATGCAGCTGTTCACTACAAATATGTGACGGAAACGGAGCTGAGTGGGCAAGAAAAGGACTTGATTGTCAAGGATATTCCGAAAATTGCTGAAGATAGTGAGAGTACCTATTATCTAGTCTACCGTATGGATGAGAAAGCTCAGCTAGGTCAGTTGCCCAATACAGGTGGGCAGAATAGCCTTACTAGCGTTTTATCAGGTGGAGTTCTGGCTTCGATTGGTTTCCTTATTTTTGTCGTATCGAAAAAGAAAGGCAAAAAGAAGGCTCTCTTGAAAGTTGTCTTGATAACAGGGATGGGCAGTGGTTTGGCTTCTTCAGTTCAGGCTATTGAAAATCAACTTTTGCTCCAGTACAATCAGGAACACCAATTATCCCAAGGAGATAGTCTGCCTTTGCCACGTGCCTTATCAGGTTATACTTATCTAGGCTATATTAAGCAAGACAAAGAGATTAATCAGCAAGAAACTGCTGCTAGTGATCAGAAACTTGACTATACAGTTCAACCTCATTTCCAAGCCAACGAAGGTGGACAAAAGGCAGGAGATGAGCAGAAAGCTCCGTCTTCAACAAGCCCTGCAGACAAGACAATCCCTTCTCAAGATTTATCTAATCAAAAGCCGTCTGGTATTGCTAGTGTAGATCCTCAAGACGAAGTCTTGGCTGGTCGCGTGAACAAACCAGAGCTCTTATACAAAGACCAAGAGATTGTAACCAAACTAGATGTTCCAGAAGTGGTTCAAGAAAATCCAGAACTAACAGAGGGAACCATCCATGTCAAACAAGAAGGTCGTGCTGGGAAGAAGATTGAGCTTGTTCGCATTTTCACTGTTGAAAACCAAGAAATTTCTAGGGAAGTTCTCTCGACTAAGGTAGAAGAAGCCTTGCCACGTATAGTAGAAAAAGGGACTAAGAAGGCAGTTGCTGCAAGTGAAGCACCTCAGTCTGCAAGAAAAGGAGAGCCTGAGACTCAGGCTCCATTACCAGAATACAATGGGAATCAAGCGGGAGCGGTTGTTGCCCCTGAAACAGCTGAAAGACCAGAATATACAGGCACCCAAGCAGGAGCAGTTGTTGAACCCGAGCAAGTCGCTCCGCTACCTGAGTATCAGGGAACCCAAGCTGGTGCCATCGTTGAACCGGAACAAGTTGAGCCAGAGGTTGGGGGTGTCCAGTCAGGAGCTTTGGTGGAACCAGAAACAGCTGAGAAACCAGCCTATACAGGCGAGCAGTCTGGAGCAATCGTAGAGCCTGAACAGGTGCCACCAACACCAGAATATACAGGAACTCAAGCAGGAGCGATTGTAGCTCCTGAAACAACTGAAAAACCAGAGTATACAGGCACTCAATCAGGTGCAATAGTAGCCCCAGAGACAACTGAAACACCAGCCTATACAGGCACTCAAGCAGGAGCCATTGTGGAACCGGAACAAGTCGCTCCTCTTCCAGAATATACTGGCAATACCGAGCAAGTAAAACCGGAAGCTCCGACAGAAAAACCAAAAGAAAAAGACCCAGAGAAGACGCTTGAGCTAAGAAATGTTTCGGATCTGGAGTTGTATAGTCAGACCAATGGTACTTACAAACAACACGTTTCTTTAGACGGTGTCCCAAGTAATCCAGACACTTACTTTATCAAGGTTAAATCTTCGTCGTTTAAAGATGTCTATCTACCAGTCGCTTCAATAGCTGCAGAAACGAAAGATGGTCAGCCAGTTTATAAAATCATAGCCAAGGCTGAGAAACTCCAGCAAGAGCTAGAAAATAAATATGTCGATAATTTCACCTTCTACCTAGCTAAGAAGGCAACAGAGGAAACGACAACCTTTACTTCCTTTAGCAACCTAGTCAAAGCTATCAACCAGAATCTCTCTGGAACCTATCATTTAGCAGCTAGTTTGAATGCCAATGAAGTAGAACTGGGACCTGATGATAGATCGTACATCAAGGGCACCTTTACTGGTCAGTTGATCGGTGAAAAAGATGGCAAGCAGTATGCTATTTACAACTTGAAAAAGCCTCTGTTTGAAACCTTGAGCGGCGCTAGAGTAGAAAAATTGAGTCTGAAAAATATCTCCATTTCAGGGAAAGATGATATTGGTTCACTGGCCTATGAAGCCCAGAATAACACAAAGATTCAGCAAGTTCACGTCGATGGTGTTCTCGCTGGTGAACGTGGTATCGGTGGTTTGCTAGCTAAGGCTGAGCAATCAAGCATCACAGAGAGCAGTTTCAAGGGAAGAATTATCAACACTTATGAAACGACTGCTGCCTACAATATCGGTGGTTTGGTTGGTCATTTGACAGGTGACAAGGCTTTACTTACTAAGTCAAAAGCGACAGTAGCCATTTCGTCCAACACAAATAGTTCAGATCAGACAGTGGGTGGTCTTGCAGGTCTAGTAGATCAGGATGCACAAATCCAAGATAGCTATGCTGAAGGCGATATTAACAATGCCAAGCACTTTGGTAGAGTCGCGGGAGTAGCAGGCTATTTGTGGGATCGAAAAACTAATGAGGAACAGCATGCTGGAAGATTGACCAATGTTCTCAGTGATGTCAATGTAACCAACGGAAATGCCATTACCGGTTACCACTATAATGGAATGAGGGTGAAGGACACATTCAGCAGCAAGGCAAACAGAGTCTACAATGTCACCTTAGTCAAGGATGAGGTCGTCAGCAAGGAATCCTTTGAAGAAAGAGGAACAATGCTAGATGCTTCTCAAATCGAAAGCAAAAAAGTAGCCATTAATCCTCTCACTCTACCAACAGTGGAGCCCCTCTCAACAAGTGGCAAAAAAGACAGTGATTTTTCTAAGGTGGCTCATTATCAAGCTAAGCGCGCCTTGGCTTATAAAAATATTGAAAAATTGCTACCTTTCTACAACAAGGCAACCATCGTCAAATACGGAAATCTGGTCAATGAGAACAGTCTGTTATATCAAAAAGAAGTCTTGTCAGCAGTCATGATGAAGGATGACCAAGTCATCACAGACATTGTTTCTAACAAAGAGACTGCAAACAAACTCTTGCTTCACTACAAGGACCATTCATCTGAAAAGCTTGATCTCCATTACCAGGATGATTTCGCCAAATTAGCGGAATATAGTCTAGGAAATACGGGTCTTCTCTATACGCCAAACCAATTCTTGTATGACCAAAGCTCTATCATCAAACAAGTCTTACCTGAATTGCAGCAGGTGGACTACCATTCAGAAGGCATCAGAAAGACGCTCGGTATTTCTCCAAAAGTCGAGCAGACTGAGCTCTATCTAGAGGACCAGTTCGCCAAAACCAAGGAACATCTGGAAGACAGTTTGAAGAAACTCTTGTCAGCAGATGCTGGACTTGCTGGTGACAACCCAGTTACCAAGGGCTATCTTGTAGATAAAATCAAACGCAACAAGGAAGCCTTGCTACTTGGTTTGACCTATCTGGAACGGTGGTATAACTTCAGCTATGGTCAGGTAAACGTCAAAGACCTGGTTCTGTACCACCTGGACTTCTTTGGTAAGGGAAATGCTTCACCACTGGACACTCTGATTGAGTTAGGTAAATCTGGTTTTAACAATCTTCTAGCTAAGAATAATGTCGATACTTATGGTATCAGTCTTGCCAGTCAACATGGAACGACAGATTTGTTTAGCACGCTAGAAAATTACCGAAAAGTCTTTCTACCAACCACAAGCAACAATGACTGGTTTAAATCAGAGACTAAGGCTTACATCGTTGAAGAAAAATCCACTATCGAAGAGGTGAAAGCGAAGCAAGGATTAGCTGGCACCAAGTACTCTATCGGTGTTTATGACCGCATCACTAGTGCCACATGGAAATACCGCAATATGGTCTTGCCTCTCCTAACCTTGCCAGAAAGATCAGTCTTTGTCATCTCAACCTTGTCTAGTCTAGGATTTGGAGCCTATGATCGCTACCGCAATAGCGAGCATAAAGCGGGCAAGGCTCTCAATGATTTTGTAGAAGAAAATGCGCGTGAAACAGCCAAACGTCAGCGAGATCACTACGATTATTGGTATCGTATTTTAGATGAACAATCACGTGAAAAACTCTATCGTACGATTCTCCTTTATGATGCTTATAAGTTTGGGGATAACACAACCTCTGGAAAAGCTACAGTGGAGGCTAAGTTTGATAGTTCCAATCCAGCCATGAAAAACTTCTTTGGACCAGTTGGCAATAAGGTAGTACACAACCAGCATGGAGCCTACGCTACAGGTGATGGCGTCTACTATATGTCTTACCGTATGCTGGACAAGGATGGAGCCATTACTTATACCCATGAAATGACCCATGATTCCGATCAGGATATTTATCTTGGTGGCTATGGTCGAAGAAGTGGCTTGGGCCCAGAGTTCTTCGCAAAAGGCTTATTGCAAGCGCCTGACCAACCAAGTGACGCAACCATTACCATCAATTCTATCTTGAGACACTCAAAATCAGATAGTACAGAAGACTCCCGTCTGCAAGTCTTGGATCCGACAGAGAGATTCCAAAAGGCAGCAGATCTTCAGAACTATGTCCATAACATGTTTGACCTTATCTACATGCTGGAATACCTCGAAGGACAATCAATCGTTAACAAACTGAATGTTTACCAGAAAATGGCGGCTCTCAGAAAGATTGAGAACAAGTATGTGAAAGATCCAGCAGATGGAAATGAGGTTTATGCCACTAACGTAGTCAAAGAATTGACAGAAGCAGAGGCCCGAAACCTGAATAGTTTTGAAAGTTTGATTGACCATAACATCTTGTCATCTCGTGAGTACCAGTCTGGTGACTATGAACGAAATGGATACTATACGATCAAACTCTTTGCCCCAATCTTTTCTGCTCTCAGCAGTGAGAAAGGCACGCCAGGGGACCTTATGGGACGCCGGATTGCTTACGAACTTCTGGCTGCCAAAGGCTTTAAGGATGGAATGGTACCTTACATCTCAAACCAATACGAAGAAGTTGCCAAACAAAACGGTAAAACCATCAATCTCTATGGTAAAGAACGCGGATTGGTGACAGATGAACTTGTACTGGACAAGGCATTTGAAGGTGAGTATTCATCTTGGGCTGCCTTTAAGAAAGCCATGTATAAAGAACGTGTGGATCAGTTTGGAAACTTGAAGCAAGTGACCTTTAAAGATCCGACAAAACCATGGCCAAGTTATGCGACAAAGACCATCAATAGTGTGACTGAATTGCAAGCCCTCATGGACCAAGCTGTTCTCAAGGATGCTGAAGGACCACGTTGGAGTAATTATGATCCAGAAATCGACAGTGCAGTTCATAAGTTGAAGAGAGCAATCTTTAAGGCCTATCTTGACCAAACAAACGACTTCAGAACCTCTATTTTTAAGAAATAAGGGTTGGAAAATGAAAAGGGAGGATCGACTGGTCTTCTCTTTTTATAGCTTGATATCCCTGTTAGAAAGCTGGTAGGCGATTTGTTTGTGCCTGAGAAGGTCTTTTGTTTCTGGAGCAAATATGGTAGAATGATAGCTACGAGAGAAGGAGGTTTTTATGGAGAGAGATAGATTGGTTCGACTCAATTGGAGACTGGGCATGCTGGCAGGAGTGACCTTACTTTTTGGGCCTGTCCTACGATTTTTGCTATCCTACACTGGGGCTCTCATCTATAAAGATCCTTCAAAGATGTTGGTCGTAACGGTTGCCTTTTCCTTGCTCCTGACATTTTTTAAGATTTTAATGATTGCATTAGGGACCTTTATGTTAATCTATTTTGAAGAAGATCAACAACTTCGAAAGCTGCCTTCTATTCTATTTATCATTGGTGGCGTGCTGGGATTTCTTTCAGCGACTGAGTGGATAGGAGGATTTCTAATCATTAAAGGTGCTGTTTCTTTTGCTAAATTTTTGAAAGAAGTTCGTGGCCTTGTCTGAAAGTCTAGTGAAACAATCCGTTGGAGGGTTGTTTTTTCATTTAATGAATTATCTAATGATTCAAAACTCATTTATCGGAGGTTTGATATTAGCTGCTTATGGTGTATTAACAGTACTAAGTGCTTTTCAAACTCTACTAGTTTTGCATCTTACTTCTGGTGGAACACATGTTGTCAGTGTGGTAGTATTTGAAAAAGCTAATCTTGAAAATTGCAAAGAAACAATTGAAGGTCTAATTCATAATCGTTACAATGATACTAATGTAACTAAGAATACTGATCGTATAATTGATGCTTTAAATAAAAAATAATTGCAATCGTTTCTTGATTGAATATCGCGAATTAATAATAACTAGATGAGAGGACACTGTTCTCTCTTTTTAGTTGATTTTAACTAGCTTTTTTGTGAAAAATTGTGTAAAATAGAATAGATAAACGAGGGCAACCTCGAAAAATAAAAGGAGAATCCATCTAATGGTAAAATTGGTTTTTGCTCGCCACGGTGAGTCTGAATGGAACAAAGCTAACCTTTTCACTGGTTGGGCTGATGTTGATTTGTCTGAAAAAGGAACACAACAAGCGATTGACGCTGGTAAATTGATCAAAGAAGCTGGTATCGAATTTGACCAAGCTTACACTTCAGTATTGAAACGTGCGATCAAAACAACAAACTTGGCTCTTGAAGCGGCTGACCAATTGTGGGTTCCAGTTGAAAAATCATGGCGCTTGAACGAACGTCACTACGGTGGTTTGACTGGTAAAAACAAAGCTGAAGCTGCTGAACAATTTGGTGATGAGCAAGTTCACATCTGGCGTCGTTCATACGATGTATTGCCTCCAAACATGGACCGTGATGATGAGCATTCAGCTCACACTGACCGTCGTTACGCTTCACTTGACGATTCAGTTATCCCAGATGCTGAAAACTTGAAAGTGACTTTGGAACGTGCCCTTCCATTCTGGGAAGACAAAATCGCTCCAGCACTTAAAGATGGTAAAAACGTATTCGTAGGAGCTCACGGTAACTCAATCCGTGCCCTTGTAAAACACATCAAACGCTTGTCAGACGACGAAATCATGGACGTGGAAATCCCTAACTTCCCACCATTGGTATTCGAATTCGACGAAAAATTGAATGTAGTTTCTGAATACTACCTTGGAAAATAATCTATAAACAGAAAGCCTAGGAATTCCTAGGCTTTTTTGTATCTAAGTTTAAAAAAAGGCAATTTAGCTAATTGAAAAAGTATAAAATGAGAGGATATAGCTTATGAAATAGTAAGTTGTATGAATTAATCTTCTTTTGATTCGTAGCTCCAGTGTTCGTAGTTATAGGTTGATAAGATTATATCCGTGATTTCTTCCGGTTCTTCTTGAGCTCCCCCAGCAATCCAAAGAGAAATAATTCCTTCAATACTTGATAAGAAGATTTCCAAAGCGTATTTGTGAGGAATTTGGAAGTTTTCAGATAAGAAATGACGAGTCTTTTCTTTTTGATTTTCAGTTAGAATAATGCTACTTAGAAATTCACGAATTGCACCACGAAAGTCTATGTAATGACTTTGGGACAAGGCGTTAATAAGGCGTTCGTTCGAACGTAATATATAGAAGTTGGCTAACATAAACTTTCTAGGCGATTCTCTTTCTTTTTCTAAAAAAATGTAGAGCTGGGAAATAATTTCACTTTTAAAACTGTCAATCATTTGATATTTGTCTTCATAGTGTAGATAGAAAGTTCCCCTATTAATCCCTGCGCGTTTACAGAGTTTACTAATTGATATATTTTCAAATTTCTCCTCTGATAGCAACTGAATCAAAGCTTCCTTGATGTCTTCCTTAGTAGTAGTTTTTCGTTTCTGAACCATTTCTCTTCCTTTTTCTTAAATCAACACTTTGTTGATTTTTGATTATTGCTTTTTGACTTAGCCCATTATATAATATTTGTGATTTAGAATCAACACCTTGTTGATTTAAGGAAACGAGCTTTGAAAAGGAGATAAACGATATGGCTTATATTGAAATGAAACACAGCTACAAGCGTTATCAGGTTGGGGATACGGAGATTGTGGCTAATCATGATGTGAATTTTGAAATTGAAAAGGGGGAGCTGGTTATTATCCTTGGTGCTTCAGGTGCTGGAAAATCAACCGTTCTCAATCTCCTAGGAGGTATGGATACCAATGATGAGGGGGAGATTTGGATCGATGGTGCCAATATTGCCAACTATAGTTCGCACCAGAGAACAAACTATCGTCGTGAAGATGTAGGTTTTGTTTTTCAGTTTTATAATCTAGTTTCCAATCTGACAGCCAAGGAAAATGTGGAACTGGCTTCAGAAATCGTGACAGATGCCTTAGAACCTGAGCAGGTCTTGACAGATGTAGGTTTGGCTCATCGCCTCAATAATTTTCCAGCCCAGCTTTCTGGAGGGGAGCAACAGCGAGTCTCCATTGCACGCGCTGTAGCCAAAAATCCTAAAATTCTCCTCTGTGATGAACCGACTGGTGCCTTGGATTACCAGACGGGGAAGCAAGTCTTGAAGATTCTCCAAGACATGTCTCGTCGAAAAGGAGCGACGGTGATTATCGTGACCCACAATGGTGCGCTAGCTCCTATTGCAGATCGCGTGATTCATATGCGCGATGCTACAGTTAAGAGCATGACGATCAATGAGCATCCGCAGGATATCGATACATTGGAGTATTAGCATGAAAAAAACATATCGAAAAGACCTATTTCAGTCAGTGACGACTTCAAAGGGACGCTTTGTTTCTATCTTGACCTTGATGATGCTGGGTTCTTTAGCCCTAGTAGGTCTTAAAGTAGCCAGTCCAAACATGGAACGCACGGCAGGGGATTATCTCCGTAAAGCCAATACCCTGGATCTGGCCGTAATAGCTGATTATGGCTTGGACAAAGAAGACCAAGACGAACTAAAGACCCTTCAAGGAGCAAGTGTTGAGTTTGGCTATATGGTAGACCTAACCGTTGAAAATGGTGAGGAAGCAGTTCGACTTTATTCCAAACCAGAGAGCATTTCAACCTTCCAAGTGACAGAAGGGCGACTGCCAGAGACAAATGAGGAAATTGCCCTAGCCGACTTCTGGAAAGACCGCTATCAGATTGGGCAGACCATTACCTTTACTAAGAAAGAAGAAAAGTCCATCGTAAAATCCCAAACTTTTACAATTACTGGATTTGTTGAGTCGGGTGAGATTCTTTCTAAAGAAGATTTAGGAAGTGCTAGTAGTGGAAATGGCAACCTGACTGGCTATGGAGTAATTTTACCCAGTCAGTTTGACTCAGATGTTTATAGTATTGCGCGTGTGCGCTATGACGATTTAAAAAATCTGGATACTTTTTCATCAGACTATAAGACCAAACGAGCCCAACATCAGGAAGAGTTGCAAGACTTACTTGCTGATAATGGTCAAAAAAGATTGGCAAGTATCAAATCAAATGGGCAAAAGAGCTTGGAAGAGGGCAAAGAACAGCTCCAAACTGCTGAAAGCAACCTTGAAAATGGCAAGAGTCAGTTAGAGCAGGCCGAAAGTCGCTTGAAAACGCAAGAAGAACAAGCGACCGCTTTACCAGAACCGCAAAAGAGTCAAATCGAGGGACAGCTGACAAAAGCTAAGGAAGAACTGGCGACAAAAAAAGAAAAACTGGCTCAGACAGAGAGTGATCTAACTAAGGAAAAAGAGAAGCTTGAACAGCGTCAGAAAGAGCTTGATGAACTGGCAGAGCCGAAATACCACGTATACAATCGCCAAACCATGCCAGGTGGTCAAGGCTACCTCATGTACAGCAATGCATCATCAAGCATTCGTTCAGTCGGAAATATCTTCCCAGTGGTGCTATATATGGTCGCTGCAATGGTGACCTTTACAACGATGACTCGCTTTGTAGATGAAGAACGCACCAATGCAGGTATTTTCAAGGCCTTGGGTTACCGCAACCGAGATATTGTTGCCAAGTTTGTCCTCTATGGTTTTCTTGCAGGAACTGTGGGAACCATTATAGGAACACTTCTTGGACATTATCTTCTTGCAGGGGTGATTTCAGATGTTATAACAGCTGGGATGGTTGTTGGAAAAAGTCACGAGTATTTCTATTGGTCTTATAGTATCCTTGCCCTAGCCTTGAGTTGGGTATCTAGTGTTTTGCCGGCTTATCTGGTGGCGCGAAGGGAGTTGCACGATGAAGCAGCCCAACTCTTACTTCCCAAACCTCCCGTTAAGGGATCAAAGATTTTGCTGGAACGACTGAGCTTTATTTGGAGTCGTTTGAGTTTTACTCATAAGGTTACGGCAAGAAATATCTTTCGTTATAAGCAACGGATGCTGATGACCATTTTTGGAGTTGTAGGTTCAGTTGCTCTCTTATTTGCTGGTCTTGGTATTCAGTCATCTGTGGGAGGAGTTTCCGAACGCCAATTTGAACAAATCCAGCAATACCAGATGATTGTAGCAGAAAAGAGCAGTGCAACGGAGCAAGAAAAAGCAGATCTGGAAAGTGCCTTGCAAGCTGAATCGATCCACGCTTATCAAAAGATTTACTCTAAATCCATTGAAAAAGATTTCAAAGGAAAAGCAGGACTTCAAACCATCACCATGATGGTTACTAGTGGAGAAGACTTCAATCCCTTTATCACATTAGAGGAAAATGGGCGAGAGTTGCAGGTCACTAATGGAGCGGTCGTGAGTCAAAAATTAGCCCAATTAGCAAGTGTTACGGTTGGAGACAAGCTGGAGCTTGACGGGAAGGAAATCAAGGTTGCGGCTATTTCTGAAAACTATGTTGGACACTTTGTTTATCTAAACCGTGCGACTTACGAACAAGTCTATGGAACCAGTCCGCAAGACAATACCTACCTAGTAAAATTAAAAGACCCAACACCTTCCAATACGGAGAAAGAAGCGGCTACTTTCATGGGAAAAGCTGCTGTTTCTGGGGTCGTCCAAAATGCAACGGCTATCCATCTCTTTGAATCTGTAGCCAATTCTCTCAATAAAACCATGGCAATCCTTGTCCTTGTTTCCGTCTTACTAGCCATTGTCATTCTTTACAATCTCACCAATATCAATGTGGAAGAACGTATCCGCGAACTTTCCACTATCAAGGTTCTCGGTTTCCACAATAAAGAAGTGACCCTCTATATCTACCGCGAGACCATAGTGCTATCCCTTGTGGGGATTGTTCTCGGTTTGGTAGCAGGCTACTATTTACATCAATTTTTGATACAAATGATTTCACCTGCCACCATACTCTTTTATCCTCAGGTCAGCTGGGAAGTCTATGCGCTTCCAATCGTCGCAGTGACGGTGATTTTGACTTTACTAGGTCTCTTTGTCAATCACCACTTGAGAAAGGTGGATATGCTTGAAGCCCTGAAATCAGTAGAGTAATTCAAGGTTTTAAACAGTAAATCAGTTGACAAAGTCTCTGCTTCTTGGTAGAATAAGAATTGTCGTAAAGACAAATAACTTCTTCTTGGTTACAGGCATGCCAACCTGTCACTCGGATGAAGCCAAATAAAAAGGAGAAACATCATGGCAATCTCAAAAGAGAAAAAAAATGAAATCATCGCACAATATGCACGTCACGAAGGTGATACAGGTTCAGTAGAGGTTCAAGTTGCTGTCCTTACTTGGGAAATCAACCACCTTAACGAACACATCAAACAACACAAAAAAGACCACGCTACTTACCGTGGATTGATGAAGAAAATCGGTCGCCGTCGTAACTTGCTTGCATACTTGCGTAAAAACGACGTTAACCGTTACCGTGAGTTAATCAACTCTCTTGGACTTCGTCGCTAATCTTGCGTCTAAAACGTTTCTATACTTCGTTGGCTTCAGCTCGATGTACCATTAGTACAATCTTCGCCTCGTCGCCTAGTCTATAAACGTTTTATCCAGCAAGACTTGAGCTCTCTGATATTCAGAGAGCTTTTTTACTTTTGTCACCCTACCTCGATATACTAAAGTATTATCTTCGGTTACGGTTTCTAGCACTGTAAGGTAAAATAAACCAAATCATCTCCCTTCGGGGAGATTTTTTATTTTCACTAGTTTTATAGTACAATCTTCGGCTTGTCGCCTAGTCTATAAACGTTTTAGCCCGAGCTCAAATCAGCTCTCTGACTTCAGAGGGCTTTTTCTATATATGTCTCTATCCTTGTCCATCTAATAGAAATATGGTATACTTTTTATGAGAATTTTCTAAATTTTTAAGATTCTATCAAAGGAGGTTTGCATGCTTTCCAAATTTTCTGGAAGCCGACGGGACCTGCAATTTGTGTTGTTTTTAGGTATTTTGTTAGCTGTTTTAGGGATTTCCCTCTTTCTAGCTGTTTCTATGGGATCCGTTGCGATTGATCTAGGCGATACCTATCGGATTATTTTGAGCAGGTTGGGTTTTCCTCTTGAGATGGGAGAGGTTTCCAAGTCTACTCTTGCCATTGTATGGAATATGAGGTTCCCCCGAGTATTGTTAGGCTTGATAGTAGGGGCTGGTCTTTCTATGTGTGGTAGCGTGATGCAGTCTACAGTGAACAATCCCATTGCTGAGCCCTATGTCTTAGGAATATCTGCGGGTGCAACTCTAGGTGCAACTTTGAGCATCATTCTTGGTTTAAAAGTGGTGATTAGCCTTGGAGCTTTTCTTGGAGCTATCTTGGCAACCATTGCTGTCCTCATCATTGCCTCTATGCAGGGCAGGATGACGACTTCTAGTCTGATCTTATCAGGAACGGTGGTCAATGCTCTCTTTCTGGCATTTTCCAATTTTATTATCTCAGTCGGCGCTAATGCGGACAGTGTGATGACCATTAAGTTTTGGACCATGGGTTCGCTTGCCGGAACTAACTGGTCTGACTTAGTCTTGCCAACTATAGTAGTAGGATTGGCCTTTCTATTTTTCTCTACTCAGTATCGTGTTTTTAATGCGATGATGATGGGAGATGAGGCTGCTTTAACGTTGGGGATTCCCTTACGCTTTTATTGGTATCTTTATGTGACCATGGTGGCTGTGCTGACAGCAGTCTTAGTGGCAACTTGTGGGATTATTGGATTTGTTGGTCTGATTACTCCCCACTTAGCTCGAGGGTTAGTAGGAACGAATTACAGGAGACTTTTTCCCGTTGCGACCTTACTGGGTGCCCTCTTTGTTATTTGGGCAGATGTACTCTCTCGTGTCATCATTCCCAATGCTGAGCTGCCGATTGGTATTTTCACAGCCTTAGTAGGTGCTCCCTTCTTTATCTACATTGTTGGAGGTAGGCGAAGGGAGGTGAGGGCCTGATATGGACTTGATTTGTCAGGATGTCCACTTTGGACTAGGAGAGAAAAAAATCCTCAAAGGAGTTTCTCTTAAGGTTGAGGGGCATCAATTTCATACGATATTAGGGCCAAATGGAAGTGGAAAAACCAGCCTGCTTAAACTCCTCTATCGTCAGGAAAAGGCGGACAAAGGCTTGTTAAGCTTAGATGGAAAGCCTTTGGAACATTGGTCACTCAAAGAAACAGCTAAGCAGATGGCGGTCGTCACCCAGTTTAATCAATTGCAGTTTGATTGTACAGTTGAGGAAATCGTCTTGCTGGGAAGGACTCCACACCTCTCTTTTTTACAGAAGGAAAAGGAAAGGGATTATGCCCTCGTTCAAGATGCTCTCGTCAAGGTGGATATGCTTGAGAAGAAAACTCGTCTCTATTCGTCTCTTTCAGGTGGGGAGAAACAGCGAGTCTTATTAGCACGCGCCTTGGCGCAAGAACCGACTCTCTTGCTCCTGGACGAGCCAACCAATCACCTGGATATCAAGTACCAGTTAGACTTGCTGGCCATTGTGAAGAATCTCAAGGTCAATGTTCTAGCTGTCCTGCATGATATTCAACTTGCTTGTCGCTATTCGGATTATCTCTATCTGATGAAAGAGGGGGAAATCCTTTACCAAGGGACTCCAAAGGAGACCATCACCCCTGAGTCATTGCAAACTGTATATGGAGTTCAAAGTCAGGTTACTTGGACCGAGGATCAGCAAGCCATGATTCACTATTTATAAGAATGAAAAGGAAAACAAGATGAAAAAAACACTAAGCATTTTACTCGTAACAGTAGCTACCCTAACCATGGCAGCTTGTGGTAACACTACTACAGAAAAAGCTACCACGCAGTCTAGCACAGAAACAAGTCAAAAGGCCAGCACAGAGACGACTTATCCGTTAACGGTTAAAACCTATGATGTTAAGGGAAATGAAGTCGAACAAGTCTTTGACAAGGCACCTGAAAAAGTTATCACCAACAATCTTTCAACAACTGAAATCTTATTGGAGTTGGGCTTGAAGGATAAAATTGCTGGCATGCTCAACCCTGACAATGCTGTAACAGACAAATACAAGGACGCGATTGCGACCATTCCTCAAATCGGTGATAAAAAAACAGTCTCTCAAGAGACAGTCCTTTCTTATGAGCCAGATGCGGTGATGGGTCGAAACATGATGTTTTCAGAAAAATCCTTGGGAACAGTTAGCGCTTGGAATGAAAACAAAATCCCAGTCTATACGCAAAAAGCTTCTCTCTCAACGATTCAGCAAGATTTGGGAAATATCGTAGAAGATGTCAAAAATCTTGGAATGATTTTCAATGTTCAGGACAAGGCTAATGAATACGCAGCCCAATTACAAGCTAAAATTGACGCTGTTAAGAAAGCAAATCCAACAAGCCAAGGTGAAAAGAAAAAGGCTTTGATTATGGTTGCTTATAATGACGAAACCTTCGGTGCTTACAAGTCTGCTTTGCAAGAGAGCCTTCTAAATCAACTTGGTTATACCAACGTTGCAACGGGAACATCAGGTTTGACCTTGGAAAATCTCGTGTCAATGGATCCTGAGTTGATTATCTATGTAACCAGCGACCGCAATAAAAAATTGGATGCTAACGCAGTAGAGTTGATGAAGGCAAATGAAGTTTTGGAAAATGTTCCTGCTATTAAGAATCAAAAAATCATGACCATTTCTTACGATGAGTTAATGGACTATGGTCCAGCAGTGATTGATTCCCTTGAGAAAATCAATGACTTTATCAATAAATAATGAGTTTGACTGGGAAGGGATCCAAGTCAAGGTCAGCCTTCCTTCGACTTATGATCCCAACCAAACCTATCCAGCTGTTCTCTTGAATGATGGAAACTTGGATTTCCTATCTTCCCTTTCTGAATCTGTGATTTTAGTGGGCTTGACCTCTAAAAATCGCCTAGATGACTACACACCCTGGAAGGCCTCTGCTCTGAGAGAGGGGGCTCCGGATTTTGGCGGTCAGGCAAATACCTATCATAGTCATTTATTTGGAGATCTTTTAGATAAGTTGCAGTCGCTTTATCGTCTGGACAAAAATCGCCTTGCTTATGGAGGCTACTCACTAGGTGGTTTGGCGGCAGTATACAGTCTTTTCAGCTTTGACAAGGTCTCCTGTATCTTCTCTATCTGCGGTTCCTTTTGGTTTCCTGATTTTGTGACTTATTGCAGGGAAGAAGAGGTGAAAAATTTGGACTGTTTACTGTATTTACAGAATGGTCAAACAGAAGGAGCCCATCATACCAATCGCTTGGCTCAAGCACCAGTTTATGCTGAGCAGATCCATACTAGTCTTCAGAAACGTTATCCGACTGGTCAGTTTGTCTTTGATCCCTATGGGCATCATGAGCAAGTGGCTGAGCGATTTCTAGCCTTTTCCAACTGGTTGGCTCAAAAATGGAAAATTGCATAAAAGAAATATCCCTTGGTAAAAGCCAAGGGATATTTGTATTTTTTAACCAAGAGACTCTCTCTTCTTATCTGGATTCCAGATAAAGCTTGCAATGAAGGTAAAGATAATCGTTAGGATACCAACAATCACAGCAAGGATGAGGGCTGGGATGCGGACAAACCACCAGAGTGGGTTTGGTTTTTTATCATTGTGCCATTGCTTGGTTTCTTCGTCCAAACGTTGGAATTCAGCTTGGATGCGGTCTGCAACCATTTCGATTCCTTCATCATTCATTTTCTTGATGTCTGAGATATCGATAGGATTTCCAAAGTTCATATCCACACGTTCACGGCTTATCAAGCCTTTCAAAGTCATAGGACCTGTGTAGGTAACCGGCATGATACGAACCTTAGCCATTTTAGCAATCAAGGCTACTCCACCCTTGACATCGTTTGAGTGACGGCTCCCGCTTGGGAACATGATGAGAGAGCGGTCGCTTTTTTTGAGGACGTTGATAGGGTACTTGATGGCAGAGGCATTAGGTTTTTCTCGGTCGATAGGAAAGGCGCCACACATACGGATCCACCAGCCAAAGATACGGTTGTTAAACAGCTCTTTTTTGGCCATAAAGATGAACTGTTTTGGTTTGGTCGCAAAGGCCATATAAACAGGATCCCACCAGGTACGATGAGGTGCGACGAGGATATAGTTTTCGTCTCGGCTAGGGATTTTATCAGTATTGTGATAGTGGGCATTGCCATTGATGGACCACAAGATCAGCATGACTAGTCCACGCAAATAAGTATAAAACATGAGATCTCCTTCGATTGTATTGCTTTTATTATTATACCTTATCAAAAGACTGCTGGCAAACTTTTTCAGTTATCAGCCAACAGTTTTAGATGGGATTAGAATTCTTTAAAAAAAAATGATATGATAGAGTTTATGGATAAAAATAAGATTATGGGATTAACCCAAAGAGAAGTCAAGGAAAGACAGGCTCAAGGTTTGGTCAATGACTTTACCGCTTCAGCCAGTACCAGTACTTGGCAAATCTTCAAACGAAATGTTTTTACACTTTTTAACGCATTAAACTTTGTTATTGCCCTAGCGCTGGCCTTTGTGCAGGCTTGGAGCAATCTGGTCTTCTTTGCCGTTATCTGCTTTAACGCTTTTTCTGGGATTTTGACCGAGCTGCGAGCCAAACACATGGTGGACAAGCTCAATCTCATGACCAAGGAAAAGGTCAAAACCATTCGTGATGGACAGGAAGTTGCCCTCAATCCTGAAGAATTGGTGCTAGGAGACGTTATTCGTTTGTCTGCTGGGGAGCAGATTCCTAGTGATGCTCTGGTTCTGGAAGGATTTGCGGAAGTCAATGAAGCTATGTTGACGGGTGAGAGTGATTTGGTGCAAAAAGAAGTGGATGCCTTGCTTTTATCAGGGAGTTTCCTAGCCAGTGGCGCAGTTTTGGCTCAAGTTCACCATGTAGGGGCAGACAATTATGCTTCCAAACTCATGCTAGAAGCTAAGACAGTGAAACCGATCAACTCCCGTATCATGAAATCGCTGGACAAACTAGCTGGTTTTACTGGGAAGATTATCATTCCCTTTGGTTTAGCCCTCCTGCTAGAAGCCTTGATGTTAAAGGGCTTGCCCCTCAAGTCATCCGTTGTAAATTCGTCAACAGCCCTTTTGGGTATGTTGCCCAAGGGAATCGCCCTTTTGACCATAACTTCGCTCTTGACTGCGGTGATCAAGCTGGGCTTGAAAAAGGTCTTAGTGCAGGAGATGTACTCTGTTGAGACCTTGGCGCGCGTGGATATGCTTTGTCTGGACAAAACGGGGACCATCACCCAAGGAAAGATGCAGGTGGAGGCTGTTCTTCCTCTGATGGAAACTTATGGTGATGAGGCTATTGCCAGCATTTTGACTAGCTATATCGCTCATAGTGAGGATAAAAATCCAACAGCTCAAGCCATTCGCCAGCGTTTCCAAGGACAGGTTGCCTATCCTGCGATCTCGAATCTTCCTTTCTCAAGCGACCGCAAGTGGGGAGCTATGGAATTAGAAGGGCTAGGAACGGTTTTCTTAGGGGCGCCTGAGATATTGTTGGACTCTGAAGTCCCAGAAGCCAGAGAGGCTTTAGAGAGAGGTTCACGTGTCTTGGTCTTGGCCCTCAGTCAGGAAAAACTAGATCATCACAAACCACAGAAACCGTCTGACATTCAGGCCCTCGCCTTGCTGGAAATCTTGGACCCGATTCGAGAAGGAGCAGCTGAGACGCTGGACTATCTCCGTTCCCAGGAAGTAGGTCTCAAGATTATCTCTGGCGACAATCCCGTTACAGTATCCAGCATTGCCCAGAAGGCTGGTTTTGCAGACTATCACAGCTATGTAGATTGTTCAAAAATCACGGATGAGGAATTGATTGCCATGGCTGAAGAGACAGCTATTTTCGGACGTGTTTCCCCTCATCAAAAGAAACTCATCATCCAAACTCTGAAAAAAGCAGGGCATACAACGGCAATGACAGGGGATGGTGTCAATGATATCCTAGCTCTCCGCGAAGCAGATTGTTCTATCGTTATGGCTGAAGGAGATCCTGCGACTCGTCAGATTGCTAATCTGGTTCTCTTGAACTCTGACTTTAATGATGTTCCTGAGATTCTCTTTGAAGGCCGTCGTGTGGTTAATAATATCGCCCACATCGCACCGATTTTCTTGATTAAAACTATCTATTCCTTCCTGTTAGCAGTTATCTGTATCGCCAGTGTTCTTCTGGGACGGTCTGAGTGGATTTTGATTTTCCCTTTCATTCCGATCCAGATTACCATGATCGACCAATTCGTGGAAGGGTTCCCACCATTCGTTCTGACTTTTGAGCGAAATATCAAGCCTGTTGAGCCAAACTTCCTCAGAAGATCCATGCTTCGTGCCCTACCAAGTGCCCTCATGGTCGTGTTCAGCGTTCTTTTTGTCAAAATCTTTGGAGCTAGTCAAGGTTGGTCTGAGTTAGAAATCTCAACCCTACTCTATTATCTCCTTGGGTCTATCGGTTTCTTATCCGTATTTAGAGCCTGCATGCCATTTACCCTCTGGCGTGTCCTCTTGATTGTCTGGTCAGTAGGAGGCTTCCTAGCCACAGCCCTCTTCCCAATGATTCAAAAGTTGCTTGAAATTTCAACCTTGACAGGACAAACGTTGCCTGTTTACCTTGTCATGATGGCTGTCTTTACTGTGATTTTCATTCTAACCAGTCGCTACCAAACTAGAAAATAAAGAAAGACTGCAATCTGTGTATTGCGGTCTTTTTAGGTGCAAGATTGCTAGCTGAAATGTGGTATAATAAGAGGTAATAGAGTTTTGGAAAGTGAGAGAAGATGATTTCAAAGAGATTAGAATTGGTGGCGTCCTTTGTGCCACAAGGTGCCATTTTACTAGATGTGGGAAGTGACCATGCTTATCTGCCAATTGACTTGGTTGAAAGAGGCCAAATCAAAAGCGCTATTGCAGGGGAAGTGGTGGAAGGACCCTACCAGTCAGCGGTCAAAAATGTTGAGGCTCACGGCTTAAAGGAGAAAATCCAAGTTCGTTTAGCCAATGGCTTGGCAGCCTTTGAAGAGGAAGACCAAGTGTCGGTCATCACCATTGCTGGTATGGGTGGCCGTTTGATTGCTACCATATTGCAAGAAGGTTTGGGCAAGATAGCTAATGTAGAACGTTTGATCCTCCAGCCCAATAATCGTGAAGACGACTTGCGCATCTGGCTACAGGGCAACGATTTTCAGATTGTGGCAGAAAGCATTCTAGAAGAAGCTGGCAAATTCTACGAGATTTTAGTGGTGGAAGCTGGACAAATGAAGCTATCAGCAAGTGATGTCCGTTTTGGACCTATCTTGTCCAAAGAAGTCAGTCCAGTCTTTGTCCAAAAATGGCAAAAAGAAGCAGCTAAGCTAGAATTTGCTTTTAGCCAAATCCCAGAAAAAAATATGGAGGAACGTCAAGTTCTTGTAGATAAAATTCAAGCCATCAAGGAGGTGCTCCATGCTAGCAAGTGAAGTAATTAGAGCTTATGAAGCCTTTTGTCCCCAGGAATTTTCCATGGAGGGAGACAGCCGTGGCCTGCAAATCGGTACTTTAGACAAGGATATCCAAAGGGTCATGGTAGCTCTCGATATTCGTGAAGAAACGGTGGCTGAAGCCATTGAAAAGGGTGTGGATTTGATTATCGTTAAGCACGCGCCAATTTTCCGTCCTATCAAGGATCTGGTAGCCAGCCGTCCGCAAAATCAGATTTACATCGACCTGATCAAGCATGACATTGCCGTTTATGTCAGCCATACTAATATCGATATTGTAGAGAATGGTCTCAATGACTGGTTCTGCCAGATGCTAGGCATTGAGGAGACGACTTATCTCCAGGAAACAGGCCCAGAACGTGGGATTGGGCGTATTGGTGACATTCAACCACAGACTTTTGGAGCATTTGCTCAGTATGTCAAGCAAGTCTTTGGTCTTGATAGTCTTCGCATGGTGCATTATCAAGAGAGTGATTTGAAGAAGCCTATTTCAAGAGTGGCCATCTGTGGTGGCAGTGGGCAGTCTTTCTACTCTGATGCTTTAGCAAAGGGGGCAGATGTTTATATCACTGGCGATATCTACTATCACACAGCTCAGGATATGCTGTCTGATGGCCTGTTAGCGCTGGACCCAGGTCACTATATCGAAGTGCTTTTTGTGGAAAAAATCGCTGCACTTCTTACTCAATGGAAGGAAGAGAAGGGCTGGACAATCGATATTGTACCTAGTCAAGCATCGACCAATCCTTTCCACCATATCTAGTTAGAAGGTGAAGACAATGAAAAAAGTTGCCATTATTGGAGCAGGAATTGTGGGGGCAACAGCTGCCTACTACCTCTCTAAAGAAGCTGACCTAGAGGTGACCGTTTTTGACCATGGACAGGGGCAAGCAACCAAGGCTGCAGCAGGAATTATCAGTCCTTGGTTTTCCAAACGCCGTAATAAAGCCTGGTACAAGATGGCGCGCTTGGGGGCTGACTTTTATGTGGATTTGTTGGCTGATTTAGAAAAGTCAGGACAGGAAATCGACTTTTACCAGCGTTCGGGAGTTTTTCTCTTGAAAAAGGATGAATCCAAGTTAGAAGAACTCTATGAACTAGCACTCCAGCGTAGGGAAGAATCTCCCTTGATAGGTCAATTAGCCATTCTAGACCAAGCGTCTGCAAATGAATTATTCCCTGGTTTGCAGGGATTTGACCGCCTGCTCTATGCTTCTGGTGGAGCGAGAGTAGATGGCCACCTCTTAGTGACTCGTTTGCTAGAAGCCAGTCAAGTCAAGCTGGTCAAAGAAAAAGTGAGTCTGACACCTTTAGCATCAGGTTACCAGATTGGTGAAGAGATGTTTGATCAGGTTATTTTGGCGACAGGAGCTTGGTTGGGAGACATTTTGGAACCTTTAGGATATGAGGTAGATGTTCGTCCCCAAAAAGGACAACTCCGAGATTATCAGCTCTCCAAAGACCTAGCATCTCACCCTGTTGTCATGCCAGAAGGGGAGTGGGATTTGATCCCTTTTGTAGGTGGGAAATTGTCCTTGGGCGCCACCCATGAAAATGATATGGGATTTGATTTGACGGTAGATGAAACCTTGCTCCAACAAATGGAGGAGGCATCCTTACCCCACTATCCAGCCTTGGCAGAAGCGAAATCATCAGGTGAGCGTGTGGGAATTCGCGCCTATACCAGTGATTTCTCCCCTTTCTTTGGACAGGTGCCAGGCTTAGCGGGTGTTTATGCGGCTAGTGGTCTAGGTTCATCAGGTCTCACAACGGGTCCAATCATCGGGTATCATCTAGCTCAACTGGTCCAAGACAAGGAGTTGACCTTGGACCCAGTAAACTACCCAATTGCAAACTATGTCAACCGAGTAAAAAGCGAGTAAGATTTTACTGAAATTTTAGCAGGTAGTTTAGGATGTCAAATGACATTCCCTATCAAAAATGATAAAATAAGAAAAAATAATCCGAGAATCGAGGAAATAAGATGCAAGAAAAGATTTTGGTAACGGGTGGTGCCGGATTTATCGGAACCCACACTGTTATTGAGTTGATCCAAGCAGGTCATCAAGTGGTCGTGGTAGATAATCTTGTCAATAGCAATCGTAAAAGTTTAGAAGTTGTTGAAAGAATCACAGGAGTTGAGATTCCTTTTTATGAGGCAGATATCCGTGATACAGATACCCTCAGAGATATTTTCAAGCAGGAAGAACCGACTGGTGTGATTCACTTTGCTGGTCTGAAGGCTGTTGGCGAATCAACCCGTATCCCTCTTGCCTACTATGACAACAATATCGCTGGAACTGTCAGCCTGCTAAAAGCCATGGAAGAAAATAACTGTAAGAACATCATCTTCAGTTCTTCGGCGACAGTTTACGGAGACCCTCATACAGTACCAATCTTAGAAGATTTCCCACTTTCAGTGACCAATCCATACGGTCGTACCAAGCTCATGCTAGAGGAAATTTTGACCGATATCTACAAGGCAGACTCAGAATGGAACGTGGTATTACTTCGTTACTTTAACCCAATCGGAGCGCATGAAAGTGGAGACCTAGGAGAAAATCCAAATGGAATTCCAAACAATCTCTTACCTTATGTTGCACAAGTAGCAGTGGGCAAACTAGAGCAAGTGCAAGTATTTGGAGATGATTACGATACAGAAGATGGAACTGGTGTTCGTGACTATATCCATGTCGTCGATTTAGCTAAAGGTCACGTTGCAGCTTTGAAAAAACTCCAAAAAGGTTCAGGTCTTAACATTTATAACCTTGGAACTGGTAAAGGTTACTCCGTTCTTGAAATTATCCAAAATATGGAAAAAGCAGTGGGACGTCCTATTCCTTACCGCATCGTAGAACGCCGCCCAGGTGATATCGCTGCCTGCTACTCAGACCCAGCAAAAGCCAAAACAGAACTGGGATGGGAAGCAGAACTCGACATCACCCAAATGTGTGAAGACGCATGGCGTTGGCAAAGCAAGCATCCAAATGGATTTGAAGACTAAGATGATGATTTCAATCATTGTCCCATGTCTAAACGAAGAGGAAGTACTTCCTCTTTTTTATCAGTCTGTGGAAGCTCTGCTTCCTGACTTGGGAGCAGAAGTCGAATATGTATTTGTAGACGATGGCTCAAGTGATGGGACCTTGGAGCTTTTGAAGACCTATCGGGAGCAAAATCCTGCGGTCCGTTATGTCTCATTCTCACGAAATTTTGGGAAAGAGGCAGCCTTATACGCAGGCTTGCAACATGCAACTGGAGACTTGGTGGTCGTGATGGATGCAGACCTTCAGGATCCTCCTAGTATGCTACTTGAGATGAAGGCCTTACTAGACCAGAATGCAGACTTAGACTGTGTTGGGACACGGAGAACTAGTCGGGAGGGAGAACCATTTTTCCGCAGTTTCTGTGCCGACCTCTTTTACCGCCTCATGCAAAAAATTAGCCCAGTAGCCTTGCCCTCAGGTGTCCGTGATTTTCGCATGATGAGAAGATCTGTGGTAGATGCTATTTTAACCCTGACCGAGTCTAATCGTTTTTCTAAAGGACTCTTTGCCTGGGTGGGTTTTAAAACGCACTATCTGGACTATCCAAACGTTGAACGACAGGCTGGCAAGACCAGTTGGAGTTTTAGACAACTCTTTTTCTACTCGATTGAAGGGATTCTTAACTTTTCAGATTTCCCCTTGAGTATAGCCTTTGTAGCGGGACTTCTATCTTGTTTTCTTTCGTTTGTGATGACATTTTTTGTAGTGTTTCGGACTCTTATCTTGGGAAATCCGACATCTGGTTGGACGTCTTTGATGGCTGTCATTCTCTTTCTTGGAGGGATTCAACTCCTGACGATTGGGATTCTCGGTAAGTATATCAGTAAGATCTATCTAGAGACCAAAAAAAGACCACTCTATCTCATCAAAGAAAAAAGTGACCTTTCTATTATTGAAGGAAAAAATAACCAAAAAAGACTATAATTTTACCTAGAAATATGCTAAACTAGTAAGTGTGGGAAAAATGAGAAAAAACAATTATATTTATTCCCTGCTTCCTACGATGGATCTTTTAGGAGTGCACGTGTAGGACAATTTTTGATGGCCTCCAGAACATCGCTGGTCTCAGCGATTTCTCTTTGCAATTCAACTGGATCATCGTAAAATCGAACGATTCCATTATCATGGTAATCAAAGAGTTCAGAATAGGTTTGGCAAAGCCCGCAGGCGATGCACCGTTCGGGTATAAGTGTGACTTTCATATTTATATTGTAATAAGAAAATGTAAAAAAAACAAGGAGTAAGGTATGGAAAAAGAACCGTGGCAAGAAGATATTTACGAAAACAATGAGGAAGAAACAAGATCAGAGCGTCGACACCGGAAACAAAAAGGGAAAGGCGTTGTTGCGAATCGTGTCTTGACGGTTCTAGCTAGCCTCTTCTTTGTAATCGTTGTAGCAATGGTAGTTGTATTGATTTACCTATCAACCGGAGGAAGCAATCGTACTTCATCTTTGAAGGACTTCTATGATGCATCGTCTCCTTCTACAAGTTCAAGTTCTAAAGTGGAAGCATCATCATCTTCAAGTAGCAAGGTAGAGGAAACATCTTCTTCTGAATCAACACCTTCAGAAAGCAGTTCGGAAGAACATGCAGAGGGTGAAGGAACACTTACAGTACAGCCTGGAGAGGGAGAGGCAGCTCTTGCTCAGCGTGCAGGGATTTCCATTGCCCAGCTAGAGGCTCTAAATCCTTCTCACATGTCATCTGGATCTTGGTTTGCCAATCCAGGTGATGTGATTAAGACAAGATAGGAGTCGGTCATGAAGACAATTCAAATTGCTATCGATGGTCCAGCTTCGAGTGGCAAGAGTACGGTCGCAAAGATTGTCGCTAAGGATTTTGGTTATACTTATCTCGATACAGGTGCTATGTACCGTGCTGCGACTTATATAGCGCTCAAACACCAGTTGAATGCAGGAAATGTAGACCAACTTCTTGAGCTTCTTAACCAACACCCCATTAGTTTTGGTCGTTCAGAAACAGGTGAGCAACTTGTTTTTGTAGGGGATGTTGATATTACGCATCCGATTCGTGAAAATGAAGTGACCAACAAGGTTTCAAGCATTGCTGCCATTCCTGAAGTGCGTGAGAAACTGGTTTCGCTCCAGCAAGAGATTGCTCAGCAAGGCGGTATCGTCATGGATGGGCGTGATATCGGGACAGTTGTTTTACCACAAGCTGAACTCAAGATTTTCCTAGTGGCTTCTGTTGAAGAAAGAGCAGAGCGTCGTTACAAGGAAAATATTGCTAAAGGGATTGAGACTAACTTGGAAACGTTGAAAGAAGAGATTGCGGCGCGTGACTACAAGGATAGTCATCGTGAAACCTCACCTCTCAAACAGGCTGAGGATGCAGTTTACCTTGACACAACTGGACTAAGTATCCAAGAAGTGGTCGAAAAAATTGAATCAGAAGCAAAAAAATATATGTCCTAGGGACGAGAGGAGCAGGCTAGATGATGCCTGCTCCTTTTCTCTCTTTTGTGCGCGTTTCAAAACAGTCTTTTTGGGAGAATTTTGATAAAATAGTAATATCAATAAAAAGGACGGAAGCATGACAAAGAAAATCATAGCCATTTGGGCCCAGGATGAAAAAGGTGTGATTGGGAAGGAAAATCGTCTCCCTTGGCATTTGCCGGCAGAGTTGCAACATTTTAAGGAAACAACTTTAAATCATGCTATACTGATGGGGCGAGTGACCTTTGATGGCATGGGACGTCGTCTGCTTCCAAAACGGCAAACCCTGATTTTAACGCGCAATAGCGAAGAAGTCATAGATGGGGCGCTCGTATTTCAAGATGTGGAGTCTGTTTTAGCGTGGTATCAGAGTCAGGAAAAAAATCTCTATATCATTGGCGGAAAGCAGATTTTTCAGACTTTTGAGCCTTATTTAGATGAAATCATCGTGACACAGATTCATGCTCAGGTGGAGGGAGATACCTATTTTCCTGAGGAGTTTGACTTGTCTCGTTTTGAGACAGTCGCAAGCAAATCTTACACCCGAGATGAGAAAAATGACTATGATTTTACCATCGAATACCGAGATAGAAAGGAAGTCTAATGGAGCGCAGTATATTTGGATTTTTCACAGCTTTTTTGTGTGTAATCTGTATTTTGACTGGAGCACAGGCTTTTCGTAAGAAGCGCTATGGACTGTCTGCCTTACTCTGGCTGAATGCTTTTACCAATCTGGTAAACAGTATTCATGCTTTTTACATGAACTTATTTTAGATAGAATGATAAATTAGAATGGAAGGAAATCATGCCTACAAATAGGAAAAATGATATGATGGTTTATTGCTCATTTTGTGGCAAAAGCCAAGAAGAAGTAAAGAAAATAATCGCTGGGAACAACGCTTTTATCTGTAATGAATGTGTGGAGTTGGCCCAGGAAATCATTCGGGAGGAGTTGGCCGAAGAAGTTTTGGCAGACTTGTCTGAAGTACCAAAACCAATCGAACTCCTCAATATCTTGAACCACTATGTGATTGGTCAGGATCGTGCCAAACGTGCCTTGGCAGTGGCTGTATACAATCACTATAAACGCATCAATTTCCACGATACGCGTGAAGAGTCAGAAGATGTGGATTTGCAGAAGTCAAACATCTTGATGATTGGCCCAACTGGTTCTGGGAAAACTTTTTTGGCCCAGACCTTGGCTAAGAGCTTGAACGTACCTTTTGCTATTGCAGATGCGACAGCTCTTACTGAGGCTGGGTATGTGGGTGAGGACGTGGAAAATATCCTCCTCAAACTCTTGCAGGCTGCTGACTTTAACATCGAACGTGCAGAACGTGGGATTATCTACGTTGATGAAATAGACAAGATTGCCAAAAAGAGCGAGAATGTGTCTATCACACGTGATGTTTCGGGTGAAGGGGTGCAACAAGCCCTTCTCAAGATTATCGAGGGAACTGTTGCCAGCGTACCGCCTCAAGGCGGACGTAAACATCCACAACAAGAGATGATTCAGGTAGATACCAAGAATATCCTCTTCATTGTGGGTGGTGCCTTTGATGGCATCGAAGAAATTGTTAAACAGCGTTTGGGAGAAAAAGTCATCGGCTTTGGTCAAAACAACAAGGCGATTGACGAAAACAGCTCCTACATGCAAGAAATCATCGCAGAAGACATTCAAAAATTTGGGATTATCCCTGAGTTGATTGGGCGCTTGCCTGTCTTTGCTGCTCTTGAGCAATTGACGGTCGATGACTTGGTTCGCATCTTGAAAGAGCCAAGAAATGCCTTGGTGAAACAATACCAAACCTTGCTTTCTTATGATGATGTTGAGTTGGAATTTGACGACGAAGCTCTTCAGGAAATCGCCAATAAAGCCATCGAACGCAAAACGGGTGCGCGTGGTCTTCGCTCCATCATCGAAGAAACCATGCTAGATGTTATGTTTGAAGTACCGAGTCAGGAAAATGTGAAATTGGTCCGCATCACTAAAGAAGCTGTTGATGGAACGGATAAACCGATCCTGGAAACAGCCTAGAGGTGACTATGGAAATCAATACACACAATGCTGAAATCTTGCTCAGTGCGGCCAATAAATCTCATTATCCGCAGGATGACCTGCCAGAGATTGCCCTTGCAGGGCGTTCAAATGTTGGCAAGTCTAGCTTTATCAACACCATGCTCAACCGCAATAATCTTGCCCGTACATCAGGGAAACCTGGGAAAACCCAGCTCCTTAACTTTTTTAACATTGATGACAAGATGCGCTTTGTGGATGTGCCTGGGTATGGCTATGCCCGCGTTTCCAAAAAGGAACGTGAAAAGTGGGGCCGCATGATTGAGGAGTACCTGACAACTCGTGAAAATCTCCGTGCCGTGGTCAGTTTAGTTGACCTTCGTCATGACCCGTCAGCAGATGATGTGCAGATGTACGAATTTCTCAAGTATTATGAGATTCCGGTTATCATCGTTGCGACCAAGGCGGACAAGATTCCTCGTGGTAAATGGAACAAGCACGAATCTGCAATCAAAAAGAAATTAAACTTTGACCCAAGTGACGACTTCATCCTCTTTTCATCTGTCAGCAAGGCAGGGATGGATCAGGCTTGGAATGCAATATTAGAAAAATTGTGAGGGAAAGAAATGGCAAAAACAATTCATACAGACAAGGCTCCAAAGGCTATCGGACCTTATGTTCAAGGGAAAATCGTTGGCAATCTTTTGTTTGCTAGCGGTCAAGTTCCCCTATCTCCTGAAACTGGTGAAATTGTAGGAGAGACTATCCAAGAACAGACAGAACAAGTTTTGAAAAATATCGGTGCTATTTTGGCAGAAGCGGGAACGGACTTTGACCACGTTGTCAAAACAACTTGCTTCTTGAGCGATATGAATGACTTTGTTCCTTTTAACGAGGTTTACCAAACGGCCTTTAAAGAGGAATTCCCAGCTCGTTCAGCTGTAGAGGTTTCACGTCTTCCTCGTGATGTAAAAGTCGAAATTGAAGTGATCGCAGAGATTGGATAAGCTAGTTGAAGTTTGGCTCTGCCAAACTTTTTTTGATATAAGGAGAGATAGATGACAAAGAAACAACTTCACCTTGTGATTGTGACAGGGATGAGTGGCGCAGGGAAAACAGTAGCCATTCAGTCTTTCGAAGATTTGGGATATTTCACTATTGACAATATGCCGCCAGCCCTCTTGCCAAAGTTTTTACAGTTGGTCGAGACCAAGGATGATGACCATAAGTTGGCCCTAGTGGTGGATATGCGGAGCCGTTCCTTCTTTTCAGAGATTCAGGCTGTTTTGGATGAATTGGAAAACCAAGATGAATTGGATTTCAAAATTCTCTTTTTGGATGCAAAAGATAAGGAATTGGTGGCACGCTATAAGGAAACGAGAAGAAGTCACCCTCTAGCAGCGGATGGTCGGATTTTAGATGGCATTAAGCTGGAACGTGAACTTTTGGCACCTTTGAAAAATATGAGTCAAAATGTGGTGGATACGACAGAACTCACTCCGCGTGAACTTCGTAAAACCATTGCAGAGCAATTTTCAGACCAAGAACAAGCCCAGTCTTTCCGTATCGAGGTCATGTCTTTTGGATTCAAGTATGGTATCCCTATTGATGCAGACTTGGTTTTTGATGTCCGTTTCTTGCCAAATCCATACTACCTTCCGAAGCTCCGTAATCAGACAGGTGAGGATCAAGCAGTTTATGACTATGTGATGAATCATGAAGAGTCTGAAAGTTTCTATCAGCACTTACTCGCCTTGATTGAACCAATCTTGCCAAGTTACAAGAAAGAAGGCAAGTCTGTTTTGACCATTGCAGTAGGATGTACAGGTGGGCAGCACCGTAGTGTTGCCTTTGCCAAACGAATCGCAAAGGATCTTGCTAAAAATTGGCCTGTCAATGAAAGCCATCGTGACAAAGACAGAAGAAAGGAAACGGTAAACCGTTCATGAGAAAACCAAGGATAACGGTGATTGGTGGAGGAACGGGTATCCCCGTCATTTTGAAAAGTTTGCGAGAAAAGGATGTTGATATCGCAGCCATCGTAACGGTAGCTGATGATGGTGGATCTTCTGGTGAACTAAGAAAGAATATCCAACAGCTGACACCACCAGGTGATCTTCGTAATGTTCTGGTGGCTATGTCGGATATGCCTAAGTTTTATGAGAAGGTTTTTCAGTACCGTTTTTCAGAAGACGCTGGTGCTTTTGCGGGTCATCCACTGGGGAATATCATCATAGCTGGGCTCTCTGAAATGCAAGGGTCCACTTATAATGCCATGCAGCTGCTAAGTCTCTTTTTCCACACAACAGGAAAAATCTACCCCTCAAGCGATCAGCCTTTGACACTGCATGCAGTCTTTAAAGATGGTTCTGAGGTGGCAGGTGAGAGCCACATTGCTGATCATCCAGGTATGATTGACCATGTCTATGTGACCAATACTCTGGATGATGAAACACCTCAAGCCAGCCGTCGAGTGGTCAATACTATTCTCGAGAGTGACATGATCGTCTTGGGGCCTGGTTCTCTCTTTACATCGATTTTGCCCAATATTGTCATCGAGGAGATTGGGCAGGCTCTCTTGGAGACCAAGGCGGAGATCGCCTATGTCTGCAATATCATGACCCAGCGTGGGGAAACAGAGCACTTTTCAGACAGTGACCACGTGGAAGTCCTCCATCGCCATCTAGGTCGGCCTTTTATTGATACGGTCTTGGTTAATATCGAGAAGGTTCCTAGAGAATACATGGATACCAACCGTTTCGATGAATATTTGGTTCAGGTAGAGCATGACTTTGCTGGTCTTTGCAAGCAGGTTCCTCGTGTGATTTCATCCAACTTCCTTCGTTTGGAAAATGGAGGAGCCTTCCATGATGGCGATTTGATTGTAGACGAATTGATGCGCATCATACAGGTGAGAAAATGAGTTTTACAGTTGCAGTAAAAGAGGAAATTCTTGGTCAACACCATCTCAGTCGTCATGAGCTGTCGGCAATTATCAAGATGTCTGGCAGTATCGGTCTCTCGACTTCAGGCTTGACCTTGTCCGTCGTGACTGAAAATGCCAAGTTGGCTCGGCACCTTTATGAGTCCTTTCTCCATTTTTATGATATTAAGTCAGAAATTCGACATCATCAGAGGAGCAATCTTCGTAAGAATCGTGTCTATACGGTCTATACCGATGAGAGAGTGCAGGAGCTTTTAGCTGATTTGCGTCTTGCGGATTCCTTCTTTGGTTTGGAGACAGGTATTGATCCCGATATTTTAGCAGATGAGGAGGCTGGTCGTGCTTACTTATGTGGTGCCTTTCTGGCAAATGGCAGCATCCGAGATCCTGAGTCTGGCAAGTACCAGTTGGAGATTAGTTCCGTTTATATGGACCATGCCCAAGGATTGGCCTCTCTCCTTCAGCAGTTTTTGTTGGACGCCAAGGTTATTGAACGCAAGAAAGGTGCAGTTACCTATCTCCAGCGTGCAGAAGACATCATGGATTTCTTGATCGTGATTGGGGCCATGCAGGCGCGTGATAATTTTGAGCGTGTCAAGATTTTGCGTGAAACTCGTAATGATCTCAATCGAGCCAATAACGCTGAAACAGCCAATATCGCTCGAACGGTTTCTGCTAGTATGAAGACCATTAATAATATCAGTAAAATCAAAGATAGAATGGGTTTGGAAAATTTACCTGTGGATTTGCAAGAGGTGGCTCAGTTGCGAATCCAGCACCCAGATTACTCTATCCAGCAGTTGGCAGATAGCCTGAGCAATCCCCTAACCAAAAGTGGCGTCAACCACAGACTCCGAAAAATAAACAAGATTGCAGAGGAACTATGAAACCACGGATTGTTGAATCCGTGGTTCTTTTCTTATAAACTTGTTGAGTGTTTTGGTTGCACTTTTTGGTCAGGGTCGATGTAGTTGATGGCATTGTTAATAGCAGTTGGTGCTTCTCCAAGTCCTGTGGCAATCAAGTCAATCTTTCCTTCGTAGTAGCAGCAGTCTCCGATAGCGTAAATACCCGCTTGGCTGGATTCTTGCTTGCTATTGACGATAATCTTGTGTCGGTTGAGATCCAGACCCCATTTTTTAAGATTTCCGACAGAAGACTTGAAGCCGTAATTGACAAAGAGGTGGTCTAAGTCAATCGTTTCTGCTTCATCCGATTTGACTTTGGTGATTTCCAGTTTATCGAGTGTTTTTCCATCTCCAAGGAGTTGGCTAGGAACGAATGGTGTCTTGATAGTCACAGATGATTCCTGCAGGGCTTGCACACTGTGTTCCAAGGCGCGGAAGTTATCTCGACGGTGAACAAGGGTAGTTGGCGCAATTTTTTCAAAAGCTAGAGCCCAGTCCACAGCTGAGTCTCCCCCACCAAGGATGGTTACTTTCTTGCCAGCGTATTGTTGGATATTGGAAACGTGGTAGTGGATATTTTCATAGTCTTCAACGTTCTCCAATTCGAGCGGACGTGGTTTGAAGGCACCACCCCCCATGGCAATGATAACTGTTTTAGTCAGGTGGCTACCTTTAGAGGTTGTAATGGCAAAGCCTTCTTCTTGTTTTTCAATCTCAAGAACGGTTTCGTTGAGATGAATAGGAGTATCAAAGCCGTTTAGCTGTTCAATCAAGCGATTGGTCAACTCTTCTCCGGTTAAGTTTGGAAAACCTGGAACATCAAGGATTTGCTTTTCAGGGTAGAGGATGGCTGGTTGACCACCGAGCTGGGGAAGAGAGTCGATGATTTGGACTTTGGCTTGGCGTAGGTGGGCGTAAAAGGCAGCAAAGAGCCCGACAGGACCGCCACCTACAATGGTAATATCATAGAGTTGAGACATGATTTCTCCTTTGTTTTTCTAGTCAGTTTATTTTATCATATTTTTGCTTAATTTAAAATGAGGTAGGATAGGGAAAAAATGGGCAAAAAATGGTATAATGATGAGTAAAGTGTTTTGACAGGGAGGAGGCCAAGGATGAATTTTCAACAATTATCCAATTTACAATACTGGACGAGTTTGTTTTCAAGTCCTTGGAGTATAGTCACCAATCTGATTGATATTCTCATTGTGACTTATATTTTATATCATTTTACTAAAGCTATTGCAGGCACCAAGATTATGATATTGGTCCGTGGAGTCTTAGTTTTTATTCTAGCCCAGATTCTTTCCAATATGATTGGTTTAACAACTATTTCCTGGTTGATCAATCAGATCATCACCTACGGGGTGATTGCAGCGGTGGTTATCTTTTCACCAGAGATTCGAACAGGTTTGGAGCGATTGGGCCGGGCTACTGATTTCTTCTCCAATGCCCCTATCAGTGCGGAAGAGCAAATGGTTCGTGCATTTGTGAAATCAGTTGAATACATGAGTCCTCGTAAGATTGGGGCGCTTGTAGTGGTTCAGAGAGTGAGAACCTTGCAGGAATACATCTCGACAGGGATCCCTTTAGATGCTAAAATTTCGGCTGAATTGCTTATTAATATTTTCATTCCCAATACTCCCTTGCATGATGGTGCTGTCATTATCAAGGAAGACCGGATTGCTGTAACTTCAGCCTACCTACCCTTGACTGAAGATACCGGGATTTCCAAGGAGTTTGGAACGCGTCACAGGGCGGCGATTGGTTTGTCGGAAGTATCAGATGCTCTTACCTTTGTGGTTTCGGAAGAAACGGGTGGAATCTCCATCACCTATAATGGAGTCTTTAAGCACGATTTGACCTTGGAAGAGTTTGAATCTGAATTAAGAAGAATCTTACTTCCAAAATCAGAGAAAAAGCAAGGTCTGAAAGAGCGCTTGCTAGGAGGATTGAAACATGAGAAAAAATAGTCTATACATCATTTCTTCCTTCTTTTTCGCCTGCATTCTCTTTATCTATGCAACTTTGACAAACTATCAGAATAGCAACAGTGCCAGACAGGTGCGGACGGAGACTTATACAAACACAGTTCTTAATGTCCCAATTGATATTCAGTATGACAGTGATCAGTATTTTATCAGTGGTTTTACATCTGAGGTGACGGTCTTTCTAACAGGGTCAAACAGAGTTGCTTTGGCGAGTGAGATGCAGGAAAGTACCCGCAAATTTAAGGTGACGGCTGATCTTTCTGATGCTAGTGTAGGAACCATCGAAGTTCCTCTGACTATTGAAAATTTACCGAGTGGTTTGACGGCTGTTGCGACACCGCAAAAGATAACAGTGAAGGTTGGTAAAAAAGCAAAACGAGACAATGTCATTGTTGTGCCGGAGATTGATCCTAGTCAGATTGATTCTCGCGTGAAAATCGATACAGTTACTGTATCAGATGAAAAAGTAACGGTTATTAGTGATGAGGAAACCCTCTCCAAAGTAGATCGTGTCATTGCCATCTTACCGACGAGTGAACGGATAACTAGAAACTACTCGTCCTCTGTTCCTCTACAAGCAGTCGATAAAAATGGAAATGTCTTACCAAGCGTCATTATGCCGTTTGACACAACTATGAAAATTACAACAAAAACAGCAACGTCTAGTTCAAGTAACTCGTCAACAAGTTCCTCAGAAGGCAGTTCGTCTTCAACGAGTTCAGAAACAAAATCAGATTCGTCTAAACAATAATAAATAATAGAAAAGGATGATAAATAAAATGGGTAAATATTTTGGGACCGATGGAGTCCGTGGAGAAGCAAACGTAGAACTGACACCAGAATTGGCTTTTAAACTAGGCCGTTTTGGTGGATATGTCCTCAGTCAACACGAAACAGAAGCCCCTAAAGTCTTTGTAGGACGTGATACACGTATCTCAGGAGAAATGTTAGAATCAGCCTTGGTGGCAGGTCTTCTCTCTGTAGGGATTCACGTCTACAAACTTGGTGTCCTTGCAACACCAGCAGTAGCCTATTTGGTTAAAACTGAGGGAGCTAGTGCGGGTGTCATGATTTCCGCTAGCCACAACCCAGCCCTTGATAATGGGATTAAGTTCTTTGGTGGGGATGGTTTCAAACTTGATGATGAAAAAGAAGCAGAAATTGAAGCCTTGCTAGATGCTACCGAAGACACTCTTCCTCGTCCAAGTGCCGAAGGCTTGGGAACTTTAGTGGACTATCCAGAAGGTTTACGCAAATATGAAGGCTACCTTGTTTCAACTGGAACGCCTCTTGAGGGAATGAAAGTGGCCTTGGACACAGCGAACGGTGCAGCGTCTACAAGTGCCCGTCAGATTTTCGCTGATCTTGGTGCTCAGTTGACAGTTATCGGTGAGACACCAGATGGTCTTAATATCAACTTGAATGTGGGTTCTACACACCCAGAAGCTCTTCAAGAAGTAGTGAAAGAAAGCCAATCAGCTATCGGTTTGGCCTTTGACGGAGACAGTGATCGCTTGATTGCTGTTGATGAAAATGGCGACATCGTTGATGGTGATAAGATTATGTATATTATCGGGAAATACCTTTCTGAAAAAGGCCAGTTAGCTCAAAACACCATCGTGACAACGGTTATGTCTAACCTTGGCTTCCACAAGGCTTTGGACCGTGAAGGTATCAACAAGGTTGTCACTGCAGTTGGTGACCGCTATGTCGTCGAAGAAATGAGAAAATCAGGCTACAACCTTGGTGGTGAACAATCAGGCCACGTTATCTTGATGGATTACAATACAACTGGTGATGGTCAATTATCAGCTGTCCAATTGACCAAAATTATGAAAGAAACAGGTAAGAGCTTGTCTCAACTAGCATCAGAAGTGACGATTTACCCACAAAAACTGGTCAATATCCGAGTGGAAAATGCCATGAAAGAAAAGGCTATGGAAGTACCAGCCATCAAGACAATCATCGAAAAGATGGAAGAAGAGATGGCAGGGAACGGTCGTATCCTTGTCCGCCCAAGTGGAACAGAACCCCTCTTGCGCGTCATGGCAGAAGCCCCAACAACAGAAGAAGTGAACTACTACGTAGATACAATTGCTGCTGTTGTTAAAGATGAAATCGGAATTGACTAAAGCCTAGAAAACTAGATGAAATGATAAAAATGTGGTACAATTGCATAGTAAATTGTAGCAATGGGAGAGAAAAATGAATCTTAAACGAGAACAAGAATTTGTTAGCCAGTATCACTTTGATGCTCGTAACTTTGAATGGGAAAATGAAAATGGAACCCCTGAAACTAAGGTAGATGTGAACTTTCAGTTGCTCCAACATGATCAAGAAAACCAAGTGACTTCGCTTGTTGTTATCTTGAGTTTCATGATTGTCTTTGACAAATTTGTCATCAGCGGAACAATTTCTCAAGTTAACCATGTGGAAGGTCGAATTGTCAACGAACCAAGCGAATTTAACCAAGAAGAAGTCGAAACCTTGGCACGTCCATGCTTGAACATGCTCAACCGTTTGACGTATGAAGTAACAGAAATCGCCTTGGATCTTCCAGGGATCAATTTGGAGTTTTAGTCATGAAATTAGCTGTCATTACAGATTCTTCAGCCTATTTAGAGGAGAAGACGCTGCAAAGAGAGAATCTATTTATCTTGGATATTCCTGTCAATATTGATGGGGAAGAGTATGTCGAAGGTGTCAATCTGACTGCTGAGGAATTTTATCAAAAAATGGCTCAGTCTGCTGAATTGCCTAAGACCAGTCAACCAAGTATTGCCAAATTGGATGAGATTCTTAGTTCTTTGAAAGATGAGGGTTATACCCATGTCTTGGGACTATTTCTTTCGTCAGGAATTTCAGGTTTTTATCAGAACATCCAATACATGTTGGAAGAGTATGATGGCTTGACCATTGCCTTTCCAGATACCCATATCACAAGTTCCCCTCTAGGATTTATGGTAGAGAGTGCCTTTGAGTGGGCAGAACAAGGTGATGATTTTGCCCAGATTCAGGAGAAATTGGCTATCCAAATCGCTGATAATTCAGCCTTTATCATAGTAGATGACCTCGACCACTTGGTTAAGGGAGGACGTTTGTCAAATGGAGCAGCTATCTTAGGAAATCTCCTCAGTATCAAGCCTATTCTTTACTTTAATGACCAAGGAGTGATTGAAGTTTACGAAAAAGTTCGTACAGAAAAGAAAGCAATCAAACGTTTGGTGGAAATCATCAAGGAGTTGACAAAAGATGGGAACTACCGTATAACAGTCATTCATGGGAACGCTCCTCAAAAGGCAGCGGATTTACGTCAGCTTTTGATGGAGAGTGGTGTGAATTCTGAGATTCCAATTGTCAGCTTTGGTAGTGTCATTGGGACCCACCTTGGAGAAGGCAGTATCGCCTTGAGCTATACGCCAGTTGTCTAGATTGTTCTGGGCAGGCTTTGTATCTTAGAAATTGAACACGACCTACCTGCCTCTTGAAAAAAGATGCCTGTCTTGCCTTTCATGGAAAGTCAGCGCCATTCCCTATTTTTCATGGGCAGCTAACGTCCTTTGTATCTTAGTCAGGAGTAGTGATGAGTATTCGAGTGATTATTGCTGGGTTTAAGGGAAAGATGGGCCAGGCCGCTTGTCAGATGGTCTTGGCTGATCTAGACTTGGACTTGGTCGCAGTTTTGGATCCGTTTGAGTCTGAGTCAGAGTGGCAGGGAATTCCTGTCTTCAATGATAAGGTTGACTTGGTTGGATTTGAAGCAGATGTCTGGGTGGATTTCACCACACCAGCTGTTGCCTACGAAAATACACGCTTTGCTCTTGAAAATGGCTTTGCTCCAGTGGTTGGAACAACAGGCTTCACTAGTGAAGAAATTGCAGAACTAAAAGCATTTTCCCGTAAACAAGATTTGGGTGGCTTGATTGCCCCTAACTTTGCCTTGGGAGCTGTCTTGCTCATGCAATTTGCGGCGCAGGCTGCCAAATATTTCCCAAATGTGGAGATTATCGAGCTCCATCATGACAAGAAAAAAGATGCTCCGAGTGGAACAGCTATCAAAACAGCTGAGTTGATGGCGGAAGTTCGGGCATCAATCCAGCAAGGTGCGCCTGATGAGGAAGAATTGATTGCGGGTGCTCGTGGTGCTGACTTTGATGGCATGCGGATCCACTCAGTTCGTTTGCCAGGCTTAGTAGCTCATCAAGAAGTTATCTTTGGCAATCAGGGAGAAGGATTGACCCTTCGTCATGACTCCTATGATCGCAGCTCCTTCATGACAGGGGTCAATTTGGGAATCAAAGAAGTTGTCAAGCGTCATGAGCTTGTCTATGGATTAGAACACTTATTATGAGATTAACGCAAATGCCTTCTGAATTTCAGAAGGCTTTACCAGTATTAGAAAAAATTAAAGAAGCAGGCTTTGAGGCCTATTTTGTTGGGGGCTCTGTTCGAGATGCCCTCCTCAATCGTCCCATCCACGATGTGGATATTGCGACTTCTTCTTATCCAGAGGAGACCAAGCAGATTTTTCCGCGAACAGCCGATATTGGAATCGAGCACGGAACTGTCTTAGTTTTAGATGGGGACGAGGAGTATGAGGTAACCACCTTTCGGACCGAAGATGTCTATGTGGACTACCGCAGACCCAGTGCGGTTTCCTTTGTGCGTTCGCTAGAAGAAGACCTCAAGCGCCGTGATTTCACAGTCAATGCCTTCGCTTTGGATGAGACAGGTGAAATCATTGACTTGTTCCATGGTTTAGAAGATTTGAAATACCAAGTTTTACGAGCAGTTGGAGTGGCTAGTGAGCGTTTTAACGAAGATGCTCTGCGAATTATGCGTGGTTTCCGTTTTCAGGCCAGTCTCGGTTTTAAACTTGAGTCAGAAACTTTTGAAGCGATGAAGACTTTGACGCCACTTTTGGAGAAAATTTCTGTGGAGCGCACCTTCGTTGAGTTTGATAAGCTCTTGCTGGCACCTTTTTGGCGAGTTGGTCTGGCTTCCATGATTGAGAGTCGAGCTTATGACTATCTTCCAGATATGGCAGGAAGCCAAGACAAGCTCAACAAACTGTTTGATTTGAAGACTGATTTCACTTTTGAGTCTTCCGAACAAGCCTGGGCGGCTCTATTGTGGGCTATGGAGATTAAAGATGCACAGCCATTTTTGAAAGCTTGGAAAACCTCACGACAGTTTGCCAAGCAGGTGCAGGATTTACTGACTATTTTGGCTTTGCGAGAAGAAGGTGAGCTGAGCAAGCGTGATTGTTACCGCTTTGACTTGGATTCCCTTCTACAAGCTGAAAGTCTTCGTCAGGCCCAAGGGAAAGAAGTCAACCCACAAACCATCAAAGAAACTTACCATAGTTTGACCATTCATGATAAGAAAGAAATCCAGATTAATGGTGGAATTTTGATTAAGGAATATGGTTACCAGCCAGGACCAGACTTGGGAGAGATTTTAACAGAGATTGAGTTTGCCATTGTCGATGGAGAGTTGGAAAATGATCGTCAAGCTATCCATGCTTACCTGAGGGAGAAAAAATGAGTGATTTTATCGTTGAAAAACTAAGCAAATCCGTTGGTGACAAGACCGTTTTTAAGGATATTTCCTTTATCATCCATGACTTGGATAGAATTGGTCTGATTGGTGTCAATGGGACTGGTAAGACCACTCTGTTAGATGTTCTTTCTGGTGTTTCTGGCTTTGATGGGGATGTCAGTCCCTTTTCGGCTAAGAATGACTACAAGATTGGCTACTTGACTCAGAATCCAGATTTTGATGATAGCAAGACAGTTTTGGACACGGTTCTGTCCAGCGACCTCAAGGAAATCCAGTTGATTCGTGAGTATGAGTTAATCATGCTCAACTACAGTGAGGACAAGCAGGCTCATTTGGAACGGGTCATGGCAGAGATGGATTCTCTCCAAGCCTGGGAAATTGAAAGCCAGGTCAAGACGGTCCTCAGCAAGCTGGGTATTCAGGACTTGTCGACTCCAGTTGGTGAATTGTCAGGCGGTTTGAGAAGACGGGTTCAGTTGGCGCAAGTTCTCCTAGGAAACCACGACCTCTTGCTTCTGGACGAGCCGACCAACCACCTGGACATTGCGACCATTGAGTGGCTGACTCTTTTTTTGAAAAATTCCAAGAAGACCGTTCTCTTTATCACCCACGATCGTTATTTCCTAGATGCACTATCAACGCGGATTTTCGAGTTGGACCGAGCAGGCTTGACCGAGTATCAGGGAAATTACCAGGACTATGTTCGCCTCAAGGCTGAACAAGATGAGCGTGACGCTGCCCTTCTCCACAAAAAAGAACAACTTTATAAGCAAGAACTGGCCTGGATGCGCAGACAACCACAGGCACGTGCGACCAAGCAACAGGCCCGTATCAATCGTTTCCACGATTTGAAAAAAGAAGTTTCAGGTGGCGTTGCTGATACAGACTTGACCATGAACTTTGAAACCAGTCGGATTGGGAAAAAAGTCATCGAGTTTCAGAATGTTTCCTTCGCCTATGAAAACAAGCCCATTTTGCAAGATTTTAATCTATTGGTGCAAGCCAAAGACCGTATCGGAATTGTTGGGGATAATGGTGTCGGGAAGTCAACTCTGCTTAATCTCATCGCAGGAAGTCTTGAGCCGACTAAAGGTCAAGTTATCATCGGTGAGACGGTTCGCATTGCCTATTTCTCTCAACAAATTGAAGGTTTAGATGAAAGCAAGCGCGTTATCAATTACCTGCAGGAAGTAGCAGAAGAGGTTAAGACCAGCGGTGGTTCTACGACTTCCATCGCTGAGTTGCTGGAGCAGTTCCTTTTCCCACGTTCGACGCATGGAACCTTGATTGAGAAATTGTCTGGTGGAGAGAAAAAACGCCTTTATCTCCTCAAACTGCTCTTGGAAAAACCAAATGCTCTCCTTTTGGATGAGCCGACAAATGACTTGGACATTGCAACCTTGACAGTCTTGGAAAATTTCTTGCAGAGCTTTGCCGGCCCTGTCTTGACAGTTAGCCACGACCGTTATTTCCTAGATAAGGTAGCGACCAAGATTCTCGCTTTTGAGGATGGTAAGATTCGTCCTTTCTTTGGTCATTACACCGACTACCTTGATGAAAAAGTCTTTGAAACAGAGATGTCCAATCAAGTGCAAAAGGCAGAAAAGGAAAAAGTAGTCAAGGTCCGTGAAGACAAGAAACGCATGACCTACCAAGAAAAGCAGGAGTGGGCAAGCATTGAAGGGGATATTGAAGCCTTGGAAAATCGTATTGCTGCTATTGAAGAAGAAATGCAGGCAAATGGCTCTGACTTTGGTAAGCTGGCTACTCTCCAAAAAGAACTGGATGAGAAAAACGAAGAACTCCTTGAAAAATACGAGCGCTATGAATATCTAAGTGAGTTGGCATGATGGAAGAAAAAGTCATTAAACGTAGTCCCAAGAAAATCATTTGGAATGCCTTGTTTGGCCTAGCTTCGGTGCTTTTCTTCTTGTTACCTCTCTATTATCTCCATTCGTATTCGGAAAAGGGGACGGGACTTCATACGATAAGTCTTTTGTTAATGCTGCTTGTACTTTTTTGCGCTGGAGTAGTTGTTTATCAGACATACAGGTTGTTAAGCTCCGATAAGGAATATTTGAGATGTACTGTCGAGGGGTTTTACTACAAACCGAATCCAAAGAAACCCAGTCATTTCTACGCTTGGGCTGATGTAGAGGAATTTTCCTTCTCTCGGATTCGAGGGAAGTATAGGGATTCTTATCGGATTGAAGTCTATTTTAAAAACAAGGAAAATGTGAAATCCCAATCCTTTCTAACACTGCTGAAGAGAAGGATTCTCCCTTTTTATCCGTCAGCAGATTTGATCATCCCTATCTTTCTGCTAGATGTAGGACTTCCTGAAAGGGTCTACGAGACCATGAAGTACTATGAAAGAGAATGGCGCATCGAACAAAATCGTCAAGCAAGAAAAAAGGCAAAACAAGCTTCGAAAAGCAAATCTTCCAAACCGTCATAGTCTGTCTTTGCTTAAAGTAGAATAATCAAAAAGGCCCTATCCACTGGATAGGGTCATTGTTTGTCTTCTTTTTTAGTTTCCTGATGAAAGATATTTTGCCAAGTCTCATGGCGACGCCAGATACTGGTATGGACGATACCATCTAGCTCATAGCAAATGAGCTTGGTTTTCTGACTAATGGAAGTGATTTGAATATCCTTAATCGCAGCACTAAGTTCTTTTTCAGTCTTATAAGCCTCTTTGTCCATCTGCTCTCCATCTTGACGAATATAGATAAAGTCCTCAGCAAGGAGTTCTTCTAATTGATTGCCTTGGTCAATCAATTGCTCGCGCATGAGTAGTTTTTTATAGACATTGTCCAAAATTTCGTCTTCAGGTATAGGAGCAGGTTCGATGTGGATATCAGTATCAAAAACACCAAATCGTTCTTCTAGCATAGACTCAACCTGGTCCGCAATTTCGTGACTTTCATAGACTGATAGGTCGGGATTCATTTCCAGCGTGATATCAAGGTAGATATTGCTACCGTAGGTCCGCCCTCTTTGGGACTTGACCTTACTAATCTTTGGAATCTCCATGATGGCCTTTTGGTAGTCCTCTAGCAGACGGTCATCAAAACCATCAGAAAGACTGAAGGAAGACTCGATAAAGATATCATAGGCTGTCTTTAAGATAAAGAAGGTGATAATGATAGCGACCAATTTATCCACGATAGGGTAATTGAAACTGCTGGCTAAGATAGCAATGGAAGTCCCAAGCGAGGTGACAGCATCGGAAAGATTGTCCTTAGCAGCTGCTTTGAGAGCCTTGGATTTGGATTTCTTACTGAGGCGTGTATTGTAGAGATAGACCACAAACATAATCGCTGCAGAAATGATTCCTAGAGTTGCACCCAGAGGATCAATGGGTGTTTGTTCCCGACTAAGGATTTTCTGAATGGTGTCCCGAAGTACATCAAAACCAACATAGAACATGATGATGGAAGTAATCAAGCTAGCCAAATCTTCAATCTTCCAGTGACCAAAGCTATGGTCACGGTCTGCAGGTTGGCGGGCCATCCGAATCCCAATCAAGAGAGCAACATTTCCAATAATATCGGATACGTTGTTGAAACCATCTGCCACCAAACTGGAAGAATGCAGGAGGTGACCAGTTGCCAATTTTGCTGCAGACAAGAGGAGGTAGGTTGAAATGCTGATAATGGCTCCACGTTCTGCCAATTTGAGATTTGACATGGATTGGTTCATCGGGCTTCCTTTCTAGTCATATAGTATTCTACCATTATACTGGTTTTCAAGGGAAAATTCAAATTTAGTCTTGTTTCATCTGATTTAAACCCTTGAAAATTGTTCAAATTTTGATATAATAGTACTACTCAAGGGAGTAGCTGGCAGAAACCTGTGATAGTGTCGTCATTCCGAATTGTATACTGAAAAGTATGTTTTCCGGCACTATCTTAAACAGCGAGACTTGTTATGATTAACAGGTCTCTTTTTGTTTGTCATAAAACTAAAAGAGAACTTGTTTTGCACACAATGTCAAGGAGGAGACACATGTCAAAAGAACAAAAACGCCAAGCGTTTTACACTCAGAGTCCTGAAGAGGTCTTGAAGTCAGTTGAAGCAACTGAACAAGGTCTCTCGTCTAGCGAAGCGCAGAAACGCCTAGCTGAATATGGACGCAATGAACTGGAAGAGGGTGAGAAAAAATCTCTCCTAGTCAAGTTTATTGAGCAATTTAAGGATTTGATGATTATCATCCTAATTGCTGCGGCTATCTTGTCCGTCATAACTTCTGGTGGGGAAGATATCGCAGATGCCATCATTATCCTAGCCGTGGTTATCATCAACGCTGCCTTCGGTGTTTACCAAGAAGGAAAAGCAGAAGAAGCCATCGAAGCCCTCAAGTCTATGTCTAGTCCAGCTGCTCGCGTTATTCGTGATGGGCATATGGCTGAGATTGATTCAAAAGAATTGGTACCAGGTGATATCGTTGCTCTTGAAGCAGGTGACGTGGTGCCAGCAGACCTACGATTGCTAGAAGCTAATTCTCTTAAAATCGAAGAAGCAGCTTTGACAGGTGAGTCTGTTCCAGTCGAAAAAGACTTGACTGTCGAGCTCTCTGCAGATGCTGGTATTGGTGACCGTGTCAATATGGCCTTCCAAAACTCAAATGTGACTTATGGTCGTGGTCTTGGCGTTGTTGTCAATACAGGTATGTACACGGAAGTGGGTCATATCGCTGGCATGCTCCAAGATGCGGATGAGACGGATACACCACTCAAACAAAACTTGAACAACCTTTCTAAGGTCTTGACCTATGCAATTTTGGTCATTGCCCTTGTTACTTTTGTAGTCGGAGTCTTCATTCAAGGTAAAAATCCACTTGGTGAGTTGATGACATCTGTTGCGCTTGCTGTTGCAGCCATCCCAGAAGGACTTCCTGCTATCGTGACCATCGTTCTTGCCCTTGGTACTCAAGTTTTGGCAAAACGAAACTCTATCGTTCGTAAGTTGCCAGCAGTTGAAACACTTGGTTCAACTGAGATCATCGCTTCTGATAAGACTGGTACGCTTACCATGAACAAGATGACAGTCGAAAAAGTCTTCTATGATGCAGTCCTACATGATTCAGCTGATGATATTGAACTAGGTCTTGAAATGCCTCTTCTTCGTTCTGTTGTTTTGGCTAATGATACTAAGATTGATGCAGAAGGAAACCTGATTGGGGATCCAACGGAAACAGCCTTCATCCAGTATGCCTTGGACAAGGGTTACGATGTTAAAGGGTTCTTAGAGAAATATCCTCGTGTAGCTGAATTGCCGTTTGACTCAGATCGTAAACTCATGTCAACGGTTCATCCATTGCCAGATGGGAAATTCCTAGTGGCAGTCAAGGGAGCTCCTGACCAACTCTTGAAACGTTGTGTTGCTCGGGATAAAGCTGGAGATGTCGCTCCGATTGATAATCAAGTCAATGACATAATTCACACAAACAACTCTGAAATGGCTCACCAAGCCTTGCGTGTCCTTGCGGGTGCGTATAAGATTATCGATAGTATTCCAGAAAACTTGACTTCTGAAGAGCTTGAAAACAACTTGATCTTTACTGGATTGATTGGAATGATTGACCCTGAACGTGCCGAAGCTGCAGAAGCTGTTCGTGTGGCTAAGGAAGCTGGAATCCGTCCAATCATGATTACGGGTGACCATCAAGATACTGCAGAAGCTATTGCCAAACGTTTGGGAATTATTGATGCAAATGATACAGAAGGCCACGTTTTAACTGGTGCTGAGCTCAACGAACTTTCAGATGAAGAATTTGAAAAAGTCGTTGGTCAATACTCTGTCTACGCGCGTGTATCTCCAGAACACAAGGTTCGTATCGTCAAGGCTTGGCAAAAACAAGGTAAGGTTGTTGCTATGACAGGTGACGGTGTTAATGACGCCCCAGCTCTGAAAACAGCCGATATCGGTATCGGTATGGGAATCACTGGTACAGAGGTTTCTAAGGGGGCTTCTGACATGATTCTTGCAGATGATAACTTTGCGACTATTATCGTCGCAGTTGAAGAAGGACGTAAGGTCTTCTCAAACATTCAAAAGACTATTCAGTACTTACTTTCTGCCAATACTGCTGAAGTATTAACTATCTTCTTATCAACCTTGTTTGGTTGGGACGTCTTGCAGCCAGTTCATCTCTTGTGGATCAACTTGGTAACAGATACCTTCCCAGCTATCGCTCTAGGTGTTGAGCCTGCTGAGCCTGGTGTCATGAACCATAAACCACGTGGACGCAAGGCAAGCTTCTTCTCAGGTGGTGTTTTGAGTTCTATCATTTATCAAGGTGTACTCCAAGCAGCTATTGTTATGAGTGTTTATGGCCTTGCGATTGCTTACCCAGTTCACGTGGGTGACAATCATGCTATTCACGCAGATGCCCTCACTATGGCCTTTGCAACACTTGGTTTGATTCAGCTCTTCCATGCCTACAACGTCAAGTCTGTTTACCAATCCATCTTGACAGTCGGACCATTCAAGTCTAAGACCTTCAACTGGTCTATCTTGGTATCCTTCATCCTCTTGATGGCAACAATCGTTGTAGAACCGCTTGAAGGTATCTTCCACGTAACCAAACTAGACTTGTCTCAATGGGGTATTGTTCTAGCTGGAAGCTTCTCAATGATACTTATCGTCGAAATCGTTAAGTTTGTTCAACGTAAACTTGGTCTTGATAAGAACGCGATTTAAAAAGAAAGTCATCTTCGGATGGCTTTTTTTGTATTTGAGGGAAAGGACTAGAAGTTGCCCCCTTTTGTGCTATAATAAAGTAAAGATGTAAGGAGCGTAAGAGAATGGAAAAGAAAATTGTCCGAGATGTCTTATTCTTGTCGCAGGTCTCGAAACCTGCAAGTCAGGAAGACCTTTATCTGGCTAAGGATTTGCAGGATACCCTGCTGGCTAATCGCGAGACCTGTGTCGGTCTAGCGGCCAATATGATTGGTGTGCAGAAGCGTGTCATTATCTTTAATCTTGGCTTGGTTCCCATGGTTATGTTTAATCCCGTTCTCCTTTCCTACATAGGACCTTACGAGACAGAGGAAGGGTGTTTGTCCTTGACTGGGGTGCGATCAACAACTCGTTATGAAACGATTACGGTTTCCTATCGAGATAGTAAGTGGCAGGAACAGACCATTACGTTAACAGGTTTTCCAGCTCAGATCTGCCAACATGAACTGGATCATTTGGAAGGACGGATTATTTAGGAGGAATTCAGATGAAACGCATACTATTTGAACTTGTTTTTATCGCAACGACCTGGTATATATTTTTACCACCCTTCAATCTGACTAGTTGGGAATTCATCTTCTTTCTCTGTGGGCATTTGGTGGTGATGGGGATTTTGTTTAGTTTCCGCAAGGATACCAATCTCCTCAAAACTGTTCACCTACGCCATGGCAAGGCTACCAAAGATCTCAATCTAGAAGGATTCCTTTTTACCAAACTTAGTAGAGGATTGTTTCTGACTGCAGCTATCATTTTTGCCCTTGCTGGTCTGGTAAGCCTAGTAACCTCTAGCTTTTTCCAAGCAAAAAATTATGCTAATGTGGTGTCTATCACAGAAAAAGATTTTAAAGATTTTCCTAAGAGTGATACCAGTAAGGTTCCAATCCTAGATCGGAGCACTGCAGAGAAGATTGGAGATCGTTATCTAGGCTCTCTGACGGATAAGGTCTCCCAGTACGTAGCAGCAGATACTTATACCCAGCTGACGGTTGATGGCAAACCTTATCGAGTAACTCCTTTGGAGTATGCCGACCCGATCAAATGGTTTAATAATCAGTCCAAGGGAATTGGCGAGTATATCAAGGTTGATATGGTGACAGGAAATGCGGAATTGGTGGATTTAAAAACGCCAATGAAGTATTCAGACTCCGAGTATTTTAACCGAGACGTCAAACGTCATCTTCGGATCAAGTACCCAACCAAGATTTTTAAAACGCCCTCCTTTGAGGTGGATGATGAAGGCAATCCTTTCTATGTAGCAACCGTTTATCAAAAGCAGTTTGGTCTAGGAGTACCTCGTCCGTCATCTGTTATTATTTTAGACGCTACCAATGGAGAAACCAAGGAATACAGCTTGGATGAAGTGCCAGAATGGGTGGATCGTGTCTATCCAGCGGAAGAAACCATCGAGCAAATCAATTACAACGGCAAGTATAAAGACGGTTTCTGGAATGCCTTGATCTCTAAGAAAAATGTTACCCAAACGACAGAGGGCTATAACTATCTTTCTATCGGAAATGACATTTATCTCTACACGGGGGTGACTTCAGCAAATGCTGACGAAAGTAATTTAGGTTTTATCCTTGAAAACATGCGTACAGGTGAAATCACCAAGTACAATCTAGCATCAGCAACCGAAGAATCTGCCCGTGCTTCTGCAGAAGGAGCAGTGCAAGAGAAGGCCTACAAGGCTACCTTCCCTATCCTTGTTAATCTCAATGACAAGCCTCTCTATATCATGGGCTTGAAGGACAATGCAGGCTTGGTCAAGGAGTATGCATTGGTTGATGCAGTAGAGTACCAAAACGTCATCGTAGCAACTACGGTAGATGAACTCCTCAGCAAATATGCCAATAAAAATGACCTCGAGCTGGATAATGAAACGGTGGAAAGTATCAAGGGAGTGGTTTCAGACCTTAAATCAGCTGTTATCAAGGGGGATACCGTCTACTTCTTTAAAGTTGATGGCAAGATTTATAAGGTCAAGGCTTCAGTGTCAGACGACCTACCTTACCTTGAAAATGGCCAATCCTTTGAAGGTCAAGTTGGAAAAGATAACTATCTCAAGACCTTTAAAGTCAAGTAAAAGAAACCTCGGTATGAACCGAGGTTTTTCAGATGAAATTCTTGGTCGTGATTGAAAAATATGCTACACTAACAATATGAAAATTTTAATCCCAACAGCCAAAGAAATGAACACAGACCATCCTTGTATCGAAGCGCTCCCTTTGAGGGAAGAAAGTCAGGCAGTCCTTGACTCACTGGCGCACTACTCAGCTAGTGAATTAGAGACTTTTTATAAGGTTTCTGCCGAGAAAGCAGAAGAAGAGTACGCTCATATTCAAGCTCTAAAAGATCGAAGGGCTAAAAACTATCCAGCTTTGAAACTCTTTGATGGTCTTATGTATCGCCACATCAAACGAGATGGGTTAACCGAGGCTGAACAAACCTATCTTGAAGATCATATTTTAATTACCTCCGCTTTGTATGGCGTTGTTCCAGCCCTATCTCCTATGGCTCCTCACCGTTTGGACTTTTTGATGAAATTAAAAGTAGCTGGTAAAACCCTAAAGACTCATTGGAAGTCAGCTTACGATGAGGCGTTAGAGGATGAGGACTTGATATTTTCTCTCTTGTCATCAGAGTTTGAAACAGTATTTTCTAAGGAAATCAGAGAAAAGATGGTGACCTTCAAATTTATGGAGGACAAGGAAGGCCAGTTAAAAATCCACTCAACCATTTCAAAAAAAGCCCGTGGTGCCTTTTTGACCGCCTTGATAGAGGGGCAAGTTCAAACTGTTGAACAAGCTCGCAAGCTCAGTTTTGCCGGTTTTGATTACCGACCTGATTTATCAAGTGATTTAGAACTCGTCTTTGTGAAACAAGCATAAAACCAGCTCATTCGAGCTGGTTTTTGCTGGATTAGTTGATGGCTGCAAGAAGGTCGTCCGCTTGTTTTGCAAGTGATGAAGCAGTTGCTTCTTCTAACACCAATTTTCCGTCTGCCCAAGCAGAGTCATTGACACGAGCGGCAGTAAAGTCACCAACGACTTGTGTACGGATAAATGGCAAGAGGTCTCTGTAAATAGCAAAGAGTTGTTCGTGACCCGCATTGGCTACAGATGAGACAGTAACAAACTTGTCTTGGAGGGCAGAAGCACCACGTGTATCAGACAAGTCAAGGGCACGAGAGAGCCAGTCAAGCAAATTTTTCACTGTTCCAGGGATAGAGAAGTTATAGACTGGAGAGAAGATCCAGATAGCATCTGCAGCAAGGACTGCTTCACGAGCAGCAGCTACAGCTGGATGAGTTGGAACTTCCAAATCTTGGCTGAAGAGAGGAACAGCTGAGTAATCAAGATAGCTGACTTCGGCTTTTCCAGCAAGTGCTTTTTCAGCTTCGAGGGCCATTTGGTGGTTGAAAGAACCTTGGCGAAGTGAACCGACGATAAATAATACTTTTTTAGACATGATATGTCTCCTTTAGTTTAAAATTCAAAGAGCGAACCCTTTTGTTACCATCTATGTTACAACAAATAATACTAATTAGCAATAATTTTGCTCACAAATTTTTAAATTTTTTTAAAATGCGGATTAAGTCTTCCTTTTCGCCATCTTCCAAGATGCTGAGTGCTTCTACGATAGAATCGACATGGTCAGGAAGAACCTCTTCGATTTTTCTGCGTCCTGCAGGTGTTAATTTCAGGAAAAAAGAGCGACGATCCTTGGCGTCGCAAGTTCTGGAAATCCACCCATCTCGAACCATATTTCGAATGACAACAGTCATGTTTCCAGAAGTGGCCAGCATTTTTTCAATCAAATCCTGAATGCGCAGTTCCCCCTTGCTATAGAGGGTTTCCAGAACGGAAAATTGAGTAGGGGTTAGTCCGTGTTCTTTGGCAGCCTTAGTTTCATAAGGTTTAAAAGTTCGCATTGCTTTATTGAGGACGATAGTTGTTTTTAAGTCTAATTGATTATCGGAAATTTTCTCTTTCAAATATTGTTTCATAAGGTTATTTTATCAATAAATAGGCAGAAAAACAAGAACTTATTTTTTATAGGAAAAGATTCTTAGAATGTTCCTGTCTTCGCTTGTAATAAAGGAGGAGAGATGGTAAAATAGACGAGTGAAACTAAGACAAAAAAAAGCAAAAAACAAGCTACTTATTCAATATGGAATCGGCATTTCTCTGGTACTGCTAGTCATGACGACTTCCTTCCTTTATCTGATATCACTCAGCATGAAACCCTATCAAGATGCCAGAGTTGAAGGAGAAAAACTGGCCAAGCAGTATGCAGAATTGGAAAAGGCAGATCAGGTTGATTTTTATAATGGACTAGAAGGTTATTACAGCGTTTTAGGACATAATAAAAAGCAAGAGGCCATTGCCGTACTGATTGAAAAGAATGACCACAAAATTTATGTCTATCAGCTAGATAAGGGGATTTCTCAAGACAAGGCGGCGACGATTTCGAGGGAAAAAGGAGCTAGCGACATTGACAAAGTCACTTTTGGTCGCTATCAGGACAAGCCGATTTGGGAAGTCAAGTCAGGAAACCAGTACTATCTGGTTGACTTTGAAACAGGAGCAGTGATCCAATAAGGAGGGCATATGAAACTATCCAAACGTGTACTAGAAATGGAAGAAAGCGTCACTCTAGCCAGTGATGCAAGAGCCAAAGCATTAAAAGCTCAGGGAAAAGATGTTCTTTTCTTAACCTTGGGACAGCCTGATTTTCATACTCCTGAAAACATTCAGGATGCAGCGATAGAAGCGATTCGAGATGGACGAGCTTCCTTCTATACAGTTGCTTCAGGCCTACCAGAGTTAAAAGCGGCGGTTAATACTTATTTTGAACGCTACTATGGGTATTCCGTAGCAGCTAACGAGGTTACCTTTGCCACTGGAGCCAAGTTCTCTCTCTACACCTTCTTTATGGCTGTGGTCAATCCAGGTGATGAGGTCATCATCCCTACACCATACTGGGTCAGCTATGGAGATCAAGTCAAAATGGCAGAAGGAGTGCCAGTCTTTGTCCAGGCCAAAGAAGACAATCACTTTAAAGTAACAGTAGAGCAGCTAGAAGCAGCTCGAACAGACAAGACTAAGGTCTTGGTTCTCAATTCGCCATCGAATCCGACTGGTATGATCTACTCTCGTGAGGAACTTTTGGCTATCGGAAATTGGGCTGTTGAGCATGATGTCCTTATCCTAGCAGATGATATTTATGGTCGTTTGGTTTATAACGGAAATGAATTTGTTCCAATTTCTAGTTTGTCAGAAGCTATTCGCAAGCAAACCATCGTGATTAACGGTGTATCTAAGGCCTATGCCATGACTGGTTGGCGGGTAGGTTATGCTGTGGGAAATCCTGAGATTATCGCTGCTATGAGCAAACTAACAGGACAAACAACCTCCAATCTGACTGCCGTATCGCAATATGCTACCATTGAAGCCCTAACTGGGCCACAAGACTCTGTCGAAACCATGCGTCAGGCTTTTGAGGAACGTTTGAACACTATTTACCCTCTCTTGTGCCAAGTGCCAGGATTTGAAGTTGTCAAGCCCCAAGGAGCCTTTTATCTTTTCCCAAATGTTAAGAAAGCGATGGAGATGAAGGGCTATACCGATGTTACGGAGTTTACAACAGCTATCCTTGAAGAAGTCGGTCTTGCCTTGATTACAGGAGCAGGATTTGGGGCGCCAGAAAATGTTCGTCTCAGTTATGCAACTGACTTGGACACCTTGAAAGAAGCGATTCGTCGTTTGCATCAATTTATGGAAAAATAAAACTTAGAATCTTCGCCTTTTTGGCGAAGATTTTTTGTAACGAAAATCTCGCGATTTTTCTCTAGTAGAACCTAGCTATCACATTCTATTTATGGTAAAATAGTGGGTAATGATGTCTTCGGACAAGTTAAACGAAAAAAGGAAGATAGATTATGACAAAACGTGTAACAATTATCGATGTAAAAGACTACGTTGGTCAAGAAGTGACCATCGGAGCCTGGGTTGCCAATAAATCAGGAAAAGGGAAAATTGCCTTCTTGCAATTGCGTGATGGAACAGCCTTCTTCCAAGGTGTAGCCTTTAAACCAAACTTTGTAGAAAAATTTGGTGAAGAGGTAGGTCTTGAAAAATTTGAAACGATCAAACACTTGAGTCAAGAAACTTCTGTTTATGTGACAGGAATTGTCAAAGAAGACGAACGTTCTAAGTTTGGCTATGAGTTGGATATTACAGACATCGAAGTGATCGGTGAATCTCAAGACTACCCTATCACACCAAAAGAACACGGAACAGACTTCTTGATGGACAACCGTCACTTGTGGCTCCGTTCTCGCAAGCAAGTGGCTGTGATGCAAATCCGTAACGCTATCATTTATGCAACTTATGAGTTCTTTGACAAGAACGGCTTCATGAAGTTTGATAGCCCAATTCTTTCAGGAAATGCGGCAGAAGATTCAACTGAACTCTTTGAAACTGACTACTTTGGAACGCCAGCCTACTTGAGCCAATCAGGTCAACTTTACCTAGAAGCAGGAGCTATGGCTCTTGGCCGTGTCTTTGACTTTGGTCCAGTATTCCGTGCGGAGAAATCAAAAACGCGCCGTCACTTGACTGAGTTCTGGATGATGGACGCAGAGTATTCTTACTTGACACACGATGAGTCACTTGATTTGCAAGAAGCTTACGTAAAAGCCCTTCTTCAAGGTGTCCTTGACCGTGCACCTCAAGCCTTGGAAACCTTGGAACGTGATACAGAGCTCTTGAAACGCTACATTGCAGAGCCATTCAAACGCATCACTTACGATCAAGCCATTGACCTCTTGCAAGAGCATGAAAACGATGAAGATGCTGACTACGAGCATTTGGAACATGGCGATGACTTTGGTTCACCACACGAAACGTGGATTTCAAACCACTTTGGTGTGCCGACATTTGTTATGAACTACCCAGCAGCTATCAAGGCCTTCTACATGAAACCAGTTCCTGGAAATCCAGAGCGCGTGCTTTGTGCAGACTTGCTCGCACCAGAAGGTTACGGAGAAATCATCGGTGGTTCTATGCGTGAGGAAGACTACGATGCCCTTGTAGCTAAGATGGATGAACTTGGTATGGATCGTACAGAGTATGAATTCTATCTTGACCTTCGTAAATACGGTACAGTTCCACACGGAGGATTTGGTATCGGTATCGAGCGTATGATAACCTTCGCAGCTGGAACCAAACACATCCGTGAAGCCATTCCATTCCCACGTATGTTGCATCGTATCAAACCATAAACTAGTAAAAAGAAGATAATTTCATCTTCTTTTTTTCACTTTTATCTTGCTATCTATCAGTTTTTCTAGTATAATAGTTAATTGTGAGCAAACCTCACTTACCCCTTGCAAAGACTAGGGGTCATTAGACCAAAAGGAGGAACATATCAATGGCTAAATACGAAATTCTTTATATCATTCGTCCAAACATTGAAGAAGAAGCGAAAAACGCTTTGGTAGCACGTTTTGACTCTATCTTGACTGACAACGGTGCAACTGTTGTTGAATCAAAATCATGGGAAAAACGTCGTCTTGCATACGAAATCCAAGATTTCCGTGAAGGACTTTACCACATCGTTAACGTTGAAGCAAACGACGACGTAGCTCTTAAAGAGTTTGACCGTCTTTCAAAAATCAACGCTGACATTCTTCGTCACATGATCGTCAAACTTGACGCGTAAGAAGGTAAATTATGATTAACAATGTTGTACTTGTAGGGCGTATGACACGTGACGCTGAGTTGCGTTATACCCCATCAAATGTAGCAGTTGCGACTTTTACTCTTGCAGTAAACCGTACATTCAAGAGTCAAAATGGCGAACGTGAGGCTGATTTTATCAATGTCGTTATGTGGCGCCAACAGGCTGAAAATCTTGCTAACTGGGCTAAAAAAGGCTCTCTTATCGGGATCACAGGTCGTATCCAAACTCGTAGTTACGATAACCAGCAAGGACAACGTGTCTACGTAACAGAAGTCGTGGCTGAGAATTTCCAAATGTTGGAAAGCCGCGGAGTGCGCGAAGGACATACAGGTGGGGCTTATTCTGCACCAACTGCTGGTCAATCGGCACCTGCAAACCCAGTACCAGACTTTTCACGTTCTGAGAATCCATTTGGAGCAACCAATCCATTGGACATTTCAGATGATGATTTACCATTTTAATGGACAATTAATACTATAAAGGAGAAAAAACATGGCTCAACAACGTCGTGGCGGATTCAAACGCCGTAAAAAAGTTGATTACATCGCAGCAAACAAAATTGAATATGTTGATTACAAAGATACTGAGCTTCTTAGCCGTTTCGTTTCAGAACGTGGGAAAATCCTTCCTCGTCGTGTAACAGGAACTTCAGCTAAAAACCAACGTAAAGTAACAACAGCTATCAAACGCGCACGCGTAATGGCTTTGATGCCTTTCGTAAACGAAGATTAAAAAAGAGGTCCAGTGGACCTCTTTTTCATGAGCTTGAAAATAAGAAAGCGAATTAAGACCCGGGTGGGTCTTTTTTTACGAGCATGGAAATGAGAGAGCGAGTTGAGGTCCAGTGGACCTCTTTTTCATGAGCTCGGAAATAAGAAAGCGAATTAAGATCCATATGGGTCTTTTTTTCACGAGCCTTGAAATGAGAGAGCGAATTGAGGTCCAGTGGACCTCTTTTTCAGATTTTTATAGGATTTTGTTAGAAAGGATTCCCTGTTGACCTAGTAAGATTCTTTTGTCTTACTAGGTTTTTTCTTTTAATCTTTATTATCGTGCTATAATGGTAGGAGAAAGCTATAAAGGAGCAGCTTATGAAGACGACATGTTCAATTAGAAAAATGCAAGAATCTGACATACAAGAACTATCTCGAGGATTTATCAGCCAAGGTTGGCCAAGTAGAGAGGAGATTTTAACTCGATACTTTAAGGAGCAAGAAAGTGGGGAGAGAGAAGTCTTAGTTGCAGAGGTTGAGGGTGCTTTAGCGGGTTATATCACAATTTTGTCCTGCGCTAAGCAGGGGCCTTTTGCAGAAATCTATCCAGAACTCTCAGATTTTAATGTCTTTGAACCTTTTCAAAATCAAGGTATTGGAAATCTCTTGCTGGAAGAAGCAGAAAAACAAGTTAGGCTCATATCGGATAAGGTGACCCTTGGTGTTGGGCTCCATTCAGGGTATGGACCTGCCCAGAGATTATACATCAAACGAGGCTATATTCCAGATGGGACGGGTGTTTGGTATCAGAACCATCAACCGGCCATGAATGCGGTTTGTGAAGATATCGGAGAATTGGTCTTGTATCTGTCGAAAAATTTGTTTTAAGACAGATTTTATAAGGTTTAAATTTTAAATATAGTAAACAACAATCACAGTCCCTTTTTCATTCGAAAAAGGAATTTTTTTGTTTGAAATTGTTTGATTTATTCCTCAAAGTGGTAAAATATAATTGTTTGAATTATCAAGATAAAAATAAATATCAAAAAAAACATATAAGGTTTAGTTTTTTTAAATACGGATTCTTTTGAAAAGTCTTAAAATTTCCTAAAATAAGGCTTTTTAAAGGTTGTAAATAATATTGTTACAAAAAGGTTACAAATTGTTAAAATTAAATTAAATGCAATAATATAATTTGGAAAAAATTTGACATATAAATTAATTGACGGTAAAATAATTAAGATAATCAAATTAATTGATTTGCGCAATAATTCGATATAAAGATTAATCTGATGTGTCAAATTTTATTATAGTAGAAGGATAGCGTAATGAAGAAACTGAAAGTGATGGTTGTTTTTGGAACACGACCAGAAGCTATTAAAATGGCCCCTTTAGTGTTAGAATTGCAAAAACATAGTGACAGCATTGAGACGATCACAGTTGTGACAGCTCAGCACCGTCAAATGCTTGATCAAGTTCTTGAAACGTTTAGCATCGAGCCACATTATGACCTGGATATTATGGGGAAAAATCAATCCCTCTTAGACATTACTGGAAAAATTTTAGAAAAGTTTGATCCAGTTGTTAAGCAAGAACTTCCAGATATAATTCTTGTTCATGGAGATACAACAACAACTTTTGCAGCAAGTTTAGTTGCTTTCTATAATCAGGTACGAATCGGCCACGTTGAAGCTGGCCTAAGGACATTTGATAAGTATTCTCCTTTCCCAGAAGAAATGAATCGTCAGATGACTGATAACCTAGCGGATCTCTATTTTGCTCCAACTAGTGAGAGTAAAGAAAATCTCCTCAAGGAAAATCACCCTGAGTCTGCTATTGTCATTACGGGAAATACAGCCATTGATGCCTTGAAACTAACCGTTCAATCGGATTACTATCATGAAGTTTTAGATCAATTGGATCCAGATAAGAAACTTGTATTAGTAACCATGCATCGTCGTGAGAATCAAGGTCAACCAATGAGAAATGTCTTTGCAGCTTTACGTGAGATGGTCGATCTTCATCAGGAAATTGAAGTTGTTTATCCTGTTCACCTTAGCCCTGCTGTGCAAGAAGCAGCAAACGATATCTTAGCTGGTCACGATCGTATTCACTTGATTGAGCCTTTAGATGTACTTGATTTTCATAATTTGGCTTCAAGAAGCTATTTTATCATGACTGACTCTGGAGGTGTTCAGGAAGAGGCGCCTTCTCTCGGCAAACCTGTCCTTGTCCTTCGTGACACAACGGAACGTCCAGAAGGAGTAAGAGCAGGTACGTTGAAGCTAGTTGGTACGGATCCAGTACGTGTGAAAGAAGCGATGGCAGCACTCTTAACAGATGAAACTCTTTATAGACAAATGTCTCAGGCACCAAATCCTTATGGAGATGGAAGAGCCTCTGAACGAATCGTACAATCCATTCAACAGTACTTTGGGGCAGCGACTTCTGTATCGGAATTCAAAGGGGGGAAATAAGATAAAATGAAAAATTGGAGTCAATTTAAAAACTGGCTTATGGCTTTGCTTGCTTGTGAGGTCATTCTTTTGGTGCTTTGTTTTTTGTATGCTCGAGCAATCATTTTAGAACAAATCTTTTTTTTAGCTTTAGCCTTGTTTGCAGTGTTGGTATTATCTGACCTTTTGCTTACTTGGACCCTTATCTTAGCATTTGGTTTTGGACTTATCGTTTTGGTTGCGGGTGTGGTTTATATCCCGATCATTCAACTGGTCTTTTTATTAATCAGTTTTCCTCTTTTGATTGGGATTCTACTTAAGGTTCGTTATTATTTCTTCAAGGTGGCCTCAAAGGTACAAGAACAGGAAGACGAAGCGCGAGCAGATTACCAAGCGATGGTCACTGAACAAAGTGATGTTACGGTTCAATCTCTATTGATTCATTGGGCACATGAAGATTTGTTCTTCCAGATTAAACCGAAAGAACATAACCAGATGCTCAGTAGCATTCAAGAGGTAATTGCTCAGGAATTGAGCTACAATGATAAACTCTATTACGTTTCGGATGGTAATTTTCTCGTTCTATCCAGTAAAAGCCAACATTCTTTGAAGGAACTTTATTTGAATGGTTTGCAGGAGAAACTGAGCAGTTTAGTTTTTCATGGAGAAGATGGCAATCAAGGAATTCAGTTCCAAACAGGCTATTTGGTGATTAACTCTGATAATAAAGATAAATACCAAGACTACGCGGATGTCGCCAGTCATCTCAAACGTCAACTAGAGACAGATGTAATTGTGGAATATTAGGAGGGGAACATGACTTTAACCGAACTATTTTTTGGTATTGCTTTGGGACTCAGTCTCGCCTTTGGCATTTGTTTTATCATACTATTTATTGCATACAATATTCTTTACCATCGAGTAAACAAAAATTTTAAGGCGGTGAATCATGATTAGTCAAATGTTAATGATTTTTACCTTGCTTACAATTTGGATTTCTCTAGCATGGGGCTTGGTAATTCTCTTTTCGGCAGTACACTTTTGGTTTAAACACAGTGATTTTCGTGTAGACACTTCGCCTCTACCTTATTATCCTAAGGTAACGATTGTTGTTCCTGCCCATAATGAGGATGTGGTTATTGCCCAAACGGCAAAAGCTATCTTGGATATGAACTATCCTCACGACCGTGTGGAGTTGCTCTTGTTTGCGGATAACTGTTCGGATAACACCTATGCAGAATGTTTGTCTGTACAAGCCATGCCTGAATATGCAGGAAGAAATCTAACCATTATCGACCGTACTGGTACGGGAGGAAAAGCGGGCGTTCTAAACGATGCTTTGGAGATGGCAACAGGCGAATACATCTGTGTTTATGATGCAGATGCCATGCCTGAAAAAAATGCTCTTTATTTCCTTGTCAAAGAAGTTATGAAGGATCCAGAACGTCATGTGGCATCTTTTGGCCGCAACAAGACTCGAAACGCCAACCAAAATTTCTTGACTCGTTGTATCAACCAAGAGATCGTTGTTACTCAGCGCGTGCACCACGTTGGGATGTGGCATCTCTTTAAAATTGGGCGTATCCCAGGAACCAACTTTATCATTCAAACCGACTTTGTAAAGAGTATCGGTGGTTGGAAAAATGGTGCCTTAACTGAGGATACCGATATTTCCTTCAAAATCATGCAGAGTGGTAAATTGATTGCCCTTGCCTATAATTCAGAGGCTTTCCAACAAGAACCTGAGACCTTAAAGAGTTACTATATGCAGCGGAAACGTTGGGCGAAAGGAAATTATGAAGTTGTTCTCTCGAACTTTAAGCATTTATTTGGCAGAGCAAACTGGCGCGTTAAACTAGAAGTCTTTAACTATTCTTGTGTTTTCTTTTGGTTTAACTTTGCTATTGTTCTTTCGGATTTGATTTTCCTAGCGAATGTGCTAGCGATCTGTCTTAATCTTTTCTTCCCAGATGTCAGGGTTCCATTTGCTTTTGATGCGGACAATATCTACATCGCTCAGCTCATGCTCTTTAACTGGATTCTCATGATTGGTCTCTATTTGATGCAAATTATGACAGCATTGGCAAGTCAATTTGGACAAGCAACAACTAAACAAATCTGGTTAGCCCTGGCAGCCTATTTCTCTTATGCACAGATGTTTATCGTTGTATCCGTTGATTCCATTTCTTCAATCGTGCTGGATAAAGTACTCCGACGAAAAGAAACCAAGTGGGTTAAAACCAAGCGATTTGCAGGATAGGAGGTTCTATGAAAACGAATAAATTAAAATATGTCTGGTTTGTGCTCATCCTTTCTATCTTTTGTTTAGCCTTGTTTTTAGCAAGAGGAAGGACTAAAATCGAGATGCGTAATCGAATTTACAGCCAATGGAGCCAGCAGTTCCTTGTTACAAAAGGCAATCAGTCTTATGTTCGTACGACGAGTGATTCGGAGGGAACAACAGTTCTATCTGAAGCCCAAAGTTATGGCATGCTCATAACGGTTTTAGCAGCCCAAAAAGGGCAAGCGACACAAGCAGATTTTGAGAATCTTTATCGCTATTACCAAAATCATCGTATCGAGGGAACGCAGTTGATGTCTTGGAAGCAAGTGATCACAAATAGTAGTGAAACGGTTGAGAAGCAAAACGCAACTGATGGAGATCTCTACATCGCTTATTCTTTGATTGAAGCTGCCAAGCAGTGGCCGGATAAGGCGCAGGAATACCAAGAGCAAGCTAAAAAAATCTTAGAAGATATTCTTCGATACAATTACAATGAAGAGACAGGTGTTCTGACAGTAGGGAACTGGGCCAACAAGGATTCCGATTATTATTACTTGATGCGGACGTCTGATACTCTTCCTCGCTATTTCCAATCTTTCTATGACCTGACTGGAAACAAACAGTGGTTAGACGTTAAGGATAAGATGCTTGGGCAACTGGAGCAAATCAGTTCTCATTCTGATACGGGTCTCTTGCCAGACTTTATCTGGGCTGAGAAGTCAGGGGCGCACCTTGTTGATGCCAACACTATCGAATCTCAATACGATGGGGCTTATTCTTATAACGCTTGTCGTTTGCCATATCACTTGTCTCAGAGTCAGGATGAAAGAAGCCAAAAACTCGTTCAAAAGATGATGGATTTCTTTATGAAAGAGCAACGTATTTATGCTGGTTATGACTTGAATGGAACTGCCCTCAATCAATACCAGGCAGGTAGTTTCTTGGCACCGATTACCTATGCGTCTGACAAGGGAGAAGGCTATCTGAAACTTCTTCAGCAAAATAAATACATTTTCACACAAGATTTACCTTTGGACAACTACTATGATGCAACGATGATTACCATGATTGCTCTAGAGATGTTCTAGGATGAAAAGAGAGGGCTAGTTTTACGAGCTCTCTTTTTGATAGGATTTTCATCTTTTTTCAAAAAAGGAATTTCATCAGCTTTATGGTATAATGGAAAGAGTGATGGAAAAGAGGTAGAGAGATGGATGCGAAATTAAAATACAAGGCAAAGAAGATTAAAATCGTCTTTTTTGATATTGATGATACCTTGCGTACGTCAAAGACAGGTTTTATTCCAGCTACAATTCCTACTGTTTTTAAACAGTTGCGTGAAAAAGGAATTTTAACAGGAATCGCCTCTGGACGTGGTATTTTCGGTGTTGTTCCAGAGATTCGTGAGCTCAAGCCGGACTTTTTTGTAACCCTAAATGGGGCCTATATAGAAGATAAAAAAGGCCAGGTCATTTATCAGCATCAGATTGAGAAGTTAGATGTTGAGGAGTATGTCTCTTGGACGAAGGAAGAGGGAATTGAGTACGGCCTGGTTGGTAGTCATGACGCCAAACTCTCCACGCGAACAGAACTGATCAGTGAGGCTATTGATCCCATTTATCCAAACTTGGATGTGGATCCAGATTTTCATGAAAAAGCGGACATTTACCAGATGTGGACCTTTGAGGAAAAAGGGGATGACTTGCACCTACCAGAGTCTTTATCAGATAAACTTCGCATGGTGCGTTGGCATGAACATTCATCTGATATCGTGCCGATTTCAGGTTCAAAAGCCACAGGTGTAGCCAAGGTGGTGGAGCATTTAGGCTTGAAACCAGAGAATGTCATGGTCTTTGGAGACGGTCTCAATGACTTGGAACTCTTTGATTATGCTGGAATCAGTATTGCTATGGGAGTTTCCCATGAAAAAATCAAAGAAAAAGCAGATTATATTACAAAAACAGTAGAAGAAGATGGCATTTTTGATGCCTTAGAAGGATTTGGTATGGTAGAAAAAGAATTGCATTTCCCACAAGTAGACATTGAAACAGTAGAAGGTCCGTTGGCGACTATTAAGACAAATCACGGAGACTTGCGTATCAAGCTCTTCCCTGAACAGGCTCCCAAAACAGTAGCCAACTTTGTTGCTCTTTCAAAAGATGGCTACTATGATGGTGTTATTTTCCATCGTATTATCAAGGACTTTATGATTCAAGGTGGAGACCCCACTGGTACTGGTATGGGTGGTGAGTCCATTTATGGACAAACTTTTGAAGATGAATTTTCAGAAGAACTCTATAATGTTCGTGGCGCTCTTTCTATGGCCAATGCGGGTCCAAATACCAATGGAAGTCAGTTCTTTATCGTGCAAAACCAACACTTACCGTACTCTAAGAAAGAGATTGCGCGTGGTGGTTGGCCTGAACCAATCGCTGAGATCTATGCAGAACAAGGTGGAACTCCTCACCTTGATCGTCGCCATACTGTTTTTGGGCAATTGGTAGATGCAGAATCATTTGCGGTCTTGGATGCCATTGCGGCTGTTGAGACTGGTGCAATGGACAAGCCAGTTGAAGATGTGGTAATTGAAACGATTGAAATTGAGGACTAGAATGAAAATTGGTGATAAGCTAACTGGGCGTATTACAGGAATTCAGCCCTATGGTGCCTTTGTTGAGTTAGAGACAGGGGTGACAGGGCTGATTCACATCTCGGAGATTCGGACGGGATTTATTGAAAATATCTATGACATTTTAAAAATTGGCGATGAAGTCCAAGTTCAGGTGGTGGATTTTGACGAATACACTGGGAAGGCCAGTCTTTCTATCCGTACTTTGGAAGAGGAAAAACATCAATTGCCAAGACGGAGACGTTTTTCTAATGATCGGATCAAGCACGGTTTTGCACCACTTGGACGAATGATGCCTGTTTGGACGCGTGAGGCACTGGAGCATTTAAAGAAGAAGCCATAAATACGATTATCTAAATCATTTGTAATATTAACATAATTTGTTATAATGAAAGTATGAAAGAAGAACAATTATTAAAACCAGGAGAGCGAATCAATCAGCTCTTTTCGACAGATATCAAGATCATTCAAAATAGAGAGGTGTTTAGCTATTCGGTGGATAGTGTTCTTTTATCACGCTTTCCTCGCTTCCCTAAACGGGGTTTAATTGTGGACTTTTGTGCTGGAAATGGTGCAGTGGGACTTTTTGCTAGTTCACGTACTCAGGCGCGGATAATATCTGTAGAGATTCAGGAGCGCTTGGCGGATATGGCAGAGCGTTCGGTTCAGTTGAATGGCTTGGAAGAGCAGATGCAGGTCATCTGTGATGATTTGAAAAATATGCCTGCCCACATTCAGGGAAGTAAGGTGGATATGATTTTGTGCAATCCGCCTTATTTTAAGGTGGATCCGCATTCCAATCTGAACGAGAGTGAACATTACCTTCTGGCCAGACACGAAATTACGACTAACCTAAAAGAAATTTGCCGTAGTGCTCAGAGTATTCTCAAGTCTAATGGCCGTTTGGCCATGGTTCATCGTCCAGATCGGCTCTTGGATATCTTAGACATGCTTCAACGCCATAATTTGGCACCCAAGCGCCTGCAATTTGTCTATCCTAAACGTGAGAAGGAGGCTAATATGCTCTTAATCGAAGCTATCAAGGATGGATCGACAAGTGGCTTTAAGGTCTTGCCGCCACTCATTGTTCACAATGATGATGGTTCCTATACACCAGAAATTCAAGAGATTTACTATGGATCATAAAGCCTATATGTATGTGGTGGAGTGCCGCGACGGTTCTTACTATACGGGCTATACAACGGATGTGAAGAGGCGCCTTGCCGTTCATAATAGTGGTAAGGGAGCCAAGTATACCCGAGCTCGTTTGCCAGTCAAACTCATCTATGCTCAGGGTTTTGCCACTAAGGAAGAAGCCATGTCTGCCGAAGCTCTCCTCAAACGAAAGAAACGCCCGCAGAAAGAACGATTTTTATCTGAAAATCAAGAGAAAAATCTAGTCAACCATATTGATGTCTAACGAGGAGTCCTTTGGCTCCTCTTACTTTTGTCAAAAGAGGAAAAAAGTGCTACAATAAGATGAATAAATTTAAAGAGGTATTATCATGTCTAAGATTCTAGTATTTGGTCACCAAAATCCAGACTCAGATGCCATCGGGTCATCTGTAGCCTTTGCTTATCTTGCAAAAGAGGCTTATGGATTGGACACAGAAGCAGTAGCACTTGGAACTCCTAATGAAGAAACAGCTTTCGTTTTGAACTATTTTGGTGTAGAAGCACCACGAGTCATCACATCTGCTAAAGCAGAAGGTGCAGAACAAGTCATCTTGACTGACCACAATGAATTCCAACAATCAGTGTCAGATATCGCTGAAGTAGAAGTTTACGGAGTTGTGGATCACCACCGTGTGGCTAACTTTGAAACTGCAAGCCCACTTTACATGCGCTTGGAACCAGTTGGATCTGCGTCTTCAATCGTTTACCGCATGTTCAAAGAACACGGTGTAGCAGTTCCTAAAGAAATCGCAGGTTTGATGCTTTCAGGTTTGATTTCAGATACCCTTCTTTTGAAATCACCAACAACTCACCCATCTGATAAAGTCATTGCTCCAGAATTGGCAGAATTAGCAGGCGTCAACTTGGAAGAGTACGGTCTTGCTATGCTCAAGGCTGGTACTAACTTGGCAAGCAAATCTGCTGAAGAATTGATTGACATCGATGCTAAGACCTTTGAACTCAATGGAAATAAGGTTCGTATTGCCCAAGTCAATACAGTTGATATTGCTGAAGTCTTGGAACGCCAAGCAGAAATCGAAGCAGCAATGCAAGCAGCTAATGCAGCAAACGGCTACTCAGATTTTGTCTTGATGATTACAGACATCGTCAACTCAAACTCTGAAATTCTGGCTCTTGGATCAAACATGGACAAGGTGGAAACAGCTTTTAACTTCAAACTTGAAAACAACCACGCATTCCTTCCAGGTGCTGTTTCACGTAAGAAACAAGTGGTGCCTCAGTTGACTGAAAGCTTTAATGGGTAATTTTTAAGGAATATTTGGAACTGTTAATTTGACTATTTATAGAAGGTGATAGCATGATGCGATTGATTGAAGGACTGCGCTTTTTGGTTGAGGTTGTGGCAATCCTTGGTCTTTTCTCCGTATCTGTGATACAAATTTCTTGGCTGGAAAAATTCCTATTTTTTCTTCTAGCAGTTCTATTAATCTTATTTTGGGCGCGATATATGGCACCAAAATCTCCACATGCTTTTAAAAAATGGCATCGCCTCGTTGCTGAAACATCGATTTTTATTTTAGTTAGTGGTAGTTTTTGGCATTTGTATGGATTGCAAATAGGAATCCTATACTTAGCTCTGTCTTTTGGAAGTTTGGGTCTGCTTTATTATTTTCAGCTAGAGTGATTCTTATAATATAGTTAATGAATTATTTAAATGGTAATTATTTGACTGGAGATTGACACGAGAAAACGGTGTTTTCCATATAGCTAAAGGGGTTTCGGCTCCTTTTTTTCTAGGAGAGAAAGATGTTAGAAAATGGCGATTTGATTTTTGTGAAGGACCTTTCAGATATGGGTCAGGCTATCCAGGATTCTACTGGGAACTATAGTCATGTAGCCATCTTTTTGGACGGTTTCATTTACCATGCTAGTGGACAAGCTGGTGTCATTTGTCAAGAACCGGCTGAATTTTTTGAACCAACTCATCTCTACGATCTTTATGTCTATCCAGAGCTGGAAGCTGACTTGGTAAAGGAGAGAGCTAGCAAACATTTGGGTGCCCCCTATAATGCCTCTTTTTATCCGGATGGGAATGGCTTTTATTGCTCCCAGTATATCGCTGAAATCCTACCGATTTTTGAAACTATTCCCATGAAATTTGGTGATGGGGAGCAGGAGATTAGTGATTTTTGGAGGGAATATTACAGGAAACTCAAATTTCCTGTGCCTCTGAATCAACCAGGGACCAATCCTAGTCAACTAGCAGCATCCCCCCTTTTAGAATGTAAAGAAAGGAATCTTCATGATTCAGATTTTTAATCCATCTCGTTTGACTCGGCAGCCATTTTTTATAGATTTGGTGGACTATCTGGACCAGCATGACGATGTGATCCTCCGAGAAATCAAGGCCCAGTTTCCAGATGTGGCAGTTGATAAACTCATGGAAGAGTATATAAAGGCAGGATTGATCCGAAGGGAAAATAAACGCTATTCCCTCAATCTCCCTTTTCTAGAATCAATAGATAGTCTGGTCCTTGACCAAGAAATTTTTGTCAGAGAGGATAGTCCAGTTTATCAAGCCTTGCTGGAGAAAACTTTTGAGACGGAATTGTGCAATCAAACCAATGCTGCCATTTTAGTCGAATCTACAGATTTTGCTAGAGAAAAGATGACCCTGTCTAACTATTTCTACAAGGTCAAGAATCAATATCCTTTGACAGAAAAACAGCAGGAACTCTATGCTATTTTAGGAGATGTTAATCCTGAGTACGCCCTCAAGTATATGACGACTTTTTTACTGAAATTTCTCAAAAAGGACCAGCTCATGCAGAAACGCCGTGATATCTTTGTGGAAAGTTTAGTCGTTTTAGGCTATGTTGTGCAAAACGAAGAAGGGAAGTATGAGTTGATTGTTGATTTCGACAAGGAACGGTTGACTTTCTATTTTCCTTAATTGCTACATTTTGAGCAGATTGTTTGACTTTGCTAAAGAATAAGCATAAACTGAATGTAAGCGATAACGTTTATCGTATTAAAAGCAAAGGAGACAGAGCTATGTCACTTGAAAATAAATTGGATCAAGCAACTGGTGCTATCAAAGAAGGATTTGGTAAAGTTACTGGCGATAGCAAGACAGAAGCAGAAGGCGCTGTAGAAAAAACAGTTGCGAAAGCAAAAGAAGTAGTTGAAGATGCTAAAGGTGCTGTAGAAGGTGCCGTTGAAGGTCTTAAAAATTCATTTAAGAAAGAAGACTAAAAAAATCAAGGGAATGCTTCCCTTGATTTTTTTATAGATAACGTTCTGCGATAGCCGCATCTCCAGGATAATCTTCTTTCTTTCCTTGGACGATCTGGTAGCAATCAGCTCCCTTACCAGCAATAATCACGGCATCGAGTTCTTGATTTGTGATGGCCATAGCTGCCTTGATGGCTTGTTCACGATCGACAATCTTTTCAACAGGATGACTGATATAGCTACTGATTTCTTCAGCAATGGTCATTGGATCTTCATAGTTGGGGTCATCCGCAGTTAGAAAGACTTGAATTTCAGGATGTTGATCGAGAAGGAGTCCAAAGTCTTTGCGACGACTTTCACCCTTGTTTCCAGTCGAACCGAGAACCAGAGCGATCTTTCCAGTTTGATGGGTTTCAACAACAGAAATCAGTTTTTTCAGACTGTCACCATTGTGAGCATAGTCTATGAAGACCTTGGCTCCATTTTTCTGAGTGAGAACTTCCATACGTCCAGGGACGCGGGTTGCAGCGATCCCTTTTTTGATATCTTCAAGACTGGCACCTAGACGAAGACAGGCAAGTCCTGCAGCAACGGCATTTTCTTGATTGAAGTGACCGATGAGTTGGATATCATAATCACCAGCGAGTTTACCTGTAGCGGAAAAGCTAAAGGCTTTGGAGTTCTCGATTTGGTTACTTGACTGGCTACCATAGAAGTCATGTTCTTGATCTTCCACTTGTTCTTTCAATACAGAAAAGTGGTCCATGTCGCTGTTAATGACAACTGCTCGGCTATTTTTCATCAAGAGACGTTTGTGGTAGAAGTAATCTTCAAAGCTAGGATGCTCAATCGGACCGATATGGTCAGGAGTGATGTTAAGAAAGACACCTACATCAAAGGTCAGACCATAGACTCGATGAACAAGATAGGCTTGGCTAGAGACTTCCATTACAAGATGGGTTCTTCCATTCTTAACAGCCTGAGCCATCATGTCAAAAAGATCGATATTTTCAGGCGTTGAGAAGGAAGATTTAAAGAAGGTCTCGCCATCCAGAGTTGTGTTCATAGTTGACAAGAGGGCTGTTGGGTAGCGTTGAGATAGGATGTGGTAAGCAAAGTAAGCTGCTGTTGTCTTTCCTTTGGTCCCTGTGAAAGCGAGAATTTTGAGTTTTTTTTGTGGATTGCCATAGAATTCCATCGCAATTAAACTCATGGCTTTTTTGATATCGTTCACAACGATGACGGGGATACCGACTTCGTAGTCCTTTTCTGCGACATACCAAGCTAAGCCCTGACTTATAGCGGATAGGAGGTATTCTTTTTTAAAGGCAGCACCTTTTGCAAAAAAAAGAGTGCCTTCTTTTACTTTTCGGCTGTCATAACTGATGCTATCAAAAACAACTTCACTGTAGTTGTAGTGGTAATGTCCTTGGTCAATAATCTCGCGAAAAAGGCCATCTTTCTTTAAAATATCTAATACGGTTTCAATCTTAATCATACTTTCTATTATAAACTTCAAGCCCGAATTTTACAAGTAACAAGGAAAAGTTTATAATGGAAGATAAGGAACTTTTCCTAGTTATCAAAATTGAATGAGGAAGCTATGTCTAACGAAAACAATCACCAGCAAGCCCAGATGTTGCGAGGAACTGCTTGGCTAACAGCTAGTAACTTTATTAGTCGCCTCCTTGGTGCTATCTACATTATTCCCTGGTATATCTGGATGGGGACCTATGCTGCCAAGGCAAATGGACTCTTTACCATGGGCTACAATATTTACGCCTGGTTCTTGTTGATTTCGACAGCGGGTATCCCAGTTGCGGTCGCCAAACAAGTGGCTAAGTACAATACCATGCGAGAAGAAGAGCATAGCTTTGCCTTGATTCGGAGTTTTCTAAGCTTTATGACGGGCTTGGGCTTAGTCTTTGCCTTGGTCTTGTATCTCTTTTCTCCCTGGTTAGCAGATTTGTCAGGTGTGGGGAAAGACCTGATTCCCATCATGCAGAGCTTAGCTTGGGCAGTCTTGATTTTCCCATCTATGAGTGTCATCCGAGGTTTCTTCCAAGGGATGAATAACCTCAAACCCTATGCTATGAGTCAAATCGCCGAGCAGGTCATCCGTGTTATCTGGATGTTGATGGCAACCTTCTTCATTATGAAGATGGGTTCTGGTGACTACTTATCAGCCGTTACTCAGTCAACCTTTGCAGCATTTGTGGGGATGGTGGCAAGTTTTGCAGTTTTGATTTACTTCCTTGCTCAAGAAGGTTTGCTTAAAAGAGTCTTTGAAACACGGGATAAAATCAATAGTAAGCGACTCTTAGTCGATACCATCAAGGAAGCCATTCCCTTTATCCTGACAGGATCAGCCATTCAACTCTTCCAGATTTTAGACCAGATGACCTTTATCAATAGTATGAAGTGGTTTACCAACTACAGTAATGAAGACTTGGTTGTCATGTTTTCTTATTTCTCTGCCAATCCTAATAAAATTACCATGATTTTAATCTCTGTAGGAGTTTCCATTGGGAGTGTCGGCTTGCCGCTGTTGACGGAAAACTATGTAAAAGGCGACTTGCAAGCGGCGGCTCGCCTAGTCCAAGATAGCCTCACCATGCTCTTCTTATTTCTACTACCTGCAACAGTTGGAGTGGTTATGGTAGGGGAGCCTCTTTATACAGTCTTTTACGGTAAGCCAGATAGTCTGGCCATGGGCTTATTTGTCTTTGCAGTTTTGCAGTCTACTATCCTAGGCTTGTATATGGTCTTGTCTCCTATGCTTCAGGCCATGTTCCGAAACCGCAAGGCAGTTCTATACTTTGTCTATGGTTCCATTGCTAAGATCGTCTTGCAACTGCCAACCATTGCTATTTTCCACAGCTACGGTCCCTTGATTTCAACGACTATCGGCTTGATTATTCCGAATGTCTTGATGTACCGAGATATCTGCCAGGTAACGGGTGCTCGTCGAAAGATAATCTTGAAGAGAACCATTTTGATTACCATCTTGACCCTTGTCATGTTTATCCTAGTTGGCTTCTTGCAGTGGCTACTCGGTTTTGTTTTCCAACCAAGTGGACGTTTTTGGAGTTTCCTTTATGTGGCTCTCATCGGAGGGCTTGGAGGAGGTCTTTATGGTTTGATGAGCCTACGGACACGACTCTTAGACAAGATAATCGGCAAAGCTCAAGCAGACCGACTACGTACACGATTGAAAATATCGTAAAAAGATTTATAAATAAAAGTAATAAATTTAACCTTTCTTTAACAGAAAGGTTTTTATACTACATTTTTCTTAAAAAAAGAGAACTTTTTCTAAAATTAAGAGTAGAAAAATATGTTTTTTAAGTTTTTCTTCAGAAATTACTTGACTAAATAAAACCAAAGCTGTATAATAAGACAAAACTTTTAAACAGGAGGTTCTGGAAATGAAAAAGTCTAAGGCCAAGTATCTGACACTTGCAAGTGTCGTGTTAAGCGCAGGTATCTTACTGAGCGCATGTGGAAATTCAAGTAGCGCTACTAAAACATATAACTATGTTTATTCGAGCGATCCATCTAGTTTGAACTATCTTGCAGAAAACCGTGCAACAACCAACGACATCGTTACTAATTTGGTAGATGGATTGATGGAAAATGACCAATACGGTAACTATGTTCCATCGTTGGCAGAGGATTGGACTGTTTCTCAGGACGGTTTGACCTATACTTACAAATTGCGTAAGGATGCAAAATGGTATACTTATGAGGGTGAAGAATATGCCCCTGTAACGGCCCAAGACTTTGTGACAGGTTTGAAATATGCTGCTGATAAAAAATCCGAAGCCTTGTACTTGGTTCAAGACTCTGTAGCAGGTTTGGATGACTATATCAACGGGAAAACAACTGACTTTTCAACTGTCGGTGTTAAGGCGATTGACGACCAAACAGTTCAGTATACTTTGACACGTCCAGAACCTTATTGGAATTCTAAAACAACTTCAACCATTCTCTTCCCTGTCAATGCAGATTTCTTAAAATCAAAAGGGGATGACTTTGGTAAGGTAGATCCTTCTAGTATTTTGTATAGTGGACCTTTCTTGATGAAATCGTTTGTTTCAAAATCTGTTATCGAATACAAGAAAAATCCAAATTACTGGGATGCTAAAAATGTCTTTGTGGACGATGTGAAATTGACCTACTATGACGGTAGTGACCAAGATGCTCTAGCTCGTAACTTTGCAGAAGGAGTCTATAGTTATGCTCGTCTCTATCCTAATAGTTCAAGCTTTGAAGGGATTAAAGAGAGCAATAAGGATAACATTATCTATAGTATGCAAAACGCAACTTCTTATTACTTGAACTTCAACTTGGACAGAAAATCTTATAACTTCACGTCTAAATCCTCAGATATCGAAAAGAAATCAACCCAAGAAGCAGTTCTGAATAAAAACTTCCGTCAAGCCTTCAACTATGCTTATAACCGTACAGCCTATGGAGCACAATCTCAAGGGGAAGAAGGAGCAACAAAGATTATTCGTAACTTGGTTGTACCTCCTACGTTTGTAAGTATCAACGGAAAAGACTTTGGCGATGTTGTTTCAGAAAAGATGGTCAACTATGGCCAAGAATGGCAAGGAATCAACTTTGCAGATGCGCAAGACCCATACTACAATCCTGATAAAGCTAAAGCTAAATTTGCAGAAGCTAAGAAAGAATTGGAAGCTAAGGGTGTACAATTCCCAATCCACTTGGACGTATCAGTTGACCAATCAGCTAAAAAAGGTGTACTTGAAGCAAGTTCTTTGAAACAATCCATCGAATCTGTTCTAGGAGCTGAGAATGTGGTTATCGATATCCAACAATTATCAACAGATGACTACGATAATTCTGGCTACCTCGCTCAAACCGCAGCTCAAAAAGACTTTGATATCTATAATGGCGGTTGGAGTGCTGACTACTTGGATCCATCAAGCTATCTTGATATCTTAAATGTCAATAACGGTGGTATGTTGCAAAACCTCGGTCTAGAACCGGGTGAGGTCAATGACAAGGCTAAGGCAGTTGGTCTGGATACTTACACTCAAATGTTAGAAGAAGCGAACAAGGAGCAAGAACCAGTAAAACGTTATGAAAAATATGCTGAAATTCAAGCTTGGCTCGTTGATAGCGCCCTTGCAATTCCAAACGTTTCCCAAGGTGGAACACCTGGCTTGAGAAAGACAGTTCCATTCTCAGCGCCATTCTCACAAGCTGGAAATAAGGGTGTCGAATCATACAAATACCTCAAGTTGCAAGATAAGACTGTAACGACTGATGAGTATGAAAAAGCGAAAGAAAAATGGCAGAAAGAAAAAGAAGAATCAAATAAAAAAGCCCAAGAAGAACTGGCAAAACACGTTAAATAACCAGTCTATTCAACAGGAAAAACGATAGTTTCTAAAGGAACTATCGTTTTTATATAGTTTGAAACTATAACTAGCTCTTGAAAACAAGAAAATGAGTTAGTGAAAATAAGTGGTACAATAGTTACTATAGATTTGGAGGTATTGTATGAGCAAAGAACTACACATCAACACAATTTTGGCCCAGGCTGGTATCAAGTCAGATAAGGCGACAGGTGCCTTGGTGACGCCACTTCATTTTTCAACAACTTATCAGCATCCGGAGTTCGGTCAGTCTACGGGATTTGACTATACTCGGACGAAAAACCCAACTCGCAGTAAGGCGGAGGAGGTCTTGGCCGCAATCGAATCAGCAGACTATGCCCTAGCGACAAGCTCAGGTATGGCTGCGATTGTACTGGCCTTTAGTGTCTTTCCAGTAGGGAGTAAAGTATTGGCTGTTCGTGATCTGTATGGGGGTTCTTTCCGTTGGTTCAACCAAGTCGAGCAAGAAGGCCGTTTCCATTTTACCTATGCCAATACAGAAGAAGAGCTGATTGCTGAGTTAGAGAAAGATGTGGATGTTCTCTATATCGAAACGCCAACCAATCCCTTGATGTTGGAATTTGATATTGCAAAACTTGCAAAACTAGCTCATGCCAAGGGTGCCAAAGTTGTGGTGGACAATACCTTCTATAGCCCGATTTACCAACGTCCGATTGAAGATGGTGCGGATATCGTTCTTCATTCAGCCACCAAGTATCTAGCAGGGCACAATGATGTTTTAGCTGGGGTGGTTGTGACTAATAGTTTAGAACTATATGAGCAACTGTTCTACAATTTGAATACGACAGGTGCGGTCTTGTCACCATTTGATAGTTATCAGTTGATTCGTGGTCTTAAAACTCTACCTCTTCGTATGGAACGTTCTACAGCCAACGCCCAAGAAGTGGTTGCCTTTTTGAAGGATTCTCCAGCAGTTAAGGAAGTTCTCTACACTGGTCGTGGGGGCATGATTTCCTTTAAAGTAGCCGATGAAACACGCATTCCTCACATTTTGAACAGTCTTAAGGTCTTCTCTTTTGCGGAAAGTTTGGGTGGAGTGGAGAGTCTCATTACTTATCCAACGACGCAAACTCACGCTGATATTCCAGCAGAAGTGCGCCATTCTTATGGTTTGACAGATGACCTTTTGCGCTTGTCAATTGGGATTGAGGATGCTAGAGATTTGATTGCAGATTTGCGCCAAGCCTTGGAAGGATAAGACAAAGATGGGAAAATATGATTTTACAAGCCTGCCAAACCGTTTAGGGCATCATACCTATAAATGGAAAGAAGCAGAAACGGATAGTGAAGTCCTACCAGCTTGGATAGCGGATATGGACTTTGTAGTCTTGCCTGAAATCCGCCAAGCCGTGCAAACTTATGCGGATCAACTGGTTTATGGCTATACCTATGCCAGTGAAGAGTTAATTAAGGAAGTTCAAAAGTGGGAAGCCACACAACACGATTACCACTTTGACAAAGAGGCTCTTGTTTTTATCGAGGGTGTGGTACCAGCCATCTCAACAGCCATTCAAGCCTTTACAAAAGAAGGCGAGGCGGTTTTGATTAACACACCTGTCTATCCACCCTTTGCACGCAGTGTCAAGTTGAACAACCGTAGATTGATTACCAATTCTTTAGTGGAAAAGGATGGTCTGTTTGAGATTGACTTTGACCAACTGGAGAAGGATTTGGTGGAAGAGGATGTCAAACTTTATATCCTATGCAACCCTCACAATCCTGGTGGACGTGTGTGGGAAAAAGAAGTGTTGGAGAAGATTGGCCAACTCTGCCAAAAACACGGTGTTTTCTTGGTTTCAGATGAGATTCACCAAGATTTGGCCCTCTTTGGTCACAAGCATCATTCCTTCAATACCATCAATCCTGATTTTAAAGAATTTGCTATCGTCTTGACCAGTGCCACTAAAACCTTTAATATTGCTGGGACAAAAAATTCCTATGCAGTCATTGAAAATCCTAAGTTGAGATTGGCTTACCAGAAGCGCCAGTTGACCAATAATCAGCATGAAATTTCAGGCTTGGGCTATTTGGCGACAGAAGCTGCCTACCGTTATGGTAAGGACTGGTTAGGAGACTTAAAAGAAGTCATCGAGGACCACATTAACTATGTAGTGGATTTTTTGGGCAACGAAACCAAGATTAAGGTCATGAAACCGCAAGGTACCTACTTGATCTGGCTTGATTTTTCAGCCTATGACCTAACGGATGACCGCTTGCAAGAGCTTTTGAAGAATGAAGCCAAGGTTATCTTGAATCGAGGTTTGGACTTTGGAGAGGAGGGAACTCTTCATGCCCGCCTCAATGTGGCTATGCCGAAGTCCGTACTGGAAGAGGTTTGCCAACGCATCGTGACCACTTTTGCTACACTTTAAAAATCGAGCCTTCTAGGAGGAAAGTCTTCCTAGAAGGCTATTTTCGTAGGGGAAAATGTGGTATAATAAAAAGATAAGATAAAGGGGTAACTATGGCTAAATTGATTCCGGGAAAGTTGCGCATGGAGGGGGTTACACTCTATGAAACAGGCAACATTGAGATTATCAAGGAAAAAGGGAATCGCCTCTATACTCGTGTGGCGGGAGAAGACTTGCGCTACAGTTTAGAGGATGATCTGGTTTTTTGTGCTTGCGATTTTTTCCAAAAAAGAGGTTACTGTGTTCACCTCGCAGCGCTCGAGCATTATCTGAAGAATGATGAAGAAGGCCAGGTGATTTTACAAGCCTTAGAAAAAGGACATGAAGAGCAAGAAGAGGTCGAAACCAAGGTTAGTTTTGGCGGTAGTTTTTTGGAGCGGATCCAACCTAAGAAGCGAGAAAAAATCTACACTTTGTCGGCTCAAGGTCAGGTGGAAGCTGGGACCAATCGTCTCCTTTGGACACTCCGAATCGGTTTAGTTGATAGTCTAAAATATTATGTCATTCGTGACATCCCTCTCTTTTTGAAGGTCTTGGTCCATCGAAAGCCATATATGATTGGGAAGCACTATGAAAATGACTTGTCTTGGGATGCTTTTGATACAGCTAGTCAAGAAGTTCTTACTTTTTTATGTGGCTTGATTGAGGAGGGACTGAGTCAAGAGCTCTTTTTCCCCAATCAAGGTCGTCACCTCTTTTTCCCTCTGACCTTTTTTGAGCAGGGAGTGGAGTTGCTGATGAACTTGGAGGATTTTCATTTTGAGCACCAGATTACTAGTTATGAAAATCTTCTCTTTCATGATTTAGATCCCGATGCAGAACTGTTCTCTTTTTCAGTGCAGGAGTATCCCGATTATTTTGAGATGGAGATTTCTGAAAGTGAGCGAATCAACGTATTCTATGGGGGAGCGGTTCTCTTTCGTAAGGGGAATCTTTATCTCTTAAATCCTAAACAAATCAGCCTCCTAAAGGAAATCAAGGAGCTTCCTCAGGAGGAAAGAGGGAGAAAATGCCTCCAGTTTGACAACAGTGATCGTGACCGTCTGGCTGCCTGTCAGCCTTTGTTTGGACAGCTGGGCACAGTTTCTGCTCCTGAGCGCTTGCAAATCAGACCCTTTTCACCAATCTTTTACTTTGATAGGGAGGATGACGGCCGCATCCGCTTGAATATTCAGTTTGACTATGGAGATGTTAAGGTAACTAGTCGTCAACAGCTGGAACAATTACCATTTTCAAGCGATGCCGTCTTGGAAAACCAGCTATTTCAAGTCTGTTTAGGGGCTGGTTTTGAGGCTGATTTTCAGTCTTGGAGACAGGCTTTGAAGCCAGAAGTGGTTTATTCTTTCTTTCACCATACGATTCCAGCTTTTGAGAAGTTGGGTCAGGTTTTCTTGTCTGATGAGATGAATCAGCTCTACAGCGTCCAAGCTCCTCAGGTTCAGATTGAGTCCAAGGGAGGACTGTTGGAAATTCAATTTGATTTCCAAGGGATTGCCCAAGAAGAGATTGATCAAGCTCTTAAAGCCCTGACCAGCAATCAGGATTTCTATATCAGCTCTTCTGATCAAGTGTACTTTTTTGATGAGGAAACCAAGCAGATTCGTCAAAATTTGCAGGAACTGGGGGTTGAGCTAAAAGATGGTTCTTTCCAAGCGCGAAAATCTCTGGCTTATAGCCTTTCTCAGCTTTTTGAAGGTCGAAACAGGATCTCTTTCTCGGAAGAATTTCAGCATTTAGCTCATGATTTGACTCATCCAGAGGATTTTCCTTTGGGAGATATACGGGTGCAGGCGAGTTTGAGAGACTATCAGGAAAAGGGTGTTCGTTGGCTCCAGATGCTTCATCACTATGGCTTTGGTGGCATCCTAGCCGATGATATGGGACTGGGAAAAACACTGCAAACTATTGCTTTTTTGACTAGTCAGGTGACAGAAGATGGTCGGGTCTTGATTTTGGCTCCGTCAGGTTTGATCTACAATTGGGCAGATGAATTTAGGAAATTTGCCCCACAGTTGGATTTGGCTGTCGTTCATGGTTTGAAAGCGAATCGAGAAGCAATTCTTTCTGAAAATCACCAAATCTATGTGACTAGCTATGCAACCTTTCGTCAAGACAGCGAGCTTTATCAAGAGATGGCTTTTGATTTTCTCTTCTTAGATGAAGCTCAGGTCATGAAAAATGCCCAAACCAAGATTGCTCAGAGATTGCGCCAGTTTGTGGTGCCAGCAGTTTTTGCTTTGTCAGGTACACCCATCGAAAATCATTTAGGAGAGTTGTGGTCTATCTTCCAAATTGTGCTTCCGGGGCTCTTACCAAGTAAAAAGGAGTTTATGAAATTACCGGCTGACCGAGTCGCGCAGTTTATCAAGCCTTTCGTCATGAGGCGTAAGAAAGAAGAAGTTCTTACAGAACTACCTGACCTGATCGAAGTCGTCTATAAAAATGAACTGGAAGACCAACAGAAGGCCATCTATCTCGCCCAGTTGCAACAGATGCGAGACCGCCTAGCGCAAGTGACCGATCAAGAATTCCAGAGAAGCCGGGTAGAAATTTTATCTGGCCTCATGCGATTGCGCCAGATCTGCGATACGCCAGCCCTCTTCATGGACGATTACCAGGGAGCCAGTGGTAAACTCGATAGTCTCCGAGATTTATTGCTACAAGTGGCTGATGGTGGGCATCGGGTCTTGATTTTCTCCCAGTTCAAAGGAATGTTGGAAAAAATCGAGCAAGAACTCCCAGACTTGGGCTTGACTTCCTTCAAAATCACAGGTTCAACTCCAGCTCAAGACAGACAGGAGATGACCAAGGCCTTTAACCAAGGGGAGAGAGATGCCTTTCTCATCTCCCTTAAGGCGGGTGGTGTTGGTCTCAATCTAACGGGTGCTGATACCGTCATCCTAGTGGACCTCTGGTGGAATCCTGCGGTTGAAGCCCAAGCTATCGGACGTGCCCATCGTATGGGACAGGAGCAGAAGGTAGAGGTTTATCGCTTGATTACGAAAGGAACCATTGAAGAAAAAATTCAAGAACTTCAAGAACAGAAAAAGCATTTGGTTTCCCAAGTTTTAGATGGTACAGAGTCGCGTGCGAGCCTCAGTCTGGCAGAAATTCGTGAAATTTTGGGAATTTCTGAAGCCAGCACTTGAAAAATCAAGACAATACGCTATAATGAAGTGTTGAAAGGAAATACAAAATGAAACAAGATCGATTTCCATTGGTGTCAGATGATGAAATCATGCTGACCAAAATGCCAGTCATGGACTTGTACGATGAGTCAGACTTTATTAGCAATATCAAAGGTGATTACCGCGATAAGAACTATTTGGAATGGTCTCCTATCAATGAAGAAGAAACCGTAGTTTCTTCAGTGGTTAATAAGGAGTCAAAACCGAGCTCAGAACCCAAAAAAGTTGAAAAAACCTATGCTGAATTGGCTCGAGAAGAGGCGCGTGCGGACTTGAAAAAGAAACGTTCAGCCAAGTATTTGACTCAGGATGTTAGTCATACTAGACGACACAATGGTTCAACACTTGTTCGTCAAGGAAACCAACCAACAGCACCATTTCAAAAGGAAAATCCAGGTGAGTTTGCCAAATTTAGTAAAAACTTGAGCCAGTCTCACTATATCTTAGCTGAGAATGTTGGCCAAGTGGCGAATCCAACTCCGAAAACCCAAACGGAAAAAGCCAAAAAGAACAACTATGATTTTCTAAAGAAGAGTCAAATCTATAATAAAAAGAATAAGCAAACAGAACAGGAACGTCAGGTTGCCCAAGAGTTGAATCTGACAAGAATTACTGAGTAGGGGAGAAAAGCATGTCAAAAACATATCATTTTATTGGAATCAAGGGATCAGGGATGAGTGCCCTAGCCTTGATGTTGCACCAAATGGGACACAAGGTTCAAGGTTCAGACGTTGAAAAATATTACTTTACTCAACGTGGACTAGAGCAGGCAGGGATTGCGATTCTTCCTTTTGATGAAAAGAACCTACAAGGTGATGTGGAGATTATCGCGGGGAATGCCTTCCGTCCAGATAACAACGTTGAAATCGCCTATGCAGATCAAAATGGTATCAGCTACAAACGTTACCATGAATTCCTCGGTAGCTTTATGCGTGACTTTGTCAGCATGGGGGTTGCAGGAGCGCATGGTAAGACATCAACGACTGGGATGCTGTCTCACGTTTTGTCTCACATCACAGACACCAGCTTCTTGATTGGTGATGGGACAGGTCGCGGCTCAGCCAATGCCAAATATTTTGTCTTTGAATCAGACGAATATGAGCGCCATTTCATGCCTTACCACCCAGAATACTCTATCATCACCAACATTGACTTTGACCATCCAGACTACTTTACAAGTCTAGAGGACGTTTTCAATGCCTTTAACGACTATGCCAAACAAATTACCAAAGGTTTGTTTGTATACGGTGAAGATCCTGAGTTGCGTAAGATCACAGCCAATGCGCCAATCTATTACTATGGATTTGAAGCTGAGGACAATGACTTTGTAGCTAGTGATCTCCTTCGTTCTACGACTGGATCAACATTCACCGTTCACTTCCGTGGTCAAGAATTGGGTCAATTCCACATTCCAACCTTTGGTCGTCACAATATCATGAATGCGACAGCTGTTATCGGATTGCTTTACACAGCAGGTTTTGATTTGAACTTAGTGCGTGAACACTTGAAAACATTTGCCGGTGTTAAGCGTCGTTTCACTGAAAAAATCGTCAATGATACAGTGATTATTGATGACTTTGCCCACCATCCAACAGAAATCATTGCAACCTTGGATGCGGCTCGTCAGAAATATCCAAGCAAGGAAATCGTGGCAATCTTCCAACCGCATACCTTTACAAGAACCATTGCCTTGTTGGACGAATTTGCCCATGCTTTGAATCAAGCAGACGCCGTCTACCTAGCGCAAATCTATGGATCAGCCCGTGAAGTGGACCATGGTGATGTCAAAGTAGAAGACTTAGCCAATAAAATCAACAAGAAACACCAGGTTATCACTGTTGAAAATGTCTCTCCACTCCTAGACCATGACAATGCTGTTTACGTCTTTATGGGTGCAGGAGACATCCAAACCTATGAATATTCATTTGAACGTCTCTTGTCTAACTTGACAAGCAACGTCCAATAAGGAAAACAGATGGAAATTCCAATCACTATAAGGCAAGCTACCTTATCAGATTTAGAAGAAATGTTGGCGATTGAAGAAGCCAATCCTTCATCAGAAGAGTCACTTAGCCTCCAATCCTTAGAAGAGAGTATCCGCAAGACTGCGGGTACCTTTCTTGTAGCTGGGGATGAAAATCAGCTCTTGGGCTATGTTTTGGGAGAAGCTCAGTCTATTCATCCCAAATGGATAGAAGTAAAATCCTTGACTATTCATCCTGACCATTGGGGACAGGGGCTGGGAACTCTTCTTCTTGCAGCCTTGAAACAGGTGACAGTCGAACTAGATTATCAAGGTATTCTTTTGCAGAGTCCTGATGAACTACTATCATATTTTGAAATGAATGGCTTTGTTGAAGAAGAAGTGACCGAGAGTCATTATGGCAGTGGCTCTGAATGGTATCTGATTTGGGAGAATCCTTTTTATCAGGAGGAAATATGAAAATCAGACAAGCAAGATTTTCGGATTTAGATCGGATTATAGAGATAGAGCTGGAGAATTTTTCACTGGAGGAAGCCATTCCTCGTTCGGTCTTTGAGGCGCATTTGCAGGAAATTCAGACCAGTTTTCTCGTAGCTGAAAAAGAGGGTCGTATTCTTGGTTATATCGAAGGTCCAGTCGTCCCACACCGCCATCTACATGATCAGTCATTTACAGAAGAAATAAAAGACTATAGCCATCAACCTGGAGGTTATATTTCTGTGACTTGCCTATCTATTGCCAAGGAAGCACAAGCTTTGGGAGTGGGGAAAAGACTATTAAGGGCTTTGAAAGAAGTCGCTTTAGAACATGAGCGAGAGGGCATTAATCTGACATGTCATGATTACCTTATCGCCTATTATGAAAAGCACGGCTTTGTTAATGAAGGAATATCCCAGTCAAACTTTGCTGGGGAAACATGGTATGATATGGTCTGGCAGCCTGAAAATCAATAAAACTAGCTAGGGAATGCCCTAGTTGGTTGCTTTTCTACGACTTTTAAGATATAATATTAGGGATTGTCAACAAGGAGGTAATGCTTTTGACTGAAAAATCAAGAGAAGAAGAAAAATTAAGCTTTAAAGAGCAGATTCTACGTGATTTAGAAAGAGTAAAAGAACAAGATAGAAGAGAGAAAGAAGTAGAGATTCCAAATCTGACGGCTTCATCATCTCAAGCTAGTTCAGCAACTCCTTCAGATCTTGAACCAGAAACATCAACAGAGGAGTTGATGGCTGATTCCCTATCTGTTGTCGATAAAATCCTAAAAAATGCACCAAGTGTTCCTCCACTTTCAAGTGCTAGAACTGATGAAACGGATGGACAAGAAGAGAAAGAGATTAGACAGCCAATCATCGATAAGATTGAAGTTGTAGAATCTGACGAACCTCTAGTAGAGCCGATTCATCTGGCTGAAGAACCTGTAGTGGAAACTGTTCAACCTAAGGTAGAACCAGTTGAGCTTAAACCCGAAGAAAAAGAATTTAACGATACTCCGACTAAGGTAGCCGTAACCTATAAAACAGAAGATAAGAAAGAGGAAATCACCCCAGGAATGCCTGAAAGAGTTGAGCCTGTTTCTACAGAATCTACCAGTGGATTAGCTGATGCTCCACGTCGTAGTCGTCGTCAAGGTGCAACATCAACTAAGAAAAAGAAAAAATCAAAAGCCAAAGGTTGCCTAGTAACAGTTCTAGTTCTCCTAGTACTCGTTGCAGTCGGTGGTTACTTTGGTTATGGTTACGTTCAAGATTCTTTGAAACCTGTTGATGCGAGCTCTAAGGACTATGTAACGGTTCAAATCCCAGACGGAGCAAACGTTCAAGAAATTGGAAGCACCTTGGAAAAATCTGGTCTGGTTAAACATGGACTTATCTTTAGTCTTTATGCTAAATACTATAGCCATGCCAACTTGAAGTCAGGTTATTATAACTTGAAGAAGAGTATGAGTACGGATGAGTTGATTCAAGAATTGCAAAAAGGTGGGACTCCTGAAGCTCAGGCACCTGTTCTTTCAAACTTGACCATTCCAGAAGGCTATACATTAGAGCAAATCGCTCAAACAGTAGGACAACTTCAAGGTGAATTTAAAGAACCTCTTACTGCGGATGCTTTCTTGGCAAAAGCTCAAGATGAGACCTTTATCTCACAATTAGTAGCCAAGTATCCAAACCTACTTGGAAGTCTTCCAACAAAAGATAGTGGCGTTCGTTATCGTCTTGAAGGCTACCTTTTCCCAGCGACCTATACAATCAAAGACAGTACAACTGTTGAAAGTTTGATTGATGAGATGGTGGCTGCTATGGATAAGGCTATGTCACCATATTACGCTACGATCAAAGAAAAGAATCTGACAGTTAATGAATTGCTCAGCATTGCTTCTCTTGTCGAAAAAGAAGGAGCTAAGACCGAAGACCGCAAGAAAATCGCAGGTGTCTTCTATAACCGCTTGAATGCCGGTATGCCACTTCAAAGTAATATCGCTATCCTATATGCTCAAGGAAAACTTGGTCAAAAGATTAGTTTAGCAGATGACGCTGGAATTGATACAACGATTGATTCACCATACAATGTTTACACACATCTTGGCCTCATGCCTGGACCGGTTGATAGCCCAAGTTCGGATGCGATTGAAGCAAGTGTAAACCAGACAAAGAGTGAGTACTTGTACTTTGTAGCCAATGTTGAAGATGGTAAAGTATACTTTGCAACAACAAAAGAAGAACATGATCAAAACGTTGCAGAGCATATCAATAGCAAGTTACCTCAAGCAAGTAGTTCAAACTAAAATTATGTGGTTTTCCACATAATTTTGTTTTAAAAAAGTAAATAGAAAAGAAAGTTAAAAAAATGGCAGAAAAAACTTACCCAATGACCCTTGAAGAAAAGGAAAAACTAGAAAAAGAATTAGAGGAGTTGAAACTCGTCCGTCGTCCCGAAGTCGTAGAGCGTATCAAGATTGCTCGTTCCTATGGAGACCTTTCAGAAAATAGTGAGTATGAAGCAGCGAAAGATGAACAAGCTTTTGTTGAAGGTCAAATTTCAAGTCTAGAAACAAAGATTCGTTATGCTGAAATTGTTAATAGCGATGCAGTTGCCCAAGATGAGGTAGCAATCGGTAAAACAGTAACAATCCAAGAAGTCGGTGAAGACGAAGAAGAGGTCTACATCATCGTCGGTTCTGCAGGTGCAGATGCTTTTGCTGGTAAAGTCTCAAATGAAAGTCCGATTGGCCGTGCTCTAATTGGCAAGAAGACTGGCGATACTGCAACGATTGAAACACCAGTTGGTAGCTATGATGTCAAAATCTTAAAGGTTGAGAAAACAGCCTAAATAGGATGAAAAAGGAGTAGTGAAGGTTTTGCCTTGCTCAACTCCTTTTTGGTTTTTTGGATAAAAAGGAGACTATATGAGTGAAAATAAGAAGAAAAACAAAATGGAGCGTGGATTAACCAATCGCCATGTTCAGGTGATGGCCATTGCGGGAACAATCGGAACAGGACTTTTCCTAGGTGCTGGTCGCTCTATCAGCCTTACTGGACCTTCGATCATTCTGATTTACATGATTACAGGAGCCTTTATGTTTTTGATGATGAGGGCTGTTGGAGAGATGCTGTATCAGGATCCAGAACAACATACCTTTATCAACTTTATCACCCGTCATTTGGGGAAAGGCTGGGGATATTTCTCAGTTTGGTCTTATTGGCTGTCAGTTGTCTTTATCGGTATGGCAGAAATCACTGCCATCTCAGACTATGTCCGCTTCTGGTTTCCCACATGGCCTAGCTGGATGATTCAGCTTGTCTTTTTAACGATTTTGGCTTTGGTCAACCTGATTGCAGTTAAGCTTTTTGGAGAAGTCGAGTTTTGGTTTGCTATGGTCAAGATTGTGGCGATTTTAGCCATGATTGCCACTGGGATTTTTATGGTTTTGACAGGCTTTAAGACACCGCATGGTGTTGCAAGTTTGGCAAATATCAGCGACCAGTTCTCTCTTTTTCCAAACGGAGTTATGAACTTTGTCATGGCCTTTCAAATGGTATTTTTTGCCTATCTGATGATTGAGTTTATCGGGGTGACAACTTCTGAAACAAAGAACCCTCGTCAGGTCTTACCTAAAGCTGTTAAGGAAATTCCTCTCAGAATTATCTTCTTCTATGGGGGAGCTCTCATTGCGATTATGGCCATTATTCCTTGGTCTTATCTTAATTCTTCAGATTCTCCATTTGTAACGGTTTTTGAACTGGCAGGGATCAAGTGGGCAGCGGCTCTAATCAACTTTGTTGTCTTGACCTCAGCAGCGTCTGCGCTTAACTCAACTCTCTACTCAACAGGGAGACACTTATATCAGATTGCCCATGATTCGCCAAATCGTTTCTTAAAGGCCATCAAGGTCGATACCCTTTCTCGTCACAATGTTCCACAAAATGCCATCATTGCCTCAGCAATCTTGATTGCTCTCGCTGCCTTTATCAATGTGCTACCAGGTGTTTCAGATGCCTTTGCTTTGATCACCGCATCCTCATCAGGTGTTTACATCGCGATTTATATCTTGATAATGGTGGCCCATCTCAAATACCGCAAGTCACAAGATTTCATGGCTGATGGCTACCTCATGCCTCAGTATCGCTTGCTTAATCCCCTAACCATTCTCTTTTTTGTCTTTGTTTTTGTGACTCTCTTTTTGCAAGAGTCCACTTTCATGGGGGCAGTTGGTTCTGCTATCTGGATCTTTGTTTTTGGGATTTATAGTCAGTGGAAATTTAGAAAATAAATCATGAACTCATCAACTCTGTTTGGTGAGTTTTTGCTAGTTTGACAGTTTATTGAAATATGACTATAATCAAGTTGTAGCAGTTTATTAGGAGGTTTGAATGCACGTTAGATTGGAAAATAAGGAATCGCTTAAAGCGCAAGAAATAGGGGATTTGATTCGTGCTTATAATCGTTCCAAAAGAGAAGAGGTTGAGAGCGAGCCACTGAATCTTTATCTCGAAGACGAAAAGGGCAATCTCATGGCGGGCTTAGTAGCTGAGACTTTCGGAAATTGGCTGGAAATCGAATATTTGTTTGTGAAAGAGGAATTACGGGGACAAGGAATCGGTTCGAAACTATTGCAGCGAGCTGAAAGTGAAGCTAAGAAACGAAACTGTCGTTTTGCTTTTGTCAATACTTACCAGTTTCAAGCGCCAGATTTTTATATAAGCCATGGCTACAAGGAAGTCTTTACCTTGCAAGACTATCCCTACACAGGGCAAAGATTTTATTACCAAAAGGATTTGTGACCTAGACTTCTTTCTTTTGGAGAGGAACTTAGCTAAGTATCAAAAAAGAACGAATACTCTTTATCATGTAAGATGATAGAGAGTTTTTTTGTTAATAAAATATTACAAAATGACATTTATATATTGCATTAAGTTAGATATATGGTATAATGTTTTTAAAAGAGGCGCAACTTTTTAAAATTTTGAAGGAGGACGCTAGTGGCTAAAAATTTAAAATTAAAATTAGCTCGGGTAGAGCGTGATTTAACACAAGGGGATTTGGCAGAAGCTGTGGGTGTTACTAGGCAGACTATAGGCTTGATAGAAGCAGGGAAATATAATCCTAGTCTCTCCCTCTGTCAGTCCATTTGCAGATGCTTAGGAAAAACATTAGATCAATTATTTTGGGAGGAAGAAGATGAAAAATAGATTTTTTTATTATCAATTATTAGACGAAAGAGAAGAACAACTGATTAACAAAGCTGGGACAGAGTCTTTTCATGTGTTTATCGGGCTCATTCTGCTAAGTTATTTGGTGGCAATATTAGCACCTGCTCTTTTTAATCCTGATATTCTTCTGGTTACCCTTTTATTAGGAATTTTATTCTTTTTCAATCGTGCACGACAACTTGGAGTGACCTACTATAGTCGTTTTCATTTTACAATTATAGGGTGTTTGCTGGTAACTCTCGCTATTACGTCTCTCTTGATGTTGCAGAATTATCAATTCAACATAGAAATTTATCAGCACAACCCTTTGAACGTTAAATACTTGTCTGCTTGGGCCATTACTTATCTGATTTACCTTCCTTGGGTTTTTATCGCCAATCTCGGCCTTAAAAGTTATGGCGAATGGGCTCAAAAAAAGTTTGAGCAAGATATGGATGAACTGGAGAGTGGGAATTAGCTTGTTAAGTTTTTATCAATCTTGAAAAAATGTGTTATAATAGTACTAATTTATCGGATGGTGTGAAAGTGGCAGAATACGTTCATGCCTTTGTAAAGTAGGAAGAAGGAAAACAGATGTATCCAGATGATAGTTTAACATTGCACACGGACTTGTACCAGATCAACATGATGCAAGTTTACTTTGACCAAGGAATTCACAATAAAAAGGCGGTCTTTGAAGTTTATTTCCGCCAGCAACCGTTTAATAACGGCTATGCGGTTTTTGCTGGTTTGGAAAGAATTGTACATTATCTTAAAGACTTGCGCTTTTCAGATAGCGATATTGCCTACTTGGAGACGCTTGGGTATCATGGAGAATTCTTGGATTACCTACGAAATCTCAAGTTAGAACTAACGGTTCGTTCTGCTCAGGAAGGGGACTTGGTTTTTGCTAATGAGCCGATTGTGCAGGTTGAAGGACCTCTAGCCCAATGTCAATTGGTCGAAACGGCTCTTTTAAACATCGTTAACTTTCAAACCTTGATAGCGACAAAGGCAGCACGTATTCGTTCAGTCATTGAAGATGAACCCTTGATGGAATTCGGGACACGTCGTGCGCAAGAAATGGATGCAGCTATCTGGGGAACACGCGCAGCCGTGATTGGTGGAGCCAATGGTACTAGTAATGTACGAGCAGGGAAGCTCTTTGGTATTCCTGTCTTAGGTACTCATGCTCATGCCTTGGTACAGGTTTATGGAAACGACTATGAGGCCTTTAAGGCCTATGCGTCAACCCATCGTGATTGTGTCTTTCTAGTAGATACTTATGATACTTTGCGAATCGGTGTGCCAGCTGCCATTCAGGTAGCGCGTGAGTTGGGTGATAAGATCAATTTTAAAGGCGTTCGTATCGACTCTGGGGATATTGCCTACATTTCCAAGAAAGTCCGTCAGCAACTGGATGAGGCTGGTTTTACAGAGGCTAAGATCTATGCTTCTAATGACCTCGATGAAAATACCATCCTTAACCTCAAAATGCAACACGCTAAGATTGATGTCTGGGGGGTGGGTACCAAGCTGATTACAGCCTATGATCAGCCAGCTCTTGGGGCAGTTTATAAGATTGTTGCGATCGAAGATGAGAATGGTCAGATGCGCAATACCATCAAGCTTTCAAGTAATGCTGAAAAAGTATCGACCCCAGGTAAGAAGCAGGTATGGCGCATTACCAGCCGTGAAAAAGGCAAGTCAGAAGGTGACTACATTACTTATGATGGTGTGGATGTGAGTGACATGACAGAAATCAAGATGTTCCATCCAACTTATACCTACATCAAAAAGACCGTTCGTAATTTTGATGCCGTTCCTCTCTTGGTTGATATTTTCAAAGCAGGAACATTAGTTTACAACCTGCCTAGTTTGACTGAGATTCAAGCCTATGCTCGTAAGGAATTTGACAAGCTATGGGATGAGTATAAACGGGTTCTCAATCCGCAACATTACCCGGTAGACTTGGCGCGTGATATTTGGCAAGATAAGATGGACTTGATTGATAAGATGCGCAAAGAAGCCCTTGGCGAAGGAGAAGAAGAATGAGTTTGCAAGAAACCATAATCCAACAACTAGGTGTCAAGCCAGTGATTGACGCCCAGGAGGAAATTCGTCGTTCGATTGACTTCTTAAAAAGATACTTGAAAAAACATCCCTTCCTTAAAACCTTTGTACTAGGGATTTCTGGGGGTCAGGATTCAACCTTGGCAGGGCGTTTGGCGCAATTAGCTATGGAAGAAATGCGAGCAGAGACAGGAGATGACAGCTATCAATTTATCGCTGTCCGCCTGCCCTATGGCGTGCAAGCTGATGAAGCAGATGCTCAAAAAGCCCTCGCTTTCATCCAGCCAGATGTCAGCTTGGTTGTGAATATTAAGGAATCAGCTGATGCAATGACAGCTGCAGTCGAAGCGACAGGAAGTCCTGTTTCAGACTTTAATAAGGGAAATATCAAGGCGCGTAGCCGTATGATTGCCCAATATGCCCTTGCGGGTGCCCATAGCGGAGCTGTCATTGGAACAGACCATGCTGCGGAAAATATCACAGGCTTTTTTACTAAGTTTGGTGACGGTGGTGCAGACATTCTCCCTCTTTACCGCCTCAATAAACGTCAAGGGAAACAACTCTTGAAGGAACTTGGTGCAGACCCAGCACTTTATGAAAAAATCCCAACAGCAGACCTAGAAGAAGAAAAACCAGGTATTGCAGACGAAGTCGCACTTGGAGTCACTTACAATGAAATTGATGACTATCTAGAAGGCAAAACCATCAGTCCAGAAGCTCAAGCGACTATTGAAAACTGGTGGCAAAAAGGCCAACACAAACGCCACCTACCAATCACCGTATTTGATGACTTTTGGGAGTAAAAAGGTCCTGTGGACCTTTTTACCCTGAGCCTAGAAATGGGAAAGCGAAGAAGGTCCGGGGGACCTTTTTAGCTTCTTGCCTTGAAACTCGAGAGCAAGAATAACCTCCAGTGGAGGTTTTTACCCTGAGCCTAGAAATGAGAAAGCGAAGAAGGTCCGGGGGACCTTTTTAGCACGAGTCTAGAAACAGGAAAACGAGGCAGATTCGGTAACTCGTAGTGTTCGATTTTCCTTGTCTCACCCCCGCAACGATGACTAGGTTTGAAAAAGCTTGGTAAAGCGCATTTCAAACCAGACAGCGACTGCGTCAAATAACTAGATGAAAAACTTGTTTTCTAGCTGTTATTGAGTATAGTCTTTTTACCCTGAGCCTTAAGCTTAGAAAGCGAGGTAACATTATGCAAGCAATCGGTACACAAATGTTACAGACAGACCGATTAATCTTGAGAAGATTTGTGGAGAGTGATGCGGAAGCCATGTTTCAAAATTGGGCTTCGTCTGCTGAGAATCTAATCTATGTCTCTTGGGATCCTCATCCTGATGTCGAGGTGACTCGGAACTCGATTCGAAATTGGGTTGCATCCTATACTAATCCCAACTATTACAAATGGGCCATTTGTCTCAAAGAGAACCCAGAGCATGTGATAGGAGATATCAGCATCATTGAAATGCACGAGGAAGATTTAAGTTGTGAAATTGGGTATGTTTTAGGAAAAAACTTTTGGGGCCGAGGTATGATGACAGAGGCCTTGAAAGCTGTGTTAGACTTTTGTTTTACTCAAGCAGGCTTTCAAAAGGTCAGAGCTCGCTACGCTAGTCTCAACCCAGCTTCAGGTCGTGTGATGGAAAAAGCGGGAATGTCTTATCTAAAAACCATTGCCAATGGTGTGGAGAGAAAAGACTACGTTGCGGACCTTATTTATTACCAGATAAGCAGGGAAGACAGGTGATTCGCTTTTCTGTTTCTACCAAAGTCAGACCTTGTCTGGCTTTTTTTGTGCCAGATTTCTAAATAAACTGATTAAATTCCTATTTTTGCCTATCATTGTCCCTGTTTTTTCTGGAGTTTTGGGGATATAATAGACCTATCAAATCAAAGAATGGAGGAAGGCAATGGACAATGTAATCTTTTTTATCAGTGTTTTTCTTGCTGGAATTCTTTCCTTCTTTTCTCCTTGTATCTTACCCGTGTTGCCAGTCTATGCAGGGGTTTTACTTGATGACAAAGATGGTGCTCAGGCTTCCAGCGGAAAATTTTCAATCTCAGTTGTTAGTTTATTGCGAACTTTGGCCTTTATAGCGGGGATTTCTTTTATCTTTATCTTACTGGGTTATGGAGCTGGTTTTTTAGGCAATTTGCTTTATACTTCCTGGTTTCAGTATGTGACAGGTGCGATTATCATTCTCTTGGGCTTACACCAGATGGAAGTCCTACATTTGCAGGGCCTCTACAAGGAAAGAAGGCTACAATTAAAGAGACAGGGGCAAAAGGGTAACGGCTATAGTCAAGCATTTTTACTGGGGTTGACCTTTAGTTTTGCTTGGACGCCGTGTGTAGGGCCGGTTTTGGGCTCTGTTTTAGCCTTGGCGGCTTCTGGTGGCTCAGGTGCTTGGCAGGGAGCTGGTCTCATGTTGGTTTACACGCTGGGATTGGCACTACCATTTTTGGTTCTAGCTCTCGCCTCCAGCTATGTTTTGAAACATTTCCGAAAACTCCATCCTTATCTCGGGACCCTCAAAAAAGTGGGTGGTTTCCTCATTATCGTGATGGGAATCTTGGTGCTTTTGGGAAATGCTTCCATTTTGACTACATTATTTGAATAGAGAGGAAAAAGAAATGAAAAAATGGCAAACATGTCTCCTTGGAGTAGGCTCAATCTGTTGCTTGGCAGCCTGTTCGGCTAAAAATATGGCAGACGAGTCTACTATGAAGGAGCAAACCAAAACAGAACAAGTTAGTTCACAAACTGCCACTAAGGGTCAGGAAGTCGCTAATTTTGAACTGACAGGTGTAGATGGCAAGACCTATCGTTTATCTGACTACAAGGGCAAGAAAGTTTATCTCAAATTCTGGGCTTCTTGGTGTTCCATCTGTCTAGCCAGCCTTCCAGATACGGATGAAATCGCTAAAGAAGCTGGTGATGACTATGTAGTTTTGACAGTGGTCTCTCCTGGACACAAAGGTGAACAAGCAGAAGCGGACTTTAAGAATTGGTACAAGGGCTTGGATTATAAAAATTTCCCAGTTCTAATTGATCCATCAGGTAAACTCTTGGAAAGTTATGGTGTCCGTTCTTATCCGACTCAAGCCTTTATAGACAAGGAAGGCAAGCTGGTCAAAACGCAACCAGGTTTTATGGATAAGGAAATGATTTTAAAAGAATTGAAAGAAATGGGGTAGAGAAAGGCTATGAATGATAAAGTAAAACTTTTTGTCTTGGCAGGGGTCATTCTCCTAGCCATAACCGGTTTCTATTTTCTATTGATGCGAAATGCAGGGCAGACAGATAGCTCGCAAATTGAGAAAGCATCCGTTAGCCAAGGAGCAAAAACAGTGAAAAAAACAGAAGTGAGTAAAGACGCAGACTTGCACGAAATTTATCTAGCTGGAGGATGTTTCTGGGGAGTGGAGGAATACTTCTCACGCGTGCCTGGAGTGACAGATGCCGTTTCTGGCTATGCAAACGGTAGAGGGGAAACAACCAAGTACGAATTGATTAACCAAACAGGTCATGCGGAAACCGTCCATGTCACTTACGACGCCAATCAAATTTCCCTCAAGGAGATCCTGCTTCATTACTTCCGCATTATCAATCCAACCAGCAAAAATAAACAAGGAAATGATGTGGGGACCCAGTATCGTACTGGCGTTTATTACACAGATGACAAGGATTTGGAGGTAATCAACCAAGTCTTTGATGAAGTTGCTAAGAAATATGACCAACCTCTGGCAGTTGAAAAGGAAAACTTGAAGAATTTTGTGGTGGCGGAGGATTATCACCAAGACTACCTCAAGAAAAATCCAAATGGCTACTGTCATATCAATGTTAATCAGGCTGCCTACCCTGTCATTGATGCCAGCAAATATCCTAAACCAAGTGACGAGGAATTGAAAAAGACCTTGTCACCTGAGGAGTATGCAGTTACCCAGAAAAATCAAACAGAACGAGCTTTTTCAAACCGCTATTGGGATAAATTTGAATCCGGTATCTATGTGGATGTGGCAACTGGCGAACCCCTCTTTTCATCAAAGGACAAGTTTGAGTCTGGTTGTGGCTGGCCTAGTTTCACCCAACCAATTAGTCCAGATGTTGCTACCTACAAGGAAGATAAGTCCTACAATATGACACGCATGGAAGTGCGGAGCCGAGTTGGAGATTCTCACCTTGGTCATGTTTTTACAGATGGACCTCAGGACAAGGGGGGCTTGCGCTACTGTATCAATAGTCTCTCTATCCGCTTTATTCCCAAAGACCAAATGGCAGAAAAAGGCTACGCTTATTTACTAGATTATGTAGATTAAGAAGTCTTTCCTAAGCAGTTAGAGGAGAATTTTGCTATACTGATACTAGTAAGTGGTAAAGGAGCAGAGCATGACCTACACAATCTTAATCGTAGAAGATGAGTATCTGGTAAGACAAGGCTTGACCAAGCTGGTCAATGTAGCAGCCTACGATATGGAAATCATCGGTCAGGCTGAAAATGGAAGACAGGCTTGGGACTTGATTCAACAACAGGTGCCGGATATCATTTTAACCGATATCAATATGCCTCAGCTAAATGGCATCCAGTTGGCCAGGCTGGTCCGAGAAACCTATCCCCAGGTGCATTTGGTATTTTTGACGGGTTACGATGATTTTGATTATGCCTTGTCTGCCGTCAAACTCGGTGTAGATGATTACCTGCTCAAACCCTTTTCTCGTCAGGATATTGAGGAAATGTTAGGGAAAATCAAGCAAAAACTAGACAAGGAAGAAAAAGAAGAGCAGTTACAAGATTTATTAACCGATAAGTTTGAGGGAAATATTGCTCAGAAAATCCAGTCCCATCTAGCTGACAGTCAGTTTAGTTTGAAGTCTTTGGCCAGTGACCTAGGTTTTAGTCCGACTTATTTGAGTTCCTTGATTAAGAAAGAGTTGGGCCTGCCTTTTCAGGATTATTTGGTGCGAGAACGTGTCAAACAAGCCAAGCTTTTGCTCTTGACAACGGATTTAAAGATTTATGAGATAGCCGAAAAGGTTGGTTTTGAAGATATGAACTACTTTACCCAACGTTTTAAACAGATTGCAGGTGTGACACCTCGTCAGTTTAAGAAAGGGGAAGGTCGATGAAGCGTTCTTCTCTCCTAGTCAGAATGGTTATTTCCATCTTTCTGGTCTTTCTCATTCTCCTAGCTGTGGTTGGGACTTTCTATTATCAATCTAGTTCATCAGCCATTGAGGCCACTATTGAGGGCAATAGCCAAACGACCATCAGCCAAACTAGCCACTTTATTCAGTCTTATATCAAAAAATTAGAAACCACCTCGACCAGTTTGACCCAGCAGAAGGATGTCCTAGCCTATGCTGAGAATCCTAACCAAGACCAAGTCAAGGGAATCCGAGATCTGTTTTTGACTATCTTAAAGGCAGACCAGGACTTGAAAACGGTGGTACTGGTCACCAAATCCGGTCAGGTTATTTCTACAGATGATAGTGTGCAGATGAAAACTTCCTCAGATATGATGGCTGAGGATTGGTACCAAAAGGCCATTCATCAGGGAGCTAAGCCAGTTTTAACCCCAGCTCGTAAATCAGATAGTCAATGGGTCATTTCTGTTACTCAGGAACTTGTTGATGAAAAGGGAGCCAATCTTGGTGTGCTTCGTTTGGATATTTCCTACGAAACTCTGGAAGCCTATCTTAACCAACTCCAGTTGGGCCAGCAGGGCTTTGCCTTTATCATCAATGAAAACCATGAATTTGTCTACCATCCTAAACGTACTGTCTATAGCTCAGCGAGTGAAATGGAGGCCATGAAACCTTACATCGAGACGGGGCAGGGCTATACGCTAGACCATCAATCCTACGTCAGTCAGGAAAAGATTGCAGGAACTGATTGGACGGTGATAGGCGTGTCTTCGTTGGAGAAGTTAGACCAGGTTCGGAGTCAACTCATGTGGACCTTGCTTGGTGCTAGTGCCTTATCTCTTCTTGCCTGTCTCTGCTTGGTGTGGTTCAGTCTCAAACGCTGGATTGCCCCTTTGAAGGATTTGAGAGAAACCATGCTGGAAATTGCTTCTGGTACACAAAATCTGCGTGCTAAAGAAGCTGGCGCCTATGAACTGAGAGAAGTGACTCGTCAGTTCAATGCCATGCTGGATCAGATTGATCAGTTGATGACAGATGTGCGCAGGCAGGAAGAAGCGACCCGGCAGTATGAACTTCAAGCCTTGTCGAGCCAGATTAACCCCCATTTCCTCTATAATACTTTGGACACTATCATCTGGATGGCTGAGTTTCAGGATAGTCAGCGAGTGGTTCAGGTGACCAAGTCCTTGGCAACCTATTTCCGCTTGGCGCTCAATCAAGGCAAGGATTTGATTTCTCTTTCTGATGAAATCAATCATGTCCGCCAGTACCTCTTTATCCAGAAACAACGCTATGGGGATAAGCTGGAGTATGAGATTGATGAAGATCCTGCTTTTGGTAACCTAGTCTTACCCAAGTTGGTGCTACAACCCCTTGTAGAAAATGCTCTTTACCATGGCATTAAGGAAAAGGAAGGTCAGGGACATATTAAAGTTTCTGTTCAGAAACAGAATACAGGGCTTGTCATCCGCATTGAGGATGATGGCGTTGGCTTCCAAGCTGCTGGCGATAGCAGTCAAAGTCAGCTCAAACGTGGGGGAGTTGGCCTTCAAAATGTCGACCAACGACTCAAACTTCATTTTGGAAACAATTACCAGATGAAGATCAATTCTGTACCCGAAAAAGGGACGATAGTTGAAATATGCATTAATAAAATAGTAATTAGCTAACTCCCAGTCTATTCTGGGAGTTTTGCTTTTAAAAATCAGAATGATTAGTTGGCCTTGATAAAATCAGTAAAAAAAGATATGATAGATAGTGACAAAAGAGGTATCAAGTATGAAGGAAAAAGACATTCAAAGAGCAACAAGCCAGATTGTAGAAGATGTGTTAGAAAAGGCTAATTTGAAGCAAGGAGCTATCTTTGTTTTGGGCCTTTCTTCTAGTGAGGTGATAGGTGGTCAGATTGGCAAGGAATCCAGTCAAGAAATTGGGGAAATCATTGTGAAAACCATTCTAGATATCCTAGAGGGAAAAGGGATTCATCTAGCTGTTCAAGGTTGTGAACATGTCAATCGAGCCCTCGTCGTTGAACGTCAGGTGGCAGAGCAGCTTGGTCTTGAAATCGTCAGTGTCCTTCCTACACTTCATGCAGGAGGTTCCGGTCAGTTGGCAGCCTTCAAGTTTATGCGGGATCCAGTTGAGGTTGAATTTATCAAGGCCCATGCTGGATTGGATATCGGAGATACTGCGATTGGCATGCATGTCAAGCATGTTCAGGTTCCGATTCGCCCTCTTTTGAGAGAAATTGGGCATGCCCATGTAACGGCTCTTGCAAGTCGCCCAAAACTCATTGGAGGTGCGCGTGCGCAGTATCCACAAGATTCTATCAGAAAGTCGTGAACTTATTCTGTAGTAACAGAAGAAAAGTAAAAGACAGAGGAAAAATGGTATAGATACCAGGACTTCCTCTGTTCTTTTTTTGTTGAATTTTTGTGTAAAGTGCTCCAAATAAGATCAGTTTTTACAAGAAGAAGGGGAGCTATCTGATGGAGAATTGCCAAAAGTAGAAAAAGTAAAGTAGAGAAGATTTTTCGTTATAGAAATCAGTAAACAAAGCTGGATTTAGATGTTCTAGGTCGACTTTTTTGTGCTATACTTAAGATATGCATAGAAAAACAGTGATTGATTTTAGGGCTTTGGGGGAGAGATACACCTTCACTCAGCCTATCAAAGAGTTAAAAACGAGAGATTTAGCAGAAGTGGCAGACCTGCTGGCACAAGTGGAAAGCTACCAAGAGCAAGGGTATTATGTGGTGGGCTATGTCAGTTACGAGGCTGCACCTGCATTTGAGGAGAAATTAGCAGTTTATAAAGCTCCTTTACTGGCAGAGTATCTGTTATATTTTACAGTTCATGACAGGGTAGAAACATCGCCTATTCCTCTGACTTATGAGGAAGTAGATCTGCCTTCAAAGTGGCAGGAAGAAACATCTGCGACAGACTATGAAAAGGCTATTGCCCAGATTCACCATCATTTGCGTCAGGGAGACACCTATCAGGTCAACTACACTGTCCAACTCAAGCAAGAACTAAGTTCCAATCCTTTTGCCACTTACAATCGTATGGTGGTAGAGCAGGAGGCGGGCTACAATGCCTATGTGGAACATGACGAGATGACAGTGATTTCCATGAGTCCAGAGCTCTTTTTTGAGCAAAATGACCGGGAATTAACGACTCGCCCAATGAAGGGAACAACCCAGCGCGGGTTGACCGACCAAGAAGATTTAGAACAGGCTAGTTGGTTGGAGCAGGATCCTAAAAATCGCTCTGAAAATATGATGATTGTGGACCTCTTGCGCAACGATATGAACCGTATTTCTGAGGTGGGGAGTGAGCATGTGGAGCGTCTGTGTCAAGTGGAGCAGTATTCGACCGTTTGGCAGATGACTTCAACCATCAAGAGTCAGTTACGACCGGATGTTGAGCTAGTTGAAATCTTCCGTTCGCTCTTTCCATGTGGTTCCATAACGGGAGCACCGAAAATTGCGACCATGGAAATCATCAAGAACTTGGAGCCTCAACCCAGAGGAGTTTACTGCGGAACGATTGGTCTCTTGCTTCCAAATGGACGACGGATTTTCAATGTCGCCATTCGGACCATTCAACTGCATCAAGGGCAAGCCATCTATGGGGTTGGCGGAGGGATTACCTGGGATAGTACTTGGGAATCTGAATACCGAGAGGTTCATCAAAAGGCGGCTGTTCTCTATCGTAAACAAGCACGTTTCCAATTGATTACAACTGGGAAAATCAGCCAAAAACAACTGCTTTTTGAAGATCAACATCTGGAAAGACTGACAAAGGCAAGTCGATATTTTGCCTATCCTTTTGATCCAGAAAACCTGAGACAAAAGATAGAGAAAGAGTGCCAAGTTTGTGATGTTAATCAAGACTACCGCTTACGAGTTACCCTCAGCAAATCTGGAGAGATGAAACTCAGTCGCCAAATCTTAAGTCCCCTCAGTCCAAGTTTCTGCAAAGCCAAACTTTGTCTGCAAGAAGCAGATTTGAATCAATCCTTTACCTACTTTAAAACCACTCACAGACCACATTTAAGCCTAGGAGAGCAAGAGAAGATTTACCATAATGCAGCAGGAGAGCTATTGGAAACCTCTATTGGAAATCTGATCTTAAAAATTAATGGTAAACTCTATACACCACCTACCAGTCAAGGAATTTTGCCAGGAATCTATCGTCAGCATTTGCTAAAAACAGGACAGGTAGAGGAAAAAGTCTTGACTTTGGCAGACTTGAACCAAGCAGAAGCTGTCTATGGCTGTAACGCAGTCAGAGGTTTGTATGAGTTGGAAGTGAATTCTAAATAAATTTCATAAATTAAAAAATATAATGGATATGTTGAATTGTTGAATTAAGTTTGATAAAATAAAAAGAAAACGATGTCATTTTATTAGGAGGAAATGATGAAAAAAACAATTTTTCTGAAAGTGATTCTTACTGTCCTTCCAGTTTTAGGTTTGTTTGCTCAACCGGTTGTTGCAGAAGAAAATATTCATTTTTCTAGTTGTAAAGAAGCATGGGAAAATGGTTATTCTGATATTCATAGAGGAGAGCCCGGATACTCATCTAAACTAGATCGTGATGGTGATGGGATAGCTTGTGAACGTGCAAATGCACCTCGGGGAGTCTTTAAACCACGCCAGTCTAGTCCACAGAATAGAGTTTCTTCTAGTGGATGGGTTAAGCAGGATGGATATTGGTATTATTATTCTGACAATGGTAATCCAGTAACAAATTCTTGGAAAGGAGACTACTATCTCAAATCAGATGGGACAATGGCTCAGAGTGAGTGGATATATGACTCATATTACAAAGGATGGTATTATCTCAAATCGGATGGTTCGTATGCACGAAACACATGGATAGGAAGTTATTATCTAAAACTAAACGGAAAGATGGCTCAAAGTGAATGGATTTATGATTCATCATACCAAGCTTGGTATTATTTGAAATCAGATGGATCCTATGCCCAAAATGCTTGGCAAGGCGCTTTTTATCTCAAAGCAAACGGTAAAATGGCACAAGGTGAGTGGATTTATGACTTTTCTTATCAATCCTGGTACTACTTGAAATCAGATGGTTCATACGCTCGTAATACTTGGCAAGGAAATTACTATTTGAAATCAGATGGTAAAATGGCAAAGAATGAGCGAGTTGATGGTGGCAGATACTACGTAGATGGTTCTGGCCTTTGGAAACCATAACTCAGAATAATTTCTAGGAAGTTAATGCAAACCTTTGCACAAAAGAGACGATTTTGTTATACTATATCTGTAAGCATTTTCAATTAAAAAGGAGAAGACGATGAGTCAAAAGATTATTGGGATTGACCTTGGTGGAACATCTATCAAGTTTGCAATTTTAACTCAAGAAGGAGAAATCCAAGAAAAATGGTCTATCAAGACTAATATTTTGGATGAAGGAAGCCATATTGTAGATGATATGATTGAGTCTATTCGACATCGTTTGGACTTGCTTGGATTGTCAGCTACAGATTTCCGAGGGATTGGGATGGGATCACCTGGTGTGGTTGACCGTGAAAAAGGAACTGTTATCGGTGCATATAACCTCAACTGGAAAACCCTTCAACCGATTAAAGAAAAGATTGAAAAAGCCTTGGGGATTCCATTCTTCATTGATAATGATGCCAACGTAGCTGCTCTTGGTGAGCGCTGGATGGGGGCTGGTGAAAATCAACCAGACGTTGTCTTTATGACACTTGGTACAGGTGTTGGTGGCGGTATCGTGGCAGAAGGCAAATTGCTTCACGGTGTTGCTGGTGCAGCAGGAGAGCTTGGCCACATCACTGTTGACTTTGACCAACCAATCGCATGTACCTGTGGTAAAAAAGGCTGTCTTGAGACAGTTGCTTCTGCAACAGGGATTGTCAACTTGACTCGTCGTTATGCAGATGAATACGAAGGCGATGCGGCTTTGAAACGCTTGATCGACGACGGTGAAGAAGTAACAGCCAAAACTGTCTTTGACCTTGCAAAAGAAGGGGACGACCTTGCCTTGATCGTTTACCGTAACTTCTCACGTTACTTGGGTATCGCGTGTGCTAACATAGGATCAATCCTAAACCCATCAACAATCGTTATCGGTGGTGGTGTATCAGCTGCGGGAGAATTCCTTCTACAAGGTGTTCAAAAGGTCTACGACGAAAACACCTTCCCACAAGTACGTACATCAACAAAATTAGCTCTTGCAACTCTAGGAAATGACGCTGGAGTTATCGGAGCAGCATCACTTGTATTGCAATAAGATAATGAAAGGAGAAAAACACTACTTTAAAGCCAGTGATTTTCCTCCTTTCTTTTTTTATGTTATACTAGTTAGGACAATAAATGAGGTGAGAGTAAATGACAAAAGCAGATACGATTTTTAAAGAAAATATTGAACGAATCCTCAAAGACGGCGTCTTTTCTGAACAAGCACGTCCCAAGTACAAGGATGGGACTGTTGCCAACTCCAAGTACATAACGGGTGCCTTTGCTGAGTACGACTTGGCCAAGGGGGAATTTCCCATCACAACCTTGCGCCCGATTGCTATCAAATCCGCCATCAAGGAAGTACTCTGGATTTATCAAGATCAGTCTAATAGCCTAGAAGTGCTCAATGACAAGTACAATGTTCACTACTGGAATGACTGGGAAGTGGGAGAGACAGGAACCATCGGTGAACGCTATGGGGCGGTCGTTAAGAAACACGACATCATTAACAAGATTCTCAAGCAGTTGGAAGCTAACCCTTGGAATCGTCGCAATATCATCTCGCTCTGGGATTACGAGGCTTTTGAGGAGACAGACGGCCTCCTTCCATGTGCTTTCCAGACTATGTTTGATGTCCGTCGAGTTGATGGGGACATCTATCTGGATGCGACTTTGACCCAGCGCTCGAATGATATGCTGGTTGCTCACCACATTAATGCTATGCAGTATGTGGCTCTACAGATGATGATTGCCAAGCATTTCGGCTGGAAGGTTGGGAAGTTTTTCTATTTTATCAACAACCTTCATATCTATGATAATCAGTTTGAACAAGCTCAGGAATTGCTTCGTCGTGAGCCGTCAAACTGCCAACCACGCTTGGTTTTAAATGTTCCTGATGGGACTAATTTCTTTGATATCAAAGCCGAAGACTTTGAGTTGGTTGACTATGATCCAGTCAAGCCACAACTGAAGTTTGATTTGGCTATTTAATACTCTTCGAAAATCTCTTCAAACCACGTCAGCGTCGCCTTACCGTAGGTATGGTGACTGACTTCGTCAGTTCTATCCACAACCTCAAAACAGTGTTTTGAGCTGACTTCGTCAGTTCTATCTGCAACCTCAAAGCAGTGCTTTGAGCAACCTGTGGCTAGATTTCTAGTTTGCTCTTTGATTTTCATTGAGTATAAAAGAAAATAAAAAGAAGTTGAGATTTCTCAACTTCTTTTGTTGCTTAATGTGATACGCGGCGGCGAGCTGCTTTTTTGCGGTTTTCTTCGATGAAAGCTGCTTTTTGCTCTTCTGGCTCAATCACTTTCTTTTTAATTGCGTATACTGCACCTGCAACGGCAGCGACAGTTCCTGCGACACCTGTTACAAGACCTTTAGCGAATCCTTTAGCCATGAGTCTTCCTCCTTTATCTTCCCGATCAGCCAGGCTCCTCAAGTGGTAGCATTTTTCTGACTGACCTTTTTGTGATATAATAATAGTAACGAAAAAATGGAAATTTTTCAAGGAAAAAAGATGAAAACAAAAATAATTGTGATTGTTGGACCGACTGCTGTTGGGAAGACAGCCCTTGCTATTGAAGTGGCCAAGCGCTTTGGTGGAGAGGTGGTCAGTGGTGACAGTCAGCAAGTATACAGAGGATTGGATATTGGGACGGCCAAGGCTAGCCCAGAGGAGCAAGCTTCTGTTCCTCATCATTTGATTGATGTCAGAGAGGTGACCGAGTCTTACTCGGCTTTTGATTTTGTTTCAGAAGCTAAGAAGGCTATTGAGGATATTCAAAGCCGTGGCAAGCTTGCTATTATCGCTGGTGGGACTGGGCTTTATATCCAGAGCTTGTTAGAAGGCTACCATCTAGGTGGGGAAACACCTCATGAGGAGATTTTGGCCTATCGGGCTAGTTTGGAGCCTTATTCAGATGAGGAATTAGCCCATCTTGTGGAGCAAGCAGGTCTTGCAATTCCCCAGTTTAACCGTCGTCGTGCTATGCGTGCCTTGGAAATCGTCCATTTTGGTCAGGATTTGGAAAATCAGGAAAGTCCTTATGAACCTTTGATTATCTGCTTGGATGATGAACGCAGTCAGCTTTATGAACGTATCAATCGCCGAGTAGATCTGATGTTTGAGGCTGGGCTTTTGGATGAGGCCAAGTGGCTCTTTGAGCACTATCCAGATGCGCAGGCAGCCAAAGGCATTGGTTACAAGGAACTCTTTCCTTATTTCCGTGGGGAGCAAACTCTTGAGAAAGCAAGCGATAGTCTCAAACAGGCGACCCGTCGTTTTGCTAAGCGTCAGCTGACCTGGTTCCGTAATCGCATGCAGGTGACCTTTTATCAGATAGGAGAGCCTGGAGTTCAAAACCGCATTTTAAGCCAGATTGAGGAGTTTTTAGATGATTGAAACGGAGAAAAAAGAGGAACGAGTCCTACTCATCGGTGTGGAATTGCAGGGCATGGACAATTTTGACCTCTCCATGGAAGAATTGGCCAGTCTGGCTAAGACAGCTGGGGCAGTCGTTGTAGATAGCTACAGGCAAAAACGGGAAAAGTATGACTCCAAGACCTTCGTTGGTTCTGGTAAGTTGGAAGAGATTGCGCGGATGGTGGATGCAGAAGAAATTACTACTGTCATCGTCAATAATCGCTTGACTCCACGGCAAAATGTCAATCTAGAAGAAATTCTCGGTGTCAAGGTCATTGACCGTATGCAGTTGATTCTGGATATCTTTGCCATGCGGGCTCGAAGCCATGAAGGAAAACTCCAAGTTCATTTGGCCCAGCTCAAGTATCTCTTGCCTCGCTTGGTTGGTCAGGGGATTATGCTCAGCCGTCAGGCGGGGGGAATTGGTTCCCGTGGACCTGGTGAAAGTCAGCTGGAACTGAACCGTCGTAGTGTTCGTAATCAAATCACAGATATCGAGCGCCAGCTCAAGGTGGTTGAGAAAAATCGGGCGACAGTCAGAGAAAAACGCTTGGAGTCAAGTACCTTTAAGATTGGTTTGATTGGTTACACCAATGCTGGGAAATCAACCATCATGAACACCTTGACCAGTAAGATCCAGTACGAAGCAGACGAGCTATTTGCGACTCTGGATGCGACGACAAAGAGCATCCATCTAGGGGGCAATCTTCAGGTTACCTTGACTGATACGGTTGGCTTTATCCAAGATTTGCCAACAGAATTGGTGTCCAGTTTTAAGTCCACTTTGGAAGAAAGTAAGCACGTGGATCTTCTGGTTCATGTCATCGATGCCAGTAATCCTTATCACGAGGAACATGAAAAAACGGTTCTGTCTATCATGAAAGACTTGGATATGGACGATATTCCTCGCCTGACTCTTTATAATAAAGCGGATTTGGTGGAGGATTTCATGCCGACTCAAACGCCTTATGCCCTCATTTCTGCCAAGTCTGAGGATAGTCGTGAGAACTTGCAAGCATTGTTTTTGGAGAAGATCAAGGATATTTTTGAGAGATTTACCCTGCGCGTGCCTTTTTCAAAGTCTTACAAGATTCATGATCTAGAAAGTGTGGCGATTCTGGAAGAGCGGGACTATCAAGATGATGAAGAAGTGATTACAGGCTACATTTCCGAGAAAAATAAATGGAGGTTAGAGGAATTTTATGACTGACATTAAAACGTTGGCTCTAAAATATGGAGGTTATACAAGCTTGGATAAGGTCTATCTGGATCAACTTCTAGCTGGCAAAACAGAGCAGGAGCAGTTGGCACTTATCACACCTCCTCCGAGTGTCGTCAATGCCTACTTTGCTGAACTCTACCAGAAAAAGAGCCCTCAAGCTGCGACAGATTACTTTGCAGAACTCAGTCATGAACTGAATCTCTACAATGCTGAGCCAAGTTTCACCTTTGAAAATAAGCCTTTTATTCGTCTTAATCTGTCTGGTAAATCTTTTGGATTTTGCTATGAGAGTGAGGGCTTGGGGCGAATTTTCTCTGAAAATGAAGAGGAAATCTCGGATGACTTACTTTTTGAGATTGCGCAAATTTTCCCCCATCAACTAGTCTTTGAGGAGTCTGGAAAGATTTACATGAAGTCTGTCGGAGATGAAGAAGTTGTTAGTGTGAAGAATCTCACAGCTTTGACTGATTTAGAAAGTTTAGCAGATGGTCGCAAGCGTCTCAAAGGCTACAGCCAAGAGGATTTACTGCAAGAAGCTGTTGCTTTTTCTGGCAGTCGCTATTTCCGATCGGAAAATCGCACAGCTATGTTATATATTGATTAATTAGAAAGTATCGAATGGATATTCAATTTTTAGGAACAGGGGCCGGTCAGCCCTCTAAAGCCCGCAACGTTTCAAGTCTCGCCCTGAAACTCTTGGATGAGATTAACGAAGTTTGGCTCTTTGACTGTGGAGAAGGAACGCAAAATCGCATTCTGGAAACCACGATTCGACCACGGAAGGTCAGCAAAATCTTTATCACCCACCTGCATGGAGACCACATCTTTGGATTGCCAGGATTTCTCTCTAGCCGTGCTTTTCAGGCCAATGAAGAGCAGACAGATTTGGACATCTATGGACCGCAAGGAATCAAGTCATTTGTCTTAACCAGCCTTCGTGTGTCAGGCTCTCGTCTGCCTTACCGCATTCATTTTCATGAGTTTGACCAAGATTCTCTAGGGAAAATCTTTGAGACCGATAAATTCACTGTGTATGCAGAGGAGCTGGACCACACTATTTTCTGCGTTGGTTATCGTGTCATGCAAAAGGATCTAGAAGGGACCTTGGATGCTGAAAAACTTAAGGCTGCTGGTGTTCCATTTGGTCCGCTTTTTGGAAAGATCAAAAACGGCCAGGACGTTGTTCTCGAAGATGGAACTGAAATCAAGGCAGCAGACTATATCTCAGCTCCCCGTCCAGGTAAGATTATCACCATTCTGGGTGACACCCGTAAAACCAATGCCAGTGTGCGTCTAGCTGTTAACGCTGATGTCCTTGTCCATGAGTCGACTTATGGCAAGGGAGATGAAAAAATTGCCCGCAACCACGGTCACTCAACCAATATGCAGGCAGCACAAGTAGCAGCAGAAGCCGGTGCTAAACGCCTCTTGCTCAATCATATCAGTGCTCGTTTCCTCTCAAAAGATATCAGTCAGCTCAAGAAAGATGCGGCAACTGTTTTTGAAAATGTCCATGTGGTCAAAGACTTGGAAGAAGTGGAAATTTAGAAGATTGAGAAAGGATAAGTATGCGCACCATCATCATCACTGGAGCAAGCGGTGGCTTAGCCCAAGAAATGGTCAAACTCTTGCCAAATGACCAACTCATCTTGCTAGGTAGAAACAAGGAAAAACTAGCCCAACTATATGGAAATCATCCTCATGTGGAATTAATTGAAATCGATATTACTGATGACTCAGCCCTGGAAGCACTAGTAGCTGACCTCTATCTCCGTTATGGCAAGATTGATGTCTTGATTAACAATGCTGGCTATGGAATTTTTGAAGATTTCAACAAGATCTCTGATCAAGACATTCACCAGATGTTTGAGGTCAATACCTTTGCCCTGATGAATCTGTCTCGTCGCTTTGCGGAGCGCATGAAGGAAAGTCGAAAAGGTCATATCATCAATATCGTCAGCATGGCAGGATTGATAGCGACTGGCAAGTCTAGTCTATATTCTGCGACCAAGTTTGCGGCCATTGGTTTTTCAAATGCTCTTCGCCTTGAGCTCATGCCCTATGGTGTCTATGTGACAACTGTTAATCCAGGACCTATCCGTACAGGATTTTTTGACCAGGCAGACCCAGATGGGACCTACCTCAAATCGGTCGACCGTTTTCTATTGGAACCAGATGCTGTCGCGCAAAAGATTGTTAAGACCATAGGCAAAAACAAACGTGAAATCAATCTTCCGCTCTTACTGAATCTAGCCCATAAGTTTTATACCCTCTTTCCCAAGTTAGCAGATAAGTTGGCTGGGGAAACCTTTAATTATAAGTGAAAAGGCTGTTCCCTTGAGGAATGGCTTTTTATTTTTTTCGGTTGCTAATTTGTAGAAAAATACCACATGATAAACAGGCAGTTTATAACGATTAAGCCCATTTAAGGTATAAATAGAGATAAGAAAGCAGAAAAGAGAGGATAAACTTCGAGTCTAACATAACTGAAAGTATATCTATAGCCGAAGCTTATGAAGTCAAGATAAAATAGGATTAAAAGAACTTGCCCTTTGTCAGATTGATTAGACTGTAAATTGGAGTTAGGAATATTCTTAGAATAGATGAAGAAAATAAAAAAAGTAAAAATGTTAAAATATCTTGACATTTTATCGATTTAGAGTATAATAAGAAATGTAAAGAGCTCTTGACATTATTACAAAAATTTGGAGGAACAAAGCCATGAAAAAGATGGATGAAATGGACAGAGATATTCAGTTGCGTTCTGAGGAGTGGGGCTATAAAACAGCGCTTTTGGGTTTATGTGCATGGACAGGATTTAATATCTATCAAGCACTTGTTGTTGGTGGCAAACTTGAAATGCTTCCTTGCTTAATTTTGATCTTATCTGTAAGTGTGCAAGGATTTGCTCAAACCGCAATAAAACGCAATATGATTGCTGGTGATGAAGAGTATAAAGAACCAAATAAACTTGTTCAAGGAGTCATTCTAGCAGTTGTCACTGTTATCGTAGTATTGGCTGTTGGCGTTTATTTTTTTCAGAAAGACTAATGCTGTATGAAAAATAACATCAAACAGTTAAGAAAGTCTGAGGGACTACGTCAGGAAGATATGGCAAGAATATTAGGCGTTAGTCGACAAACCATAATTGCTATAGAGAATGACAAGTACAATCCTACACTTGAACTAGCAATGAAAATTGCAAGGTTGCTACGACTACATGTTGAAGAAATTTTCATTTTAGAAGATTAAAGATATCAGATAGCTTTTATTTTAATCATCTGATTCGTAATGATGAGAGAGTTTTTCAGTTCATGGAAACTCTCTTTTTAAAGCTCAAAAAGAGTCTACTCAATTTTACCCTTGTCCATCTTATATATCTATCGTAAAACTGGTATAAAATTTGCAAATAAACAGCTAAAATAGTATACTAGTTCTGTTAATTATGAAAACGTTTGCGTTTTTGTTGATGATAGATTATTTAGGAGACAAATGATGGAATTAACAGCTATTTATCATAGACCAGAATCAGAGTATGCATATCTTTACAAGGAAGATCAGCTACATATCCGAATTAGAACCAAGATAAATGATGTCCAGAAGGTTATCTTACACTATGGAGATCCCTTTATTTTCATTGAGGATAAGTATGAAGCCAAGAAAGAAATGACCAAAGTAACCTCAGATGCCCTATTTGACTATTGGCAGATTACAGTCTCGGTTGATTTTTTACGCATTCAGTATCTCTTTGAACTCCTTGATAAAGAGGGTAAGGGTATTTTTATGTAGATAAGGAACATACTCAAGAAAACTTGGATGCTGAAGGAAATGGCTTTAAACTTCCTTATGTTCACGAAATTGATGGATGTCAGGTTCCTAGTTGGGTTTCAAATACCGTGTGGTATCAGATTTTCCCAGAACGCTTTGCTAATGGAAATCCTCATTTGACGTCAGATGGGAGCTACCTCAAGTCTGTTGACCGATTTCTCTTAGAACCAGATGTAGTCGCTAGAAAAATTGTCAAAATCATAGGAAAAAACAAACGGGAACTCAATCTCCCAGTTTTGTTGAATCTAGCCCATAAGTTTTATACCCTCTTTCCCAAGCTGGCCGATAAGTTGGCAGGGGGAATCTTTAATTATAAGTAAAAGGAGTTCCTTACAAAAGGAACTTTTTTATAATACTGAACTGAGTGTCAAAAATTTGTTTGTTTTTGTTCTAAATCTACATTCATTTTTTTCGAATCTTCTACAAATTTTAGAAAAAACAATCAAAAATATGATTTTTTGTGTTTAGGGTATTGAAATTTCCTATATTATTTTATAAAATAAGGGTAAAAGGCTATGAAAAAGTAATGTGCTTACAAATAAATGGAAGCGGTTACTAAAGGAGGGTTTTATGGAAAAAGGCCATTGGAATCGTAAAAGAGTCTACAGCATTCGTAAGTTTGCCGTAGGCGCTTGCTCTGTCATGATTGGAACCTGTGCGGTTCTATTTGGAGGAAGTGTCATTGGAGAATCACCAGTTTTCGCGGATGAAACTCCAATTACTCACACTGTGGAACAAGCAAAAGAGGAAAGTCCGGCAGTGGAGGAAAAAGAAGATCAAACTGTAGCAGAGCACAAGGATGCTGCAAGTGTCGATCAAAGTCAAGCCACTCCAATTGAAGCAAGCAAACCCGAGAAGAAAGAAGAGGAACCTGTAGCTCCAAAAGAGGAGAAAGCATCTCTAAAGCCTGAAGAAACAGCTCCAAAGGTAGAATCTCAAGCTTCAAGTCAAGAAAAGCCTGTCAAGGAAGAGTTGAAAGCTGCGACAAATGAAGAAGTAAATCAAATGATTGAAGATAGAAAAGTGAATTTTAATCAAAATTGGCACTTTAAACTCAATGCGAATCCTAAAGAAGCTGTGAAATCAGATGCTGACGTATCAACATGGCAAAAATTGGATCTCCCACACGACTGGAGTATCTTTAACGATTTTGACCATCAGTCACCTGCTCAAAACGAGGGTGGACAGCTCAATGGTGGTGAAGCTTGGTATCGCAAGACATTTAAACTTGATGAAAAAGATCTCAAGAAAAATGTTCGTGTGACCTTTGATGGTGTCTACATGGACTCTCAAGTCTATGTCAATGGCCAGTTAGTGGGACATTATCCAAATGGTTATAACCAGTTCTCATACGATATTACTAAATACCTCCACAAAGATGGTCGTGAGAATGTGATTGCTGTCCATGCAGTCAATAAACAACCAAGTAGCCGTTGGTACTCTGGTAGCGGTATTTACCGTGATGTGACCTTGCAAGTGACAGATAAGGTTCATGTTGAGAAAAATGGGACAACCATCTTAACACCAAAGCTAGAACAACAGCAACATGGCAAGGTTGAAACGCATGTGACCAGCAAAATTGTTAATACAGACGATAAAGACCATGAACTGGTGGCAGAGTATCAAATCGTTGAACGTGGTGGTCAGGCTGTGACAGGTTTGGTTCGTACAGCGAGTCGTACCTTGAAAGCACATGAATCAACAAGTCTTGATGCGATTTTAGAAGTTGAACAACCAAAACTCTGGACAGTTTTAAATGATAAACCAGCCTTGTACGAATTGATTACGCGTGTATACCGTGATGGTCAATTAGTCGATGCTAAGAAGGATCTGTTTGGTTACCGTTACTATCATTGGACTCCAAATGAAGGCTTCTCTTTAAATGGTGAACGCATTAAATTCCATGGTGTTTCCTTACACCATGACCACGGAGCGCTTGGAGCAGAAGAAAACTATAAGGCAGAATACCGTCGTCTCAAACAAATGAAGGAGATGGGCGTTAACTCCATCCGTACAACTCATAACCCTGCAAGTCCACAGACCTTGCAAATCGCAGCAGAACTTGGTTTGCTGGTTCAGGAAGAGGCTTTTGATACGTGGTATGGTGGCAAGAAACCATATGACTACGGACGTTTCTTTGAAAAAGATGCCACTCACCCAGAAGCTAGAAAAGGTGAAAAATGGTCTGACTACGATCTTCGTACCATGGTCGAAAGAGACAAAAATAACCCAGCTGTCTTCATGTGGTCTATCGGAAACGAAATCGGTGAAGCCGATGGTAACCCTCATTCTCTAGCAACTGTAAAACGTCTAGTCAAAGTTATCAAGGATGTTGATAAAACTCGTTACGTTACCATGGGAGCAGATAAGTTCCGCTTTGGTGATGGTAGTGGTGGACATGAGAAGATTGCAAATGAACTGGATGCGGTTGGTTTCAACTACTCAGAAGACAACTACAAGAAACTTCGTGCGAAACATCCAAACTGGTTGATTTACGGTTCTGAGACATCTTCAGCTACCCGTACACGTGGAAGTTACTATCGCCCTGAACAGGAATTGAAACATAGTAACGGACCTGAGCGTCATTACGAACAGTCTGACTATGGTAATGACCGAGTTGGCTGGGGTAAAACGGCAACAGATTCATGGACGTTTGACCGTGACAACGCTGGCTATGCTGGACAGTTTATCTGGACCGGTACAGACTATATCGGGGAGCCTACACCATGGCACAACCAAAACCATACACCAGTTAAGAGTTCTTACTTTGGTATTGTAGATACAGCGGGTATTCCAAAACATGACTTCTACCTCTACCAAAGCCAATGGATTTCTGTCAAGAAGAAACCGATGGTTCACCTTCTTCCTCACTGGAACTGGGAAAATAGAGAATTGGCATCAAAAGTTGAAGATTCAGACGGAAAAATCCCAGTTCGTGCCTACTCAAACGCTGCAAGCGTAGAATTATTCTTGAACGGTCAATCTCTCGGAGTTAAGACCTTCAACAAAAAACAAACTAGCGATGGACGAACTTACCAAGAGGGTGCCAATGCCAAGGAACTCTACCTTGAGTGGAAGGTTGCTTACCAACCAGGTACTTTGGAAGCTGTAGCTCGCGATGAAGCTGGAAACGAAATTGCACGTGATAAGATCACGACTGCAGGCCAACCAGCAGGTGTTCGTCTCATCAAGGAAGAACACGCAATCGCAGCAGATGGAAAAGACTTGACTTACATCTACTATGAAATCGTAGACAGTGAAGGAAATGTGGTACCAACTGCCAATAATTTGGTTCGTTTCCAATTGCATGGACAAGGTCAACTGGTTGGTGTTGATAATGGGGAACAAGCCAGCCGTGAACGCTACAAGGCACAACCTGATGGTTCTTGGATCCGCAGAGCCTTTAACGGTAAAGGGGTTGCCATTGTTAAATCAACTGAGCAAGCAGGTAAATTCACCCTTACTGCCCACTCTGATCTCTTGAAATCGGACCAAGTCACTGTCTTTACAGGTAAGAAAGAAGGACAAGAAAAAACTGTTTTAGGTACAGAAGTACCAAAAGTACGTACTGTTATTGAGAAAGAGCCAAAAATGCCGAAGACAGTCGGTTTTATCTACAGTGATGGCAGTCGTGAAAAACGTCCAGTCACTTGGTCTTCAGTTGATGTGAGCCAAGCAGGAGTTGTGACTGTTAAAGGTATGGCAGACGGACGCGAAGTTGAGGCCCGTGTCGAAATTCTAGCAATCGCAAATGAGCTTCCAACTGTTAAGCGTGTTGCTCCAGGAACAGACTTGAGCGCTGTTGATAAATACGTTTCTATTGCTGTTACGGATGGAAGCGTACAAGAATACGAAGTTGATAAGTGGGAGATTTCGGAAGCAGATAAAGCTAAACTGTCAGTTGCAGGATCACGTATTCAAATGACTGGCCAACTAGGAGGAGAAACCATTCATGCTACTCTTGTGGTAGAAGAAGGCAATCCTGTGGCACCTGCAGTACCAACTGTAACGGTTGGTGGCGAATCTGTCACTGGTCTTACTACTCAAAATCCAATGCAATATCGAACTCTTGCTTACGGTGCATCCTTGCCAGAAGTTGTAGCAAGTGCTGAAAATGCGGATGTTACTGTAGTCCAAGCAAGTGCAGCAAACGGTATGCGTGCAAGCATCTATGTTCAACCAAAAGATGGTGGACCTCTTCAAACCTATGCAATTCAGTTCCTCGAAGAAGCACCAAAAATTGACCATTTGAGCCTACAAGTGGAGAAAGCTGACAGCCTCAAAGAAGACCAAACAGTGAAATTGTCTGTACTCGCTCACTATCAAGACGGAACACAAGCAGTTCTACCAGCAGATAAGGTGACCTTCTCTACAAGTGGTGAAGGGGAAGTCGCAGTTCGTAAAGGAATGCTTGAGTTGCATAAGCCAGGAACAGTCACTCTCAAAGCAGAATATGAGGGGGCTACAGGTCAAATCGATCTTACGATCCAGGCCAATACTGAGAAAAAAGTAGCCCAATCTATCCGTCCAGTAAACGTAGTAACAGACTTGCATCAAGAACCTACTCTTCCAGCAACAGTAACGGTTGAGTATGACAAAGGTTTCCCTAAAGCGCACAAAGTCACTTGGCAAGCCATTCCAAAAGAAAAACTCGACCACTATCAAACCTTTGAAGTTCTAGGTAAAGTTGAAGGTCTGGATCTTGAAGCGCGTGCTAAAGTATCTGTAGAAGGCATCGTTTCAGTTGAAGAAGTCAGTGTGACAACCCCAATCTCAGAAGCACCACAATTACCAGAAAGCGTTCGTACCTATGATTCAAATGGTCACGTTTCATCAGCTAAGGTTACTTGGGATACGATTCGTCCAGAGCAATACGCCAAGGAAGGTGTCTTTACAGTTAATGGTCGCCTAGAAGGTACGCAATTAACAACTAAACTTCATGTTCGCGTATCTGCTCAAACTGAGAAGGGAGCAAACATTTCTGACCAATGGACCGGTTCAGAATTGCCACTTGCCTTTGCTTCAGACTCAAATCCAACTGATCCTGTTTCAAACGTCAACGATAAATTGATTTCCTTTAATGACCGCCCAGCTAACCGTTGGACAAACTGGAACCGTAGTAATCCAGAAGCTTCAGTTGGTGTCCTATTCGGAGATTCAGGTATTTTGAGCAAACGTTCAGTTGATAATCTAAGTGTCGGATTCCACGAAGACCACGGAGTTGGCGTACCGAAGTCTTATGTGATTGAATATTATGTCGGGAAGACCGTTCCAACAGCCCCTAAAAACCCTAGCTTTGTAGGTGAGGAAAACCATGCCTTTAATGATCCTGCAAACTGGAAAGAGGTAAGCAATCTCAAAGCACCAGCTCAATTAAAAGCTGGAGAAATGAATCATTTCAGCTTTGATAAAGTTGAGACCTATGCGGTTCGCATTCGTATGGTTCGACTTGATAGCAAGAAAGGAACGTCTATCACAGAAGTACAAATTTTTGCGAAACAAGTCGCAGCAGCCAAACAAGGACAAACGAGAATCCAAGTTGACGGTAAAGACTTAGCAAACTTTAACCCAGATTTGACAGACTACTATCTTGAGTCTGTAGATGGAAAAGTTCCTGCAGTAACAGCAAGTGTTAGCAACAATGGTCTCGCTACCGTCGTTCCAAGTGTTCGTGAAGGTGAGCCAGTTCGTGTTATCGCGAAAGCTGAAAATGGCGACATCCTAGGAGAATACCGTCTACACTTTACAAGCAATAAAGACTTGCTCTCTCGTAAACCAGTTGCTGCGGTCAAACAAGCTCGCTTGCTACAAGTAGGGCAACCACTTGAATTGCCAACTAAGGTTCCTGTTTACTTCACAGGTAAAGACGGTTACGAAACAAAAGACTTGGCAGTGGAATGGGAAGAAGTTCCAGCAGAAAATCTGACTAAAGCAGGCCAATTTACTGTTCGAGGTCGTGTCCTTGGTAGTGATCTTGTTGCTGAGTTCACTGTACGAGTGACAGACAAACTTGGTGAAGCTCTTTCAAATAACCCAGAGTATGATGAAAATAGTAACCGCGCCTTTGCTTCAGCCACTAACGACATTGATAGAAACTCCCATGACCGTGTGGACTATCTCAATGACGGAAATCATTCAGAAAATCGTCGTTGGACAAACTGGTCTCCAACACCATCTTCTAATCCAGAAGTATCAGCAGGTGTGATCTTCCGTGAAAATGGTAAGATTGTAGAACGGACTGTAGCGCAAGCCAAACTTCATTTCTTTGCAGATAGTGGTACGGATGCCCCATCTAAACTCGTTTTGGAACGCTATATTGGCCCAGACTTTGAAGTTCCTACCTACTATTCAAACTATCAAGCCTACGACGCAGGCCATCCATTCAACAATCCAGAAAATTGGGAAGCTGTGCCTTATCGTGCGGATAAAGACATCGCAGCTGGTGATGAAATCAACGTAACATTTAAAGCTGTCAAAGCCAAAGCCATGAGATGGCGTATGGAGCGTAAAGCAGACAAGAGCGGTGTTGCGATGATTGAGATGACCTTCCTTGCACCGAGTGAATTACCTCAAGAAAGTACGCAATCGAAGATTCTTGTGGATGGAAAAGAACTTCCTGACTTCGCTGAAGATCGTCAAGACTATCAAATCACCTATAAAGGTCAACGTCCTAAAGTCTCAGTCGAAGAAAGCAATCAAGTAGCTTCAACAGTTGTAGATAGCGGAGACGATAGCCTTCCAGTACTTGTTCGCCTTGTTTCAGAAAGTGGAAAACAAGTCAAGGAATACCGTATCCAGTTGACTAAGGAAAAACCAGTTTCTGAGAAGACTGTTGCTGCTGTACAAGAGGAACTTCCAAAACTCGAATTTGTTGAAAAAGATTTGGCCTACAAGACAGTTGAGAAAAAGGATTCAACACTGTATCTAGGTGAAACTCGTGTAGAACAAGAAGGAAAAGTTGGTAAGGAACGGATCTTCACAGCGGTTAATCCTAGTGGAAGTAAGGAAGAAAAACTCCGTGAAGTGGTAGAGGCACCGACAGACCGCATCGTCTTGGTTGGAACTAAACCAGGAACCTCCCTTCCAGAAGATGAAGTGAAGAACCTAGTCCTTAACAGACCAGAACTTGTAATCGAAGAAGAAACAATTGATTTCAAGGTTCAGGAACAAAAGAATGATCAGCTTCCAGCGGGTCAAACTCGTGTTCTCCAAGAAGGTCAAAAAGGTATCCGTGTTCACTTGATCGAAGTTGAAAATGGCAAGCGAACTGAAAAAGAAAGCTATGATAAAGTCATGGCTCAAGATCGCGTTGTAGAAGTTGGTACGGCTAGTGAAACAACTAAACCAGTACCTCAAGAATCTACAAAACCACAAGTATCAGAAAAAGCAGATACAAAAGAAATCTCCTCAAGTGAAGCTAGTCAAGCTCAAGAAGAACAGTTACCAAATACAGGAAGTGCAGAAAGTCAAGCAGCTCTAGCAGCAGGTTTAGCTCTTCTTGGTTTGAGTGCAGGTCTAGTGGCCACTAAAGGCAAAAAAGAAGACTAGAATGAATCAGTATTTCTTCTAATTGTATCTCAAAAAGACCAGGGAAACCTGGTCTTTTTAATAGGCAGAAGTACTTTCTCTAGAGCAATTTAACGTTTGTGAAATCAGATTACCAAAATGATAAAAACACTATCTGGTATCGAAAACGAGATGAACTTATTTTTTAAAAAATGGCGGTAAAATATACCAGATTTTGTTTCGATGATAGGAGAAGAAAAGATACAAAGCGGTTAATATACGGATGTGAAAAAGTCGATTTCAACCTGTAAGAAAAAATTGGATTTTTTTTATAAAAATTTGCTTGATAGTTCTAGCCTTTTTCTTCATAGTATGATAAAATGTGGATGTAATGTGGCTAATAATTTTCGCTTGAAAAAGGAGAATGGTGATTAGTTGGGGACAATCATTTAGTTTACTATTACATTGTACATTTACAACTGAATATTATAAGAAAGGAAGATTAAATGAACAAGAAAATAAGATCTTGGATTCAGATCCTTATTCTTTGTTTGGGAGTTATTCTCCAATCATTTGCCCCTCTGACGCAAGTACATGCGACAGAGTATAATGATGTGATCACTAGTGTTGGTGTTGAAAACAGATCTGGTGAAGCTTTAACGCAAGGGTTGGATATTTGGCAAGAATTCCGTCTTACTGCAGATTTTGTTTTGCCAGATAATACGGTGCATGAAGGTGATACAACAACACTTCAATTGCCATCAGAGATTACATTTTCAAACTCTTCAGACATTGAATTACGAGATGCTTCTAACAATCTTGTAGCTACTGGTCGTTTAGATGCAGCTAGCAAAACAATTACTCTAACTTACACAAAGTTTGTTGAGAATAATTCTGGCGTTAGGGGGAAATTCTTTGTCTATGTTCGAGTTGACCATGATGTTGTTTCAGAAGAAAAAGACATTGATGTCAATATTACTGTAGGACATAGAGTTCTATTTGCAGGGAAAATCCGTTACAACGGCCCTCCAGGGAAATACGACTCTAAAATTGAAAAGAGTTCCTTCCAATACAAGGATGACGAGAAAAATGTAATCCGTTATAACATTACTGTAAACCGCAATATGGCGAACTACAGTGATGTCACTATCAAAGATGCTTTCTCTTCTCCAAATATGACCTTCCTACCAGATACTTTTCGTATTTACAAAGTAGATTGGAGTTGGAATAACGGAGACTGGAAATGGACTAATGCTCAGGATATGACCGAAACCTTTAAAAACCAACTAGTGGTAAATGCGAATGGTGATGGTTTCACCCTTCCTTTAGGAGATACTAATGGTTTTGGTTATATGATCGAGTATCGAGCTAAAGCGAATTATGATCTAGTCGATGGTGAGGAAATCACGAACGTAGCCAACATGAGCTACAATGGTAGTGAGAATGAACAATCAACCAGCACACGTACCTACCAGATTGCAGGTGGTGTTGCAGAAGGATATGTTTTCACCATTAAAATTCATAAGGTAGACGAAGCAGGCCAACCTCTGCAAGGTGCAGTTTTTGAAGTGATTCGTGATCGTAACCAAGCTGTTGTTGGACGATTGACAACAGATTCTGATGGTAACGCTAGTGTAGGTAAATTGTTGCGAGACAACTATACAATTCGTGAAGTAACGGCTCCTTTTGGCTATGACAAACTAACTGAAGATATTAAAATTTCTCCAGATGAGTTTGGCTCAGATAAATCTGTAGAACGTCGAATTGAAAATAAGAAGACACCTCCGAAGACTCCAACTGAGAAAGAGATTACTTTCAAAAAGGTGGATCCAAATGGGAAAGAAATCCCAGGTGCCGAACTTAAAATCTACAGCGGAGATCGTGTAAGACCAGAAGCTCCACCTGTAGCAGACTGGACAACAGAAGCTAATACTTCTAAAGTGATTAAATTAGCTCCTGGTACCTATACTCTAACAGAGTCCGTTGCTCCAGATGGGTATCAGTATGTTGATGATGTTACCTTCACGGTCAATGCTGATGGTTCTATTACAATTGTCAAAAAAGGTACAACAGATACTGTCGTAACAACTGGTTCTGTTTTGTCAATCACTGACAAAGAGGATACAACTCCAAAGGCTATTACCTTCAGTAAAGTCAATCTTGGAGGAAATGAAATCGCTGGTGCTCAGATTAAGATCTACAAGGGCGACAAGGCAGAAGGCACAGCCGTAGAAAGCTGGACTTCAACTGACCAACCTAAGCAACTGAATCTTGAACCAGGCATCTACACTTTCCATGAGGAAGCAGCCCCAACTGGATACCTCAAAGTAACGGATATTACTTTCCAAGTTAACTATGATGGCACAGTTAAAGTTACCAATGTTGGTACCAAGGATGCTAAAGGCGAGGACAATACAGTCGTAACTGATGGTTCAACAATCAAAGTCACTGATAAAGATGACGATAGCCCACGTAAGATTACCTTTAGCAAGGTTAGCCTTGGTGGAACAGAAATCGCAGGTGCTCAAATCAAGATCTACAAGGGCGATAAAGCAGAAGGCACAGCCGTAGAAAGCTGGACTTCAGAAGCTGGTAAGTCTAAAGACTTGAACTTGTCCCCAGGTACTTACACCTTCCATGAGGAAGCCGCTCCAACTGGTTACCTCAAAGTAACGGACATCACTTTCCAAGTCAAACATGACGGCACAGTGGAAGTGACCAACGTTGGTGAGAAAGACTCTAAGGGTGAAGATAACAAGGTCGTAACCAACGGCTCAACTGTTACAGTAACGGATAAAGACGATGATAGTCCAAAAGCCATTACTTTCAGTAAAGTTAACCTTGGTGGAACAGAAATCGCTGGTGCACAAATCAAGATCTACAAGGGCGATAAGGCAGAAGGTACAGCTGTAGAAAGCTGGACTTCAGAAGCTGGTAAGTCTAAAGATCTCAACTTGGCTCCAGGTACTTACACCTTCCATGAGGAAGCCGCTCCAACAGGCTACCTCAAAGTAACAGATATTACTTTCAAAGTGAAAACTGACGGAACAGTAGAAGTAACCAATGTCGGCGAGAAAGACTCTAAGGGTGAAGATAACAAGGTCGTAACCAACGGCTCAACTGTTACAGTAACGGATAAAGACGATGATAGTCCAAAAGCCATTACTTTCAGTAAAGTTAACCTTGGTGGAACAGAAATCGCAGGCGCTCAAATCAAGATCTACAAGGGCGATAAGGCAGAAGGCACAGCTGTAGAAAGCTGGACTTCAGAAGCTGGTAAGTCTAAAGACTTGAACTTGTCCCCAGGTACTTACACCTTCCATGAGGAAGCCGCTCCAACTGGTTACCTCAAAGTAACGGACATCACTTTCCAAGTCAAACATGATGGCACAGTGGAAGTGACAAACGTTGGCGAGAAAGACTCTAAGGGTGAAGATAACAAGGTCGTAACCAACGGCTCAACTGTTACAGTAACGGATAAAGACGATGATAGTCCAAAAGCCATTACTTTCAGTAAAGTTAGCCTTGGTGGAACAGAAATCGCAGGAGCTCAAATCAAGATCTACAAGGGCGATAAAGCAGAAGGCACAGCCGTAGAAAGCTGGACTTCAGAAGCTGGTAAGTCTAAAGATCTCAACTTGGCCCCAGGCACTTACACCTTCCATGAGGAAGCAGCTCCAACTGGTTACCTCAAAGTAACGGATATCACTTTCCAAGTCAAACATGATGGCACAGTGGAAGTGACAAACGTTGGTGAGAAAGACTCTAAGGGTGAAGAAAACAAAGTTGCCACAAACGGTTCAACTGTAACTGTAACCGATAAAGACGATGACCTTCCACGTAAGATCACCTTCAGCAAGGTTAGCCTTGGTGGAACAGAAATCGCAGGAGCTCAAATCAAGATCTACAAGGGCGATAAAGCAGAAGGCACAGCCGTAGAAAGCTGGACTTCAGAAGCTGGTAAGTCTAAAGATCTCAACTTGGCCCCAGGCACTTACACCTTCCATGAGGAAGCAGCCCCAACCGGTTACCTCAAAGTAACGGACATCACATTCCAAGTCAAACATGACGGCACAGTGGAAGTGACAAATGTTGGCGAGAAGGACTCTAAGGGTGAAGCTAACACAGTTGCAACCAATGGTTCAACTGTTACGGTGACTGACAAAGATGATGACCTTCCACGTAAGGTTACCTTCAGTAAGGTCAACCTAGGCGGTATAGAAATCGCTGGTGCTGAAATCAAGATCTACAAGGGCGAGAAAGCTGAAGGTACAGCCGTAGAAAGCTGGACATCCGAAGCTAACCAGTCTAAGGACATCAACTTAGTACCTGGCACTTATACCTTCCATGAGGAAGCTGCACCAACAGGTTACCTCAAAGTGACCGATATCACATTCCAAGTCAAACATGACGGCACAGTGGAAGTGACGAACGTTGGCGAAAAAGACTCTAAGGGTGAAGACAACAAGGTTGTGACTGCTGGTTCTAAAGTCACCGTGACCGATAAGGATGATGATCTTCCACGTAAGGTGACCTTCAGTAAGGTTAGCCTTGGTGGCGAGGAAATCGCTGGTGCGGAAATCAAGATTTTCAAAGGCGATAAAGCAGAAGGTCAAGCTGTTGAAAGCTGGACATCTGAAGCTAACAAGTCTAAGGACATCAACTTAGCCCCAGGAACTTACACTTTCCATGAGGAAGCGGCTCCAACGGGTTACCTCAAAGTGACCGACATCACATTCCAAGTCAAGCATGATGGCACAGTGGAAGTGACAAATGTTGGTGAAAAAGACTCTAAAGGTGAAGAGAACAAAGTCGTAACCAACGGCTCAACAGTAACTGTAACCGATAAAGACGATGACCTTCCACGTAAGATTACCTTCAGCAAGGTTAGCCTTGGTGGAACAGAAATCGCTGGTGCACAAATCAAGATCTACAAGGGCGACAAGGCAGAAGGTACAGCCGTAGAAAGCTGGACTTCAGAAGCTGGTAAGTCTAAAGATCTCAACTTGGCTCCAGGCACTTACACCTTCCATGAGGAAGTAGCTCCAACTGGTTACCTCAAAGTAACGGACATCACTTTCCAAGTCAAATACGACGGCACAGTGGAAGTGACAAATGTTGGTGAGAAAGACTCTAAAGGTGAAGAAAACAAAGTCGTAACCAACGGCTCAACAGTAACTGTAACCGACAAAGACGATGACCTTCCACGTAAGATCACCTTCAGCAAGGTAAATCTAGCGGGTGAAGAAATCGCGGGTGCAAAAATCCAAATTTTCCGTGGAGAAAAAGTTGCAGGTAATCCTGTGGCTGAATGGACTTCAAAAGCCAAACAATCACATGTACTTGATTTGACTCCGGGAGTATATACTTTCCATGAAGAGGCCGCTCCAACTGGATACTTAGCAGTAACAGATATTACATTCCAAGTTAACTACGACGGAACTGTAACAGTGGTAAATGCTAGTGGAAATCAGGTTGAGTTTAAGGATGGTAAGTTAGTAGTAACGGACCAAACTGAACCAGAAAATCCTAACCTACCAAACACTGGAAGCGAATCTGGACAAGCTGCATTAGCAGCAGGTTTAGCTCTTCTAGCTTTAGGTGCAGGTCTTGTTGCAACTAAACGAAGAAAAGAAGACTAATCTCATTTAGTAGCCAATAAGTACAGTAAAGAAAGATCAGGGATAACCCCCTGGTCTTTTTTCTATGATTCAGAATAATGAAATATGATAAATTAAACTATTTACCAGTATGGTATATGACTATTGCTAAATCTCTTCTGATTTTTACTTATATAAAATAGTTTGGATAATTATTAAGGTGTATCAAACTTATAAATAAATGGAACGTTTTGTGCATTGTTCCTTTCTGTTTGTTTAAAAGAGAAGTTGTTCGTAAGTGTTCACTATACTTAAAGAAACTTCAGTCTGATGAAAGAATTAATTTTTATGGCAGTAATTTTACACTGTGTCAATATTTTCAAAAGGCAATAACCTCATAATATTACAAAAAAAGTTAATTTTGTTTTATAATGAAATTAAAGGAGGTTTCTATATTAAAAATAGAACAAATATGATAAATATTGCACTCACATATAGTTATGAAACATGTTAATATGATGTAACTTATTCAATAACCCTCATGGATTTCAACGAATTCGAAAGGAGATGAGTGTTGAGATTTTATAATCATAGTTTGTCGTTTTAATGTTTTCGGTAATTTAGAAAGGAAGATTATGAAGAACAAGAAATTTTGGTTACCCATCCTAACTTCTCTGGCCTGTTTGCTAGGGATAATCTTTGCTCCAAATTCAGTTCAAGCAAAGGAACTGAAGAACGTTATCAGTAATATTGGAATTTGGGAGGTTGATAATGGTAAGTTTATAAAACCAGATGCGAATGGTGTTTATACACTTTCTCCTGAACATCATAACTACTCAAATTATAAATTCACTGTTGATTACGATTTGAGCGCCTATGATGGTAAATTAGAGGACGGTGATACCTTTACCTTTACTGTTCCGAGCCCTTTAACTGTTAGAAATGAAACTTTTGATTTAAAAGATAAGGAAACAGATCTCGTTATCGGAGAAACTCAAATTGTATCAAACGGGGATAATAATGGTGGTAAGGCGACTATTACATTAAAAAATCTGAAAACCTATCTTGAGAAAAAAGGTGGCTATCAAGTCCAAAACGTTAAAGGAAATTTCTTTGTTGGTTTTAGTTCTAAAAATGAATTAAGCAATGAAACGCTCCGTTTTGATAAGACGGAAACTATAAATGAAATTACCCATCAAATTAAGGTCAAAAAAGGGGAAGCCTCTGATTATTCTGAAGGAATTGGACGTGCTAATTTCAGTAAGTATCATGGTCTGATTTACAAAGAGGATTGGACATCTAGTGCTCTAAATAAGAGTGGACAATATTTACACAGTTGGTATGTTCGAGCTAATCCTAAACAAGCTGCCTATAACAAAATTGAAATTCATGACTGGGTTGACCCAAATGCCTCACCGATGCAGATGATTCCTGAAACATTTAAAGTTACGGCAGGTTGGTACGATAAATCTTATTACTTTAAAGATGAGGTGGTTTTAGAAGCTGGTAAGGATTACCAAGTAAAATGGAATGATTCTTACACAGAATTTACTTTAACAATTAACAATGCATCTTCAATTCTTGCGAAGAACGGGAAACCAGCAGCATTTCGAATTAATTATAAAACAAGTGCTCCAGCTGATGGCACGCAAGTCCAAAACAATGCTGAAATGAAGGGTGATGACCAGATTCTAACATATGACGACTATAGTAATAAGACAGTCGTTAAGCAAATCGGAAACTCAGTCGTTGCTTCTGGTGGTACAATTCAGTTAGAAACAGGGTACCGTATCATTCTTTACAAGGTCGACGAGCTGACTCTTGACCGTCTAAAAGGAGCAAAATTCAAGATTACTCCTCCAGCAGGAGCTACGGCTAAAGAAGAAATTGTAACGACAAATGATAACGGAATTGCTGAATCATCTATTTACTCAGAAAGTGATATCAAGAAAGGGAACTTTACAGTAACCGAGATTGAGGCTCCTGAGGGATATGAGTTGAATCCTACTCCATTTGAGATGACTGTTGGACAAGATGGAGCTATCAAAACAGTTACAAATAAACGTAGCAAAGCTAAAGTTAAGATTAAAGCTAATAAAAAACTTACAGGTCGTGAGTTGAAGGCTGAAGAGTTTGAATTCACTTTAACAGACCAAGATGGTAAGGTGAAAGAAACTGTGAAGAATGACAAAGACGGAAACATTGCTTTCTCAGAATTGGAATTCGACAAAGCAGGGACTTATACCTTTAAAATTGCTGAAAAAGCTGGCAGCGATACAAGCATCAAGTTCGACACTAAAACTGTCACGGCTACAGTTACTGTAGTAGATAAGGGCAAAGGTGCACTTGAAGCAACTGTTTCTTACGATGACGAAAAGGCTTTCGAGAATACTTACACTCCAGCAAAAACTCAAGTTTCTGTTAAGAAAGTATGGAAGGACGAGAACAACCAAGACGGTAAACGTCCAACTTCTGTCACAGTTAAATTGATTGCAGATGGTCAAGATACTGGTAAAACACTTGAGCTCAATGCCGCAAATGATTGGACTGGAAGCTTCAAAGACCTTGATGCTGATAAAGGCGGCACACCTATCCAGTACACGGTAGTAGAAGTAACTGTTGCTGGTTACACTTCTAAGGTTACTGGTGACGCTGCATCAGGATTCACTATCACAAATAGCTATTCACCAGAAACAGTTGATGTAAAAGCAACTAAGAACTGGGATGACGCTAATAACCAAGACGGCAAACGTCCGACTAAGATTACAATCAATCTTTTAGCAGACGGTAAGAAAGTTGATTCGAAAGAAATTCAGGCTGCTGCAGACGGAACATGGACTGCTACATTCGAAAAATTAGCAAAATATAAAGCTGGTAAAGAAATCAAATACACTGTAACAGAAGAAGCCGTAGCAGAATACGAAGCGACTATTACAGACTTTACCATCACAAACAAATATGCTCCTAAAGAAATTGACTACAAGGTAACAAAAGTATGGAACGATGCGAACAACCAAGACGGTAAACGTCCTGAGTCCGTAACGGTTCAACTTTATAAAAAAGTAGGAAATGCAGATCCAGTAGCCGTTGAAGGTAAGAAATTGACCTTAACAGCTAAGGAAAAGACTGATGATAACACTTGGGTAGCATCCTTCACCAATCTTCCACAATACGAAGCTGGAAAAGAAATCACCTATTCTATCAAGGAAGTGGATGTACCAGCTGGTTACGAATCTTCTGTGACTGGTCAAGTAGTTACAAACAATTACACACCAAAAACAGTAGTTCTTTCCGGAACTAAGGTTTGGAAAGATAACAACAACCAAGACGGCAAACGTACAACATCTGTGAAAGTTCAAATTCTTAAAAACGATAAAGAAGTTGTTCAAGAAATTGAAGTATCAGAAGCAACTGGTTGGAAGTTCGAATCAAAAGCACTTCCTAAGTATGAAAATGGTCAAGAAATCAAGTACACTGTCAAAGAAGTAGCTGTTGCATCATACGAAACAATAATTACTTCAGAAAAAGATGGTAAGTACACTATTATCAACAAACATACACCGTTGAAAACTACTGTAAAAGGTAAGAAGATCTGGAAAGATGAAGATAACAAAGACGGTATCCGTCCATCTTCTGTCACTGTGAAACTTCTTGCAGATGGTAAGGAAACTGGTCAGACAGCTACAGTGTCAGAAACAAATGGCTGGACTTATGAGTTCACAGGTCTTGATCGTTATCAAGAAGGTAAGGAGATTGCCTACACTGTTGAAGAAGTGAATGTTCCGGATGGTTATACAGCTTCAGTAGAAGGTTACAACATTACAAATACACACACTCCTGAAAAACCAACACCTGGCAAACCAAATGAACCAGGTAAGCCTAAAAAAGGTGGGGAATTGCCTAATACAGGAAGCGAGTCTAACCAAGTGGCTCTAGTAGCTGGAATCGCCCTTCTTGGATTGGGAACAGGATTCTTGGCAAGACGCAAAAAAGAAGATTAAGTTTTTTAAACGGTATCTTTCACGAAATTTTGCAACACATTTTAAAAGTAAAAACAAGTGTCAATGGAAATTGGCACTTGTTTTTTTGTAACTGACCCTGGTTCTACTACCGGATACAAGTGGATAGTTGCCACTTACTGAAAAGCTATTGTTTTCGCTACGAAATCCTCTATAATAGGTGACAAATAAAAAAGGAGATGTTACATATGATTGAAACAAGATTACAAGATAAATTGAAGCCAGGTTTGGAGGTAGAAAATTTTCAAAAAGATGGCGATATCTATCTGTCTCTTAATCCAGATTATCTATCTGGAGATAATGCTAAATACATGACCATGTATAACCGTATGGCTCGCTGGTACGATATGAGTGAGAAATGGATAGGACCACTTCTCCACGGCAAATCAATTGATAAGTTGAGAAGGGATCTGATGGAGGAAATAGAATGGAAAGATAATTTATCTGTTCTTTATGTTTCTATCGGGACTGGTCAAGACCTCCGTTATATCCCTGAGACAATTGACCTGAAAAGTTTAGACTTTGTAGGGGTAGATATTTCTATCAGTATGCTAGAAAAATGCCAGAAATCTTGCGCTAAAAAGACTAATTTGCAACTTTTCCATGCTTGCGCGGAGGATCTACCCTTTGCGGATAATAGTTTTGACATTGTCTACCATATTGGCGGAATCAATTTTTTCAATGATAAGGCCAAGGCTATGCAGGAAATGCTACGAGTGGCGAAGCCAGGAACCAAGCTTTTAATTGCAGATGAGACGGCTGACTATGTGGATCAGCAATATAAGAAAAATCATTTTAGTAAGGATTATTTTAAAGATGCTACTGTTGATTTGAGTGAAATTGAGAATGCTGTTCCAAGCGAAGTTAAGGAAAAGGAAATGAAACTTCTTTGGGATGGAAAATTCTACGCCTTAACATTTAGGAAATAAAAAAAGTATCTTGGTCGAGCTTAGAAAGTAAGTATGAAGATAAAAATATTCCCTTAGACAGCTGTCTGAGGGAATGTTTTTTATGGGAGCATCATCAATTCGACAATCATTGCTATGTAGATGATTAAGGTAAGGAGAAAACCAGCTCTCCAGAAAAACTTGATGAATTTAGGGTAATAAAAACTTCGTTTTTTGACAAGGAAAAAGACTACAAGGAGGATTGCTAGGAGAGAAAGTGCGACTCCAAGTCGCGGTAGAAAGTTGTGGGTAAAAGCTTTAGCAGTAATCAGATAGTACTCGAATACCAAAAGTGGAAAAGCTAGATCCGCGAAATTAAATCCTATTTTCCTAAGTCCGAAAAGCTTGGTGACAATAAAGCAAACCACCAAGGTTAATATCAATAATAAAATAGATGCTATTTTCATTAAAATCATACCCATATTGTATCATAAAAAAACGCTAAAGGAAATGAGAAACAAGGGAATTTGTTGGAAAGTCAGGCTTTTGAGATTGTAGGTGTTTTTTGTTATAATGAAAGTTATGAAATCTTATAATACCTTGAATGATTATTATCGAAAACTTTTTGGAGAAAAGACTTTCAAAGTTCCTATTGATGCGGGATTTGACTGTCCAAATCGTGATGGAACTGTAGCTCATGGTGGTTGTACTTTTTGTACGGTTTCGGGTTCTGGAGATGCCATCGTGGCACCGGATGCCCCTATCCGCGAGCAATTTTATAAGGAAATTGACTTTATGCACCGCAAGTGGCCAGAAGTTAAAAAGTATCTGGTTTATTTTCAAAACTTTACCAACACCCATGAAAAGGTGGAAGTGATTCGGGAACGATATGAGCAGGCTATCAACGAGCCAGGTGTAGTAGGGATTAATATCGGAACACGGCCAGACTGTCTGCCAGACGAAACCATCGAATATTTGGCTGAGTTATCGGAACGTATGCACGTGACAGTTGAATTGGGCTTGCAGACTACTTTTGAAGCAACCTCTGACCTGATTAACCGTGCCCATTCTTATGAATTGTATGTTGAAACAGTAAAACGCTTGAGGAAATATCCCAAGATTGAGATTGTTTCCCATTTGATTAACGGTTTGCCCGGTGAGACTCATGAGATGATGGTCGAAAATGTCCGTCGCTGTGTCACGGACAATGATATTCAAGGAATTAAACTGCACTTGCTTCACCTCATGACCAATACACGGATGCAGCGAGATTACCACGAAGGACGTTTGCAACTGATGAGTCAGGATGAGTATGTCAAGGTCATCTGTGACCAACTAGAAATCATTCCTAAGCATATCGTCATCCATCGAATTACAGGAGATGCACCGAGAGATATGCTGATTGGCCCTATGTGGAGCCTCAATAAATGGGAAGTGCTAAATGCTATTGAAACTGAAATGAGACGCCGCGGAAGTGTGCAAGGATGCAAGGCTGTAAAACAGGAGTTTAAAAATGAAAAGACCACTTGAGATGGCGCATGATTTTTTGGCGGAAGTTGTGACAAAAGAGGATATCGTAGTGGATGCGACCATGGGTAATGGCCACGATACGCTTTTTCTAGCCAAGCTAGCTAAGAAAGTCTATGCCTTTGATGTCCAGGAGCAGGCTTTGGAGAAGACGCGAGACCGTTTGGATCAGGCTGGAATGACAAATACCCAGTTAATCTTGCAAGGTCATGAGACACTTGATCAATTTGTTACAGAAGCTAAGGCAGGGATTTTTAATCTGGGTTATTTACCTTCTGCTGACAAATCCATCATCACCCAACCTCAGACTACTATCGAAGCATTAGAGAAACTGTGTCATTTGCTTGTCAAAGGAGGACGGATTGCGATCATGATCTACTATGGTCATGAAGGAGGAGATACCGAGAGGGACGCTGTATTGGATTTTGTTAGCCAGTTGAACCAACAAGAGTATACAGCTGCCATTTATCGGACTCTCAACCAAGTTAACAATCCACCGTTTTTAGTTATGATTGAAAAATTAGAAAGGTATAGACATGGATAAACAATACCTTCGTGAGAAGCTTGAGGCAATGCGCCAAAATTTTGTCGAGTCAACGCATCACGAGCGAGCAGTCGGGGTGCTCGATGAAGCACATATGAGCAAGAAAATGCTTAAAATTAAGAAAAAATTAGTAGCTCTTGAAATGGAACGATGCCAGAAAAAAATTGAGCACAAAGACTGTTCTAAGATTGATCAGAAAATCCAAGAGCAAAAGGAGATCTTTGAATCTTGTTGTAAAAAAGATTAAGGAGGAATTGTGTGGAATTACTCATTTACTTGATTCTATTTTTATTTGTCTTAATCATTTCAACCACGACCAATAAACTTCTCCCTTTTTTACCCCTTCCTCTTGTGCAAATCCTTTTGGGGATTGGGATTGGTTTATTTGTTCCCGATGCGGACTTTCATCTCAATACAGAGCTGTTTCTGGCCATGGTTATTGGTCCCTTACTTTTCCGGGAGGCAGAAGAAGCGGATATTACGTCCATTTTGAAGCATTGGCGGATTGTTGTCTTTCTGATTTTTCCTGTGATTTTTATCTCGACCTTAAGCTTGGGGGGCATGGCTCACTTCCTTTGGATGACTCTTCCTTTAGCTGCCTGTTTAGCAGTTGGAGCGGCACTTGGGCCAACAGATTTGGTTGCCTTTGCATCTCTTTCT